>CAUJEC010000204.1 GCA_963169245.1 Actinomycetota bacterium
GGGGGCGGCGGGGTCGGCGCTAATCGGCGGAGCGTTCGGGGGAGTCGGAGCCTTCGGTGTGAAGGTGACGAACGCTGGTAAAACGATTGCTGCCCGAGGGGACGAGATCAGAGCAGCCGCTGCTGGCCTTGGTCGTCTCAGGCGAGCCGGTGCTTTCGTGAGCGGTTATCCCCGGCAGGTATCCGGCCGAGGCCTTGTGGGAATCGGGAGAACCGTCAGCCGGGGGAACTTTGTCGGACTGGCAAGCTGCGAAGTTTTTTGTGGTTGATGAGATGCAAGAGTCACGTTTCTCTTTCGCCTTACTGTCCCAAGGAGCGGCAAACGTTTGGGCCGCTCTAAAGGTGTATTTCGCTCCTCGCAGTCTCGCTATGTACACGCTTGCTGGCTCATTCTCTTACTTAATTGGTAGGCGCTTCGTTGGAATTATGGGAACTGCATTGGTGTGGGGTCCCCCGATCGCGGTGCTGGCGCTAATCTATGCAAGGGCTATGGAGGCAGCTGGCGAGGCAACCCGTCGGAAGCATCGATGAACGCGTCTGGTGGGCCTTCGACGCCGGTGTCCTATATGGCCTTTGATCAGGAACTTGATGGTTTGGCCACACGGTTCTGGCCAACAGGTGATCTGTCTGGGCCGCCCACCCTGCACGGGTATTCGGTGACAGGGTCTGGTGATTGGGGGACATCGGTTTCTGTCGGGTTGAACAAAACCGATGGGACACCTTTACCCGCAGGGTCGGCGTGGTCGGCGCGGTTCACTGGTTCGATCTATCTCTCGAACGCCGGTCAATACTATTTCCGGCTCTATTGACTCTCATGTGGGTCAGCTGACGGGGACGGGTGTTCGTTCGTGTGGGAGTTTGAGGCTGATAGGGCTGGCAGCTGACATTGACGGATACCACGTTTTGTAGTACGTTGTGTAGTATGCCAGTGCTGAACTTTCGAACCGATGAGCGCTCCGAGCGAGCTCTCGCAGAACTCACTGCCGATGGGTCAACTGCATCAGAGGCGATCCGCCAAGCGCTCGTTGATGCGGTGCGTTTCCGTCGACGTGAACAGATGCGCGCGGAATCCATCGAAGTGATTAACGACAAAAGCGATCGTGAAGAGAGCCGGCGTGTGCTGGCCGAGATGGACGAACTGCGTGCGTGGTGACATTCACCGTCTCCGGTCGCCGAAGTCGAGCCGTGGGCACGAACAACAGGGCGTCCGCTACGCCGTGGTACTCCAGTCCGAGGACCTGATGTTGTCGACGGTGCTTGTCGCGCCGACCTCACGATCATCTCCGGCACGGATCTTCCGGCCCACCATCACCGTTGACGGTGAGGCTACCCAGGTCCTTATCGAGCAGACATCGGCTGTTGCCTATGAGCGTCTTGGAGAAGTCGTGGGGCGGGCCACCTTTGATGAACTCAACGCGATCGCCGACGCTTTGCGCCTCGCGCTCGAACTCGACTGAATGGCCACACGCTTCTGGCATAGTGCGGGGAGTGTAATCAATTATGACGTGTAAACGTACTACTATACGACTATGGCAAAAGAGAAGGTCACCCTGACGCTCGACACCGAGCAACTCGAAGAACTGAGATCGCTGGTCGGTTCACGTAGTCTGTCCTCGACCGTCGACAATGCGGTTGGCGCCTATCTGTCCAGAATGCGGCATCTTCGCTCGGTCGACGAGTGGCTGGCTGAACTCGAGGCAGAGCATGGGCCAATCGACCCCGAGACGCTCGATTGGGCTGCGAGAATCGTGGATGACTGGGCCCAAACGGCTGATCGCCCCGCGATGGTGGTCTGAGTGCTGCTGCTTGACAGCGAGGCCATATCGGCGATTGCCAACGGACCGGATCATCGACGCAATCGTGTTCGGGCACTGGTGGCTGAGATGCGAGCGCGAGAACTACCGATAGCGACGGTTGCTGCGGTCCTGGCTGAAGTCGTGCGTGGCGGACCGGCCGATGCCGGAGTGTTCAGTGGCCTGCGCAGGCACCGGGTCGAGGTCCACCCAGTCGACACGCGTGCTGGGGTGCGCGCAGGTCAGTTGCTCGGGTCTATCGGTGCTGGATCGGAGATGGCGGTCGACGCCTTCCTCGTCGCCGACGCAGACCTACGGGGAGGAGCGGTTGTCGCCACCTGCGATCCACACGACATCGGTCGGCTTGCGTCGCTGGCGACACACGTGAAGGTGGCAGATCTCGGCTGATGATCGCTGCTCAGATGACAGGCGCTCAGGGTGTTCGGTGGCGTGACCAACACGCACCTGTTGGAGCCGCCCCACCAACCGCGACGCTATGTACTCAGCGGGTTCGCCACGTGTAGGCCGCGTCGGTTGGCTGCCTCAAACAGTGTTGTGTCTGAACTAGTGAGAATGTCTGATCCGATGGAGAGGGCCGCGGCAAGGTGGACCGCCTCATATCCTCTTAAGGCTTCAGACTCTGCGAGATGAGATGCATCATCGACCAGACCTTCCGTGACCTCGACGATCGAAAGCGCATCAACGAGCGTGTTGAACTCCTGGAGCGCTTGTTGATGCTGACGTGAGTCGAGTCGTCCACCGCGTCGCGCAGCGGCGAGCGCCGCTCTCCCTTCGACCACAACCAGAACAACCGAGGCCAATACGTCGGCTCTATCCCAGATCAGTCCAGCTCGTTCCGAGCCCTCCTCTTCGATGACAAGCTTCAGAAGCAAGGAAGCGTCGACATAGGTGATCACCGCCGCTGGTCCGCGACGAGGTCACTCACAGAACCCTTCGCCCTGATACGTCGGACGGGACGCTGGCGTTGCCGGCTCTTCGGTGGTCGGACCAAACCTGCCGCTACGAGCGCTGCGAGTCGGTCGGTCGGTCGGTTCGTCGATAGCGGACAACCGGGCGATGGGCTTATCGTGCGCGGAGATGAGGATCTCCTCCCCTCGCTGCAAGCGCTTCTTCGCTGACGGCTCCACTCAGACTTCCTCGCTGAAGAAGATGTTCTTCACTTCGGTGTAGTCGTCCATGGCGGCCATGCCGAGTGCACGGCCAATTCCAGAGGCTTTGAATCCTCCGAATGGGGCTTCGGTGCGCACGCTGCGGGCAGAGTTGACCGATATCACGCCGGTTCGTACCGCACGGGTCACCCGGATCGATCGACCCAGGTTGCCTGTCCACACAGAACCCGACAGGCCGTAACGGCTGTCGTTTGCCATCTCGATCGCCTCGTCTTCGGTGTCGAAAGGGATGATCGCGGCGACCGGTCCGAATATCTCCTCCTGTGAGACGCGCATGTCATTTCGGACATCTGTCAGTACCGAAGGCGACAGGTACCAACCCGGTCCTGATGCCTCACCCGAAAGTGCCCGGGTGGCGCCCTCGGTGTCGGCAATGTCGAGATAGTCAAGGCTCACCTGACGCTGCGCAGAAGAGACCATCGGCCCGAGTTGGGTGTCCTCGCTCAGAGGATCACCCACGACCAATTTGCGGCTCTCCTCTACGAACCCGGCTACGAACTCGTCGTAGACGCCACGTTGCACAAGGAATCGACTGCGGGCGCAGCAGTCCTGACCCGTGTTGTCGAACACAGACAGCGGTGTGGCAGCAATCGCTCGTTCCAGATCAGCGTCATCAAAGACGATGCAAGCCGACTTACCGCCCAACTCAAGAGAAACACGGGCGAAATTGGGGGCGGAGGACTGCAGGATGCCGACGCCGGTCACCGTCTCGCCGGTAAAGCTGATCTTGTTCACCCGTGGGTCGCTGATGAGCTGTTGGCCGACGCTGCGACCAGGCCCCGGAACGACATTGACGGCGTGAGGGGGAACGCCTGCCTCCAAGAGAACATCGCCCAGCATGAGAGCGGTCACCGGGGTGAGCGAGGCAGGCTTGAGGATGATCGGATTACCGCATGCCAGTGCGGGCGCAACCTTCCATGTGGCAATCAATAACGGGAAGTTCCATGGAACGATCAGAGCGCTGACACCAACTGGTTCTCGGGTGGCCACATCGAGCCCAGCGTCTTGGACCGGGATCACGTCGCCATAATGCTTGTTGGCGGCACCAGCGAAATACTCGAAGACATCCGCCGCGGCGTTTACCTCCCAGCGACTGTTTCCGATCGGGTGGCCCGCGCCCCTGGTCTCGGCGACAGCGAAGGCTTCGGAACGTTCACGCAGCAGGTTCGCGACTCGAAGGAGAACCCGGCCCCGTTCGGTCGCGCTGGTCCGACGCCAGGTTCCACGTTCGAACTCCTGGGTCGCGAACGACAATGCAGCATCCATGTCCTCTGTGTCGGCCTGGCTGACCGAAGTGAGGAACTCGCCCGTTGCCGGCTCTATCAGATCGATGGTTGACCCACTAGATGATGAACGATGTTCACCTCCGATGATCAGGTCGAACGAGGATTGGAAAGTGTCGCTTGTGGATGCGCCCATCTCGGCAGCGTACCGTGGTGGGCCCGGTCATAGAATCTCGGGTTGCAATCGTCTGCCCGGCGTCGGGTCTGACTGGTCGGATCGCCGCTAACAGGAGGCATGAATGGGTCGTCTCAACGATAAGGTCGCCGTCATCACGGGCTCTGGAAACGGCATGGGTGCAGTTGCAGCTCGCCGATTCGCAGCCGAAGGAGCAGCGGTTGTGGTGGCCGACAGTAACGGTGATGCCGCTGCTCAGGTGGCCGCCGAGATCACCTCTGGCGGAGGCCGAGCGATCGCCTCGCAGGTCGATGTCCGTGATTCGGCTGCGGTTCAGGCAACCATCGACTCTGCCACGAGCGAATGGGGTCGTCTCGATGTGCTCTACAACAACGCCGGGGTTTCGCCTTCGGGGGATGGCACACCTGTCGAGACCTCTGAGGAGATCTGGGACCTGACCTTTGATGTCAATGTCAAGGGCCTGTGGCTCTGCAATAAGGCAGCTATCCCCGCGATGCTCGAAAGTCCAAGCGCCAAGGGTGGAGCAGGCGCGTCGATCATCAATGTCGCGAGTTTCGTGGCGCATCTTGGTGCTGCCACACCCCAGATCGCATACACGGCTTCGAAGGGCGCTGTTCTGTCGATGACCCGTGAGATCGCGGCCATCTACGGGCGTCAAGGGTTGCGTGCGAATGCGCTGTGTCCCGGACCGGTGCTCACTCCGCTGCTTGCAAAGTTCATGGAGGACGAGGCCGCGCGGCAACGTCGACTCGTTCACATTCCGATGGGCCGATTCGGAGAGGCGGAGGAGATGGTCAACGGCGCGGTCTTCCTGGCATCGGATGAGAGCTCGTATATGACGGGCCAGTCGCTCCTAATCGACGGTGGCATCACCAGCGCATACACCACGCCTGAGTGAGCGGTACCCGATGATGATCTGGAGCAAAGCGTCATGTTGAGTATCGAAGAACTCGCCGCCGAGGTCGAGCGGGGAGCGATCCACACGGTCGTGGTTGCTTTCCCCGATATGCAGGGACGCCTGATGGGCAAGCGTGTCGTTGCGAGAGTCTTCCTGGACCAACTCGCCGATACTGGCGGGGCTGTCGAGGCGTGTGACTACCTGCTCTCGACCGATGTCGAGATGAACGTCCTCGAAGGGTTTCGGTTCTCCAACTGGGAGACCGGCTATGGCGACATGGTCGCCCGCCCAGATCTGACGACGCTGCGCGTGACGCCCTGGGTCGAGGGAACGGCCATGGTCCTCTGCGATCTGGTGGACCATCATGGCGCTCCGATCGAGATCGCGCCACGCTCCATCCTGGCCCATCAGATTCAGGCGGCCGCGGAACTCGGCTACGAGTCGATGGTCGGCACTGAACTCGAGTTCTACTTGTTCAGGGAAACACCCGAGGAGGCCTGGAACAAGGGCTATTCGGACCTGACCCCTTCGAGCAGCTACATCATCGACTACCACCTACTCGCAACCACGCCCGATGAGAAGCTGATCGCCCAGATCCGCAACGACATGGTCGCAGCCGGCATCCCGGTGGAGAACTCCAAGGGTGAGGCAGGACGTGGTCAACACGAGCTCAACCTGCGGTACGCGGACGCTCTGGGGATGGCGGACAACCACACCATCTACAAGCAGGGCTCCAAGGAGATCGCAGCGCTCAACTCGATGTCGCTCACCTACATGGCGAAGTACACCTTCGACGACGCCGGGTCGTCGTGCCACATCCACTCATCCCTGTGGGACGTCGCCTCCGGTCGCTCTGTCATGGCCGCTGAGGATCCGACCGAGATGTCGGACCTGTTCCGTTGGTACCTGGGCGGGCTCATGGCGACAGCGGCCGAACTGTCGGTTTGCTGGGCCCCATTCGTCAACAGTTACAAGCGTTACCAGCCCGGATCGTGGGCGCCGACAGCGATCGGGTGGGACACCGACAACCGGACCCTTGGGTTCCGGGTGGTGGGCAAGGGTCAGGCCATGCGGGTCGAGAGTCGGATCCCGGGTGCCGACTGCAACCCCTACATTGCGGTGGCGGCGACCATCGCCGGTGGCCTGCACGGAATCCGCAATCAGATCGAACCTCCCGAACCGACCTCCGGTAACGGTTACACCGCCGAGATACCGAGGATCCCGAGCACCCTCGTCGAGGCCATCGATCTGTTTGAAACGTCAACGGTTGCTAAAGAAGCGTTTGGTACCGAGGTCCACTACCACCTGTTGCATCACGCCCGACAGGAGTGGCTGGCGTTCAACAGTACGGTGACCGACTGGGAGTTGCGCCGCAACTTCGAGCGCCTCTGACATGGCAGATCCACTACCCCGAATCGGACTCACCGCCCGGCGCCGTGGTGTCGACCAGCCGAACCCGCTCGTCGAGTCGATCGCACTTCAGGCCACATACTCAGACGCCGTCGAACGTGCGGGCGGGCTGCCGGTTCTGCTGGCGCCCCGTGAACTGGACCCGGATGACGCGCGCCGAATCGTGGCGACCCTAGACGCGCTCATTTCCACGGGCGGGACCGACGTGGACCCGGGCATCTACGGCCAAGAGCCTCATCCAACTGTGAAGGTCGTCGATCAACTGCAGGACTCCTTCGAGCTTGCCCTGCTCGAAGCGGCCTTGGAGACGGACGTGCCGCTGCTGTGCATTTGTCGCGGGTTGCAACTACTGAACGTGTCGAAGGGTGGAACGCTTCACCAGCACATACCCGATATGCCCGGGATCGGTGAACACGGGATCCCCTTTGGCGGCGGGGGGACCATCCATAGCGTGACTGTGGACGCCGGAACCCGACTCGGCGATGTTCTGGGAACGACGTCGCCGATGGTCGAGTGTCACCACCATCAGGCGGTCGACCGCGTCGGGGACGGGCTTTCGGTGATTGCCCGCGCTGCCGACGGCACGGTGGAGGCCCTTGAGGTGGTGGGCCGAACGGCTTGGACCGTCGCCGTTCAGTGGCACCCCGAGGACACTGCTGGAAGCGACCCGCACCAACAGCGTGTGTTCGACGAGCTTGTGCGAGCGGCGCGACGCTGAGGGCGGTGCTGATCGTTGAGACGATCAGCCGCGTCACCCTCACTCCGTGAATCCAAGGACTCGCCCGGTCAGCTGACCTTTGTGAGCGTGTTGTGATCCGTGTGGTGCATCTCCTCACCGTTCATAGCTGCGAGCTTGAGCACCAGGTCCGAGGTGTAACTGAGCGTGCCATCGTCGTTGAGGGTGAAGCTGCTCTTGTAGTCGGTCGCCTCGGCCTTGGCGATCAGATACTTGTTCTGGACCAATCCATAGGTCGGATCGCCCGGAACGGCATCGAAGTGCAGGGTCTTCGCATCTGGGCTCACCGTGCTGCCGGCGAGAATGGCAATCCCCCGAGGGACGGCGAAACAGCGCAGTACCTGATTCGTCGACTCCTCCCAGAGCAGATAGCCGACCTCATCGTGGAACGGATCCATGTCCTCCTCGCCATGACGCCACGCTGTCATCTGATAGTTCAGGCCGTGCATGGTCTGCTCGCCGTTCTCAACGATCGGGATTCTGGTGAAGTGCGCCTTCTCGAAGTAGGTGGTCTCCTCGATGTGGCCATCGTCGTTGTGGAAGGAGACGTCGAGTCCGCCGTTTCCTTCCCAGTTGCCGAGCAGAGGTTCAAGCGGTCCGAGATCAGTCATATGACTGATCTACCACACCAGCCGACCTACCAACCCGTAAGGGACCCTTGAGATCTTTGTCACGACAGACATCGTCATGGGGGTAGATTCTGAGAGCGACCCGGGGGGACGGCGTCAATGAAGATATCCGGGGTCGACGAGTCGGTCCTGGTCGGGGGTGAATTAGATGGCAGAGGTACACGGCTACTGCGATGAGCGCTATGAAGCTGTGAGAGCACAGTTCGCCAGACACTTCGACGAGGGCCTCGAAGTCGGCGCGAGCGTTTGTGTGACCAAGGACGGCGAGACCGTGGTCGATCTGTGGGCCGGTGATGCAGACTCCGACGGTCGGCCGTGGGAAGAACACACAATCTGCAATGTGTGGTCGACGACCAAGACGATGGCAGCGATTGTCCTGCTGATGCTCTCGGACCGCGGGTTGTTGGATCTCGATGCTCCAGTGGCGCAGTACTGGCCAGAGTTCGGGGCCAACGGAAAGGAGGGGGTCCTCGTTCGCCACGTGCTGGCGCACACCGCCGGACTCCCTGGATGGAGCCCGGCGATAGCGGTCACCGATCTCTATGACCTCGATGTCTCTGCTCGGAACTTCGAGGCGCAGGCCCCGTGGTGGGAGCCGGGGACGAGAAGCGGCTACCACGCGATCAGTCAGGGACATCTGGAAGCGGAGATCGTCCGCAGGGTGACCGGAGCGTCGATCGGTACCTTCTTCCGCAACGAAGTGGCGGGACCACTCGGAGCGGAGTTCCACATCGGGCTTCCCGAATCCGAAGAACACAACGTTGGGGAGCTCTTCCCGCCCGACGTCACCAGTATTGGCGAGGCGGTCGGATCGAATGTCGAGTCCGTAGCGGTTCGGGCATTGAGCAGTTGTCCGCTCAACGGTTCTGAGCCGAACACGCGCGAGTGGCGTGCCGCTGAGATCCCGGCCGCAGGCGGTCAGGGAAACGCTCGCGGGGTGGCTCGGGTGCATGCGGCCATTGCCAACGGCGGGACTGTCGACGGAGTCACGCTCATGTCGGAGGACACGGTCAACAGGATCTTCGAAGAGCAGATCGAGAACGTGGACCTGGTCCTCGGAGCCAAGATGCGTCTGGGCATCGGGTTCGGCCTGATGAACGAGACGGTACCCCTGAGCGCCAACCCCAGGTCGTGTTTCTGGGGTGGTTGGGGTGGTTCGATTGCAGTAATCGACGTCGACTCAGGTCTGTCGATGTCTTATGTGATGAACAGGATGGCACCAGAGCTCATGGGCGATCTTCGCGGAGGAACGCTCGCGATGCTCGCGCTCATGGCCGGGGCGTAGCGGCTGGCTGGGCCGTGGGGACTGGCGGGGAAGTCGCGGCTGGTAGGCCCTCGCGTTGGGGCGCGGCTGGTGGTGCATCAGCCTTAGGCAGACTCGCCGCCGAGAACCTTTCTGGCGATCCTGGTCAGCGAAGCGAGATCGTTGGCCGACAGTCGATCTATGAACAACTCCCGAACCGCTTCGACGTGTCCGGGTGCTGCTCGCTCGATATGGGACCGACCGACGTCGGTGATAGATACCTCGAATCCCCGACGGTCAGATTCGCACGGGCGCTTCTCGACCAGACCCCGCGAAGTCATCCGGGAAACCTGATGTGAGACGCGTGACTTCTCCCATCCGAGGACTTCGGCGATCTCCATCACCCTCAACTGGCCGGAATCATTGTCTGTAAGGGCGACGAGAACCTCATAGTCCTGATAAGACAGCGTCGAATCCGCAGCGAGTCGGCGGGCCAGTTCGGCGCCGACGACGGCGTGCATCTCCATGAAACCCCGCCAGGCCGTCTGTTCGGAATCGCTGAGCCAAGGAGTCCCCGACATTTTTCCAGCGTATCGGGAATAGGGCATCGATGGACGTGGTTGGATGACGTATCAACCAGTTTGAATGGAGTAGAACATGTCAACCGAAACCCAGGACACCACCACAGTGACCGGCACCTACAACGTCGACCCGACTCACACGCGCATCGGGTTCGTCGCCCGTCACGCAATGGTCACCAAGGTCCGCGGGAGCTTCAACACCTTTGAGGGCTCGGGATTCTTCGATGCCGAGAACCCGTCCAACTCACATCTGGAGTTGACCATCGAGGCCAAGAGCATCGACACCCGCAACAGCGACCGCGACGCTCACCTGAAGAGCAACGATTTCTTCGACATGGACACCTACCCGCAGATCACGTTCGCCTCGACGAAGGTTGAGAAGGTCGGCGATGAGAACTTCACGGTAACCGGTGACCTGACCATCAAGGACGTCACGCTGCCAGTGTCTGTCGACTTCGAACTGAGTGGCCCTGTCACTGACCCATGGGGCAACACCCGCATTGGCCTGGAGGGTTCGACAGTCATCAATCGCAAGGATTGGGGCGTCAACTGGAACACCGCGCTCGAAGCCGGTGGAGTGCTCGTGAGCGAGAAGGTGACGCTCGAGTTCGAAGTCGCTGCCACACGGGTTGAGGCCTGACCAACTGCGCCAAGGCGTAATGCGCTTGGGGTCGCCAAGGGCTGACACCGCATGGCATAGACCAACGGCCATGCAGTCACCGGGTGGCGTGCAGTCACCGGGTCGAGTGTCACAACAGGTCTATGAGCGACTCCTTGATAGCCGGTCGCGAGCCGAACACCAGTAGAAACATCGCCTCGCGAGCGAGCCTCTGGGCATGGTTGTCGATCTCGATCGATCGACTGCCCGTGCGGACAAGTAACTGAGCCGTGGCCCGGACCGCCAATGCCGACGCATTGGCCCGGGCCGCGGCCATCTCATCGGCACCAGCTTCATCGAGCTGTATCCGAGCCCGCGCGAGATCATCATCGAGTGGACTCGGACCGATCAGTTCACAACACCGTCGAACAACGCCGAGTGCAAGAGACCCATTCAGCCGCAGACTGAGTCCACCGGATGCTTCGGGCTCATGTGGGACGACGCTGAGGACCCTGCCCTCGGGCACGTCGAGCGAATCGAAGCGGAGCCGGACGGTGCCGCTCGCGTCAAGGGCTGCCAGCCGGTGTCGGGTCGCTGAAATGGAAGGGTCGTCCAGATCGTCAATGGCGACGGTGACGACTGTATCATCGGGGCCGCGTGCAGCGATCTGGAGGGTGTCGATCCGCCCCCAACCCGACACCCAAGGGGCGTCGCCGTCGATGGTCCAACCAGATTCGATCGGCCGAGCAATCAGCGAGGACGGTCCGGGGAGGAGCCCGGCGAACACGATGCCTGAACGCCGGGTGCCGTCGCACAGGTCGGCCATCCACTGGTCTCGCAACTCATCGGGGCCAAAGAGCAGGCTTCCCACGATCCCATGGTGCTGGAGCCACACGAGGGCAGTGGTGAGACACCCCGATGCGAGAGCTTCGACGACGGCTCCAGCCGACTGTAGGTCTGACTCCAGCCCACCAACGGCGGACGGACCGAAGAGTCCGTAGAGCCCGGCATCGGCGAGAGCGTCGAGGTTCGACACCGGAAGCAGATCGGATCGGTCTGTCTCGAGCGCTGCCGGAAAGAGGATTGACTCGGCAATCTCCTGAGCACGCGCGACTGCGTTGGTGGGGCCTGAACTCATCTGGGCGTCGGAATTCTGCACGCCCGGATTATGGACTGAGAAGCGCCACCTTTGCGTACTCATCAATTGGCCACACGTCCATCTGCGGCGCTGACGTCAGGCGATCATCGAGACTGCTCGGCAACATGCCGGACTCCTCGCCGGCGCTCGACCGGTAGTAGTCGAGAGCCCATCTGCGGATAGTCGCTGAGTCGATCGAGTCTCCCGCGTAGTCGCCCGATCTGTGGAGGGTGATCAGCAGCATCCCCTCGACTCGGCCGGACCCGGCTCCGATTGCGGGCTGAACCCACGGGACGCCCAGGACCTCGGCGCCATGGCGTGAGTAGAAGCGCACACGAGCCTCGGGGTGCTCGGTCTCGGTCTCCTCATGAACCCGAGGGTCATGCACCTCACCCAGGACCAGGCCGACGTCCTCGCTTGCCCAATGTGCGCGCATCGCCTCCACCAACACTCCGCCGACCCCACTTCCTCGGCTGTTGGGTGACGTCGCCAGGTAGCTGAAAAGAGCGAGACCATCGGCATTTGGCGAATCGGCAACAGCGACACCAAGAACGCCCTTCGCTGGCGACGACGCAACTCCCACCACCTGGCCATCTTCGAACCCATCTGCGAGCGACTTGTCCGACGGAAACTCGTCGTCCTCGAATGAGGGTCGCAGGATCTCATCGGTGACGCGGTCGAGGATTTCGAGGACGTCATCGGAGTCTGTGGATGTGTAGATCGTCACCTGGATCTCGTCCATGGCGTGATCTTACGGGTCCGACTCTGACAGGCGGTCCGCGTGTGAGCCGGTCTTCGTGTCCGCCGGTCCGCCCGTCGTAGCGTTGACACGCGCCCGCTGTGGCGCGCCCAAACACGTCACCGCTATCGCACTCCGCCAATGCCGACGACCAACAACGCACGCGCCCACGGGCGCGCGAATCCCACCCACAGTGATGGGCGCTGGCTACTAATACCTCCTTGCTCACTCAAAGTGACCTCGGACGCTCCCGCGGGAGCGCCCGAGGTTAGAGGTCAACAGCTCAAGTCGCTGGCCGTGCCTGCCATGAACTCCGGCCAATCCGACCAAGGCCTCCACATCTCCCACAATTCTGT
>CAUJEC010000205.1 GCA_963169245.1 Actinomycetota bacterium
AGTATCCGCCGCTGCTCGTCAACCCCGAGATGTGAGACCTCATCGAGATACTGCAGTGGTTCCGGTAGGGCCTCTATATGGGGCCAATCCGATCCGAAGATCACTCGGTCGGTGCCGACGAGCGAGATGACATCATCCACATGATCCTCCCAGAACGGGTTTATCCAGACATGACGTCGGAAGGTCTCGACCGGGTCCTCCGGGAACCAGCCGGCCATCTTTCTTGTGAGGATCTCCAGTCGATCGAAGAGCCCGGGAAGAAACTTGGAGCCGTTCTCGACCGAAGCGACCCGCAGATTGGCGAAGCGGTGGAACAGGTTCTCGCAGATCAGTGAAGACAGGAAGTCTTCGATCGGTCGTTCAAGCTGCAGCATCTTGATCGGCTGGGGCACTCCTCCGAAGTCCGTTGTGAAACCCTCGCTGGCGTATCCATGCGAGGTATAACCGGAGTCGCCGGCATGTACCACGACAGTGATCCCCGCTTCGTTCACCCGCGCCCAGAACGGATCGAATTGCGAATCCGCTGGAGATACCCGTCCTGCAGAGGTCGTGGGCGCGGCTGGGCGCATGACAACCGTTCTTGCTCCAAGACTGAGCGCCCACTCCAGTTCGGCAATCGCCCAGTCACAATCGACGAGAGTCAGGTATGGCGCGGCGAAGATCCGGTCCTGATAGGCGAATCCCCAGTCGTCTGCCAGCCAACGATTGAATGCGCTGAACAGGAGCGTGACGGCCTCCGGGTCACTGCGTAAGGCCTCCTCGTAGACCATGCCGAGCGTCGGAAACATCCAGCAGCGATCGATTCCCTGGGAATCCATCACACGGATTCGGGCGTCACGGTCGCGGTACTCGGCACGGATCGGTTCGTGGCGCCGGAGAAGTTCGAGTGGATCATCGTTATTGGGGTTGCCGCGGAAGTAGTCGGCAAGGATCCCAGGTTGTGCAACGGGGTCGAATGTTGCGTTCTTCACGCCACGGAAAACCGCTCCGCCGATCACTGGATATGACCGGCCCTCGATCGTTGCCCATTGGAATACCCGAGCGGAGTGTCGTGGGTCCAGATAACGGGAGAAGGCGTCGAGCGCCTCGTAGTAATGGTTGTCCGCGTCGAAGGGAGTCACGCCAAGTTGTTGGAGTGTTGCGGAGTGATCCGCCGTCATGTTCTCTGTCGTCAGGGTCTCTGCCATCGATTGCTCCGTCGTCGAGTGCGCCATCATCGAGTTCACTGGTACAGAATGGACTCTCTTCTGTGCATGGTCCATACCGGAGCGGTCTGGGTCCTAACGTCGTCACAATTCGGAATGGACTCACCGTCAGCCGAGTTTCAGTCATCACGGGCTCACAGTCGATCTCGGCGCACAGCCGAGTCCAACTCAGGGTCGACTCGATCGGAGTCGACAAGCAGGGAGATATATCAATGAGTGAGAACCCGACGGTCGAGGTCTTCGCCGACATCGGATGCCCATTCACATATGTGGGACTTCACCGCATACTCGCCGAACGGGACCGGCGTGGGTCGAAGGTCAGGCTGCATGTACGCGCCTGGCCCCTCGAACTGGTCAACAACGCGCCATTCGACACCGATCATCTTGACGCCGAGATCGTCGGGATGCAGGACACAGTGGCTCCCGAACTCTTCGCCGGCTTCAACCCGCAGACCTTCCCTCGAACCTCGCTACCCGCGTTCGGGCTGGCGCACGTCGCCTACGAGAAGAGCCTCGACTGTGGCGAACAGGTCAGCATGGCCCTGCGTACCGAGATCTTCGAACACGGTCGCGACGTGAGTGATCCAGCCGTGCTCGGCGAGGTTGCATCCCGCTTCGGGCTGGTGCTTCTGGACATGGACACGGCAGAGGAACTGACCCGGACAGAGTGGCGCGAAGGGAAAGCCCTGGGCGTTATCGGCTCGCCCCATTTCCTCTTCCCAACCGGTGAGGGAGCGTTCTGTCCGGGGCTGACCATCAAGCGTCGAGACGATGGGAGTTTCGACATCGCTCCAGACGTCGAAACGATGGGGTCCATTTTCGAGCAGATGTTCGCGCTCGGCTGAGCGCCGCTCACTCGTGCCCGGCACCGCTCAGTCGGTTGAGTCGGATGGGACCTCGGAACTGGCGTTCCTGGCGTCGGCGCTGTCCAAGCCGCTGGCGTCTCCGGAGGCGACCC
Source organism: Actinomycetota bacterium (assembly GCA_963169245.1). GTDB lineage: Bacteria > Actinomycetota > Acidimicrobiia > Acidimicrobiales > Microtrichaceae > JAGQSZ01. The sequence continues at coordinate 2,164 of CAUJEC010000205.1, forward strand.
GATCCTCCTCCTTCAGGCGGGGTTCTAGGAACCGGTCCGCCTTGAGTCCGGACTTGTCGCGGTAGAACTCGCGGATGATGTCCATGTCGGCCTTGACGTCGCCAGAGGGGACGATGACCGGCCCGAATCCACCTGAGCGGGTCGACTTGTCGACAAATGCGCACACGATCGGAACCTGCGCCTGCTGGGCGATCCGGTAGAAGCCCGACTTCCAGAACTCAACCGGGGATCGGGTCCCCTCGGCGGGAACCACCATCATGAGCGAGTCGTGACGGCTGAACTCAGATGCGAGATCGTCGACGATCCCGGCCGGGCTTTCACGGGCGATCGAGATGCCACCCATGGCCCGGAAGAACGGCCCGAGCACCTTGTTGAACATCTGCTCCTTGCCGAGCCATTTGATATCCACGCCCTTGACCGCCGCCATGGCCATCGTGATGGGGAAGTCCCAGTTGCTCGTATGGGGCGCTGCGATCACCACGGCCTTGGCTGGCAACGGATCGTTGTTCACGACCTTCCACCGCCAGAGGAAGAGCCAGATTCGGGAAAGGAGCACGCGCATCGGCGTACCGTAGTGCGCGA
>CAUJEC010000206.1 GCA_963169245.1 Actinomycetota bacterium
TGACTGGGAGAAGCGGCTCACCGAGCTTGCGGTTGAACACTCGCCTGTCGAGGACACCGCCGTCGGCTCAGCGCTGGTGTTCCGCGCCCCCGACAACATCCAACTCGAGTTCTGGTGGACCAAGCCCCGCTGAGGAGACCCCTCGGCGAGCTTTCGAGTCGAGCAGAGCAATGGCCAGAGTCCGTGTCGCCACGTTCAACATTCGAACCGCATGGGCCCCCGACGGCCGTCATTCATGGCCATTTCGAGTGAACGCGCTCGTCTCGACAGTCGACGGTCTGGACGCTGATGTGCTCGGTCTCCAGGAGGTGACCGGACCACAGCGTTGGGTGCTACAACGCCGGTTGCCCAACCTGGGGATCCATGGCTCGGGCCGATCGCGATGCCGGCGCGGCGAGGCGTCTCCACTGCTTGTCCGAGATGGCTTCGCTGAGGTTCTCGCTACAAGGACACGATGGTTCGGTCCAACGCCCGATCAGCCCGGCTCACGAATATCCGGTACCCAGTTTCCGCGCATCGCTACGACCTGCTCGCTTCGAACCAGTAGGGGTTTGCGCTTCGACATGACGAGCCTGCATCTGGATCACCGCAGCGAACCAGCACGGTCCACCAGCGTCCATCAACTCCTCGACTGGCTCGACGATTCCGTGCCCCAGATCATCGTCGGCGACTTCAATGCAACCCTGCGATCTGGCTCCGTGCGCTTCCTTCTGGAGAACGGATTCTCATCGGCGCTCGACGCGAGCTCGGGTGGAACCTTCCATGGTTTTGCCGGCAGGGCGCTGTCGGGCGCCATCGACCATGTGCTCTTCAGCAATCATTTCAGAGTGCTCAACGCAGCAGTGATCGAGACCAAACCCGGAACCACGCATGCGAGCGACCACTGGCCTGTGCTCGCAGAGCTCGAAATCAGCTGAGGGTGCCGACGCGGGTAACGTCGTGGAGTGTCAGAGTGACCCGTCAGTACGTCGATTCGAGCGACTCGACCACCTCGTCGGCAAGGTAGGGCGATATCTGCGGGATGAACCCGCCATCGGCGATGGATCTGGCGATTCGGGCGCGTTCATAATCTCCGACGCCTTCCCACAGGTCTGCGCACCTGATCCAGCGGCTCACGGCTCGTGACGGCCCATGGACTCGGGTGACCCTGGCGGCATCACGACCAGCTTCGATGGCGCTCTGGATCATCTGAATCGGACCGCCGTCTGATCCACCCAGGTCATCAACATCGACAACCTCGACATGAATGTCCTCGTCCTCAATGTCAGGAGGTATGGCCAACTCCGCCAACTCGACCAGGTCCTGTCGACGCAACGGTGCCAGCGCCAGTGTCACGAGTCCCCGCGTCCCGCGAACCCGGACCCAACGCTCGTTTACGCCACGAGCGACCCTGACACGGAGCAGCGATGGATGTGGCCGCTGTATCTCCAGGTACTGCTCGTCAGAATCCGCCTGATCCGACGACGGCGGAGCCGCCAAGCGCGGAGCCGCGGCCATGTGATCTGTGACCATGGCATCCTCGGCAAGCCCATCGCCGAACATGTGATCGTCCATCTCCGAGCGACCCCGATCGGCCCGATTCAACGTCAGTGCACTGATGCGGGCATTGTCGAATTGACCCAACTCCAGCAGTTCTGCCACCAGTTCGGAAAGCGGAGAGTGCCCGACCCGCCCTGTCTGGAGCAAGCGGCTCACTGCATCGGCGAGTCTGAGGGCGAGGCCGCCATCGAGGAGAGTCAGCTCTTCATTGTCGATCTCCCCGACCAGACTATTTGCCAGAGCAATGAATTCGGGGAATCGAGGTAGGAGAAGTTCGCCCCCCGAGACGCCATATGCCCGTGGCACCATTTCCGCCACGGCGGCTATACGGGCCAAGGGGCCAAGAGTGACATCGGACCCCAGATCGGAGAGGACCACAACCTGACCCGCCATGTTCGCCAGGTCGCCGGATCGCGAGACGTTGCCGTGCGAGCCATAATCACGACGCAGGGGACGGCCCTCATGAGGGTCGATCAGATATTCGAGATCGGGCGACCACTCAGTTGCCTCGTCAGCGAGGTAGAGCGCCCCATCGCCACCGAAGACCGCGACGAGCAGCGGAGATCGGTCAGCACCTTCGGCATCGACCTCGAAGCGCACCGGGATACCGGGTTCGAGGTGGTCGACCTCCCACACCTCGCCATCGGGCAGATCCACCGCTGAGACTCCAGCGGGGCCTGGTGGGGCGCCGAGCACCTCGAAGCGATCACGGTCGATGATCGCCCGGCCGAGAATGGGATAGAGCATCGAGACCAGATGATCATCCACCGTCGTTCTCCCGACCCGCCACGCGATTCCCTTCCCTCTGACGCCCGGCCCCGTTCCGCTCCGCCTTGGCATGGGCAAGAACGGCTCCCATGTGCTCAAGAACCTCGCTGATCCGCCGTGCCCGTCGACGTCGAAGCGCCCCGGAACTCGATTCGGAAAACAACTCACGCTCCCCCGCCATCCAAAGCGCTGGCCAGGCTCTCGCCTGATCGGGCCGAGCGCCCGATACGGGCTGAGGAGCGTCGACCGGTATCGCGTCGGGGTGCATGAGGAAGGTCAGATAGGAAAGCATCGCAGAGGTGATCGCCGGACGAAGTCGCCTGTTCTCGATGAGGACTCTGACGTCATCGCTAAGGAATTCGTATACGGGGTCCGGATCCGATTGATCAGCAACCTCGTCCGGATCGGCAATGTTCGTCGGGGGGCGGTTGAGTTTGGTGATTCGGTTGCGCAGCATCGTGGTTGCATACGCCTCGGGGTTCTCCGGGTCGAACTGACCCCTGGCTTGACGCTCGAGTATTGCGACACAGGTGTCGGCGAGGACGTCGTCAATCAGGTCATCGACACTCGGCAACGCTCGACTGCGAAGGTAACGGGCCGCTACTCGGCTGGCCTGTTCGCTTCTGAGCCAGTCGAGCGCGACCGAGGTGGCATCGTTGGGGGCTGCATCGTCAGAGGCTGAGTCGGTCGCGCTCGCTGTCGGCGATCTGGGCGGGGGGTCTGGCTCTCTCACCATCCCATTATGTGGCGAACCCAACCGCGTGAACGAGGAGTTCATCCCACACCAGCGTCTGGCCGACCAGATTCGGGGACTGTATGTGCCCCTCGAAACCGAGACCCACGCCGCTGGAGGTGAGAGGCTTCGCTCGAGCAAGGCGCTGGACAAAACGAAGTGCTGCCGTTGGTGATGGTCGACCGACCACATCATCTGGAGCATCGAGGATGATCGATCGAACAATCTGGTCCCATTTCGCTGCGAAGAGTTCGGCATCAGCGAAGACCTCGGCCGAGACGATCCGTCTGCCATGGCCGACAACCACACCACACATCCCGGGAAGCGGGCCGAGTTCGGTGAGCTCCCCGACGCTGTCGGCAAGGTCGTCTCGCTGATCGAAGAGCATCTCGGCGTCCGCGTAGTTGCGGGTCGGTGAAGGGGCGGCAAGGCGACAGAGTTCGCCATCGACGCTCTCCCACACCGCATGCTGATCCGAGGCCTTATGGTCGGCCAACCGCACATTCTGAGCCACGCCCTCGGCCTTCGCCCGTCGCACCCGCCTGCTCACCTGACCGGAGACTCCATCGAATGATCGATCCCCCGACCAACGACCTGCTTCGACACAGGAAACCGGGATGTCGAGTTCGACCCGCGGTGGGACCAGGACACTCACGTTCAGAGTCCGCTGCTGAAGGCCACCCTTGAACGTCTCGCCCTCGACAAGGAGGAAGGGTTTGTCGATCAGGCTCGTGACCTTGATGGTCGAGACCATCTGCTGGTCATTCTCGTCGATCCGTATGGCATCAGCTATGCCTGTGGCGATCGCTGGGGTGAACGGCTGGATCACATATAGCGGGAACAGCGAGATGCCCGACCGGGAGATCGGCGCTCCGACCGCTGCCCGCTCGAGCACGTCCATAGGCCCGCCTAAGGGCATCGTTTGAATTGTCATCCTGTCCTCCAATGGGTGGGCCGTTGTGACCCTTTCACCCGTAACGAGTCAGGACATGAGGAGATGAGACACCCCGGTCGGAAAATTTCGTTGGAAACTGTCGCTCAATAATGACCGTCGTCGAGACGGCGTCGTCCCTCGGTGCGGTGGACGCCCCCTTTTTCGACCCCTTGGGGTACCGCCATCAGTCCTGGGCGGATTCTTCGCGTCAGGCGTCAGCGGGATCTCAGCTGTCGAGTTCAGGGCAGCTTTTCGAACACCATCGTTGCCTGTATACGGTCGCCACCACCGAAGCCCTTACTTCCAGAGGCGGCCGTACTGATCGTGTGCAGGCGGTAACCAAGGGCCGCCTGAGCATTGATCGCGTGCTCCAACTCGGTCAGATTGCCCGAACCCGTACCCCACAACTTCTCCTTCAGAATCACCTGCAGTACCACGTAGCTCATGCCAGCCGGTGCTGGCCGTGGTTGTGCGCCCGCTACAGCCGCCGCCTGTATTCGCTCGACCGGGTTGGTTGATCCGCCTTTCAGGTCCGACTCCTGCTGAGTCCTGTCGGTCCAGGAATTGCCGTCCCACCACCGCATCGTCCCAGAACCGTCGTCATACCAACCTTCGCCTGCTTCGCTCATGAGATCGTTCTAGTCGCTCATAGGGATACCCGCTGGAAGTGGGGTCGGACTTCGATCACGTCTGCGCCGGAGATACGGCTCTCCCAGTGCCCGCCGCCCTGGGTAAATATCACCCAAGTACGATGGAGGCATGGTGGACGAGGATCTGGATGCGTTCGACACGTGCCTAGAGGGAGTTGACAAAGTAGTCAGCGCACTCAGACGCGGGATCATCACCCATGGAGAAATGGAGACGAGGATCCTCGGCTGGCTTGACGGGTACTTCAAGAATCGTTTCGACTTCGACGGAGTTGACGACGACATCGACTTCCTCCTCTCCTATGCCCGTGAACCTATTGAGCGCTTCGCCAACGATCCGCTGCGCGGCGACCGCAACGCCACAGATAGCTTCGACCGGTTCGTTCGCAGCCGGTTGCACTACCCGACGGCTCAGGCAAACCTGCGGGAAATCCTCGACGAGGTAGGCCCAGCAGGTGATGGTGAGCCCAGCCTGCTTGTGGATCTCTGCGCAGCCGGGCACCGTGACCACCCTCGGATCTTCCTGTTCTCCGAGCTCGCTCTGGAGACCATCAAAGCTGCCCGCGATTTCGGATCAGTGAGCGCGCTGGTGGCCGCTGTCAATCCGAGGGACCACTCGTGGCAACAACTCGGGTTCCCTGATCACCACCAAGGCCTGCCCCGCAGGTTTACCTTCGTGTGTCTTGCAGAACTCGCAATCTGCAGGGACCCCGTCGGCGATCAGGCTCTGGACGCGCTGGTCGAGATGTGCCGCTACTGGCAGACCGCTGCACTCGCCGCGGTCCATCTACCCGCCCACCGCCTTACTCGCGAACATCGAGGAGCGCTCGTCGACTGCGCAGAGGCGCTCGATGATCTACTCAACTCGGACATGCTGCAGGTTCCAGGGTGCGGGGCCAACCGGGCGCCAGCAGCCATTCGCTCCGTCCTCTGGCTCGCCAGCGACTCCGAGCACCTGTACCACTGACCCAACCAGCGAGGGCTGGCGATCATGCCTCCAACACCAAACTCGGCCGGACTCTAGTGGGCAATCGTTGCGGACAAGTCCGACGGTCATGCTGGTAGCTGCCACACTCGCTACAACGCCGAGCCTCAGGACATGTCTGAATATTGTGCCCAGACTGGCCATACGCCCTACAACGCCACAACTCGGGGCAGGTCGCTCGGTTGTGATTGCCGGCCCCACACTGAGAACATGCCATGCCACGTCACCTTTCAACGTTGTGCACCAGACAACATCTAACCGTCTCAGTACACCGCCAACATCGTTATGACCAACGCTGACAGATTCAGTGTCCGTCCATCCGTCGCGCTGCGGCTTGGGCTCTCTCAGCGCACTGGGTTATCTCCTCAGTCCAAGCGGTCAGACGTCGAGATTGTCGACCTCGAGCGTCTCCACTACGGAGACTGATCTGGCTGACGCCACCGGCAGGCTCAGGACCTTCGTCAAATCCTGTCCGCCGGGCCCACATTGGACCTCATATCCATCGACACCCGAACTACCCACCCCTAGCCACGAACGCGTCGAGGCATTCGATCATCCACGCACAGTCCGCGTCGTCGAGCGAGTGACTACCCGGCAGGATGAGGCCCCACTCCATGACCCGATCGGCATTCGGGAGTCCCAACTTCGGAGCACGGAACCGCTGATCTCGAAATGCGGGCTGACGGGTGGCATTGCCTGTCCAGACCATGCGCGTGTCGATCCCGTGCCGCTCCATCCACTGCTGTAGATCGGCACGCCTGATTCCGGAGTCAGGGCGGATGATGAACGGGAACATGTGCCAACCCGTCTCGACACCGGGCGTCTGCCGGGGCAGCACGAACAGCTCGCTATGGCGGGCGAATCCGGCCAAGGTGAGTTCGAAGTTCCGCTTTCGGCGGGCAAGGTTCTCTTGGAGCTTGTCGAGTTGGACGAGACCGAACGCCGCTGACATCTCCGACGGCTCGAAGTTCCAACCGACCTCATCGAAGATGAAGATGTCGTCGTACTCGAGGTCCGCCTCACCGTCGACTCCCTCGATGTTGGAGAAGAACCGTTTCTCCGTTCCCCTGGTGGAGCCGAAGAGTTGAACCTCGGAGCGTCGACCCCATCGACGCAGCAGCAGGGCCTTGTCGACGAGTTCCTCGTCGTCGAAGCACACCATTCCGCCGGTTCCAGCAGCGGTGATGATGTGACTCAGCGCAAAGCTGGTCAACGAGATGTGAGCCCTCCGCCCCGTAGGACTGCCACGCAGCGTCTGACCCAGTGCATCACAGGAGTCCTCCACCACTATCAGTCCGTGCCGCTCGGCAGTCGCTTCGATGGCATCCCAGTCCGGGCAGTTCCCGATCAGGTTGGGAACCAGAATCGCCTTGGTTCTCGGGCCGATCATCTCCTCGATACCGTCGACGTCGACCTGGAAGGTGTCCGGGGTGACATCCACAAAGGCAGGAACGATCCCCGACTTCACCATCGGAGCGATATCGGTCGAGAAGGTGACAGCGGAGGTGACGATCTCATCGCCTGGCTCCAGACCCAGCACTTCGATCGCGAGGTACAGCGCCGAGCTGCCCGAGTTGCACATGACTCCTCGGCGCTTTCCGAGCAGTTCCGCCACGCGGCGTTCCATCTCCCGGACGTTGCGGCCTATACGCATGGCCGTCGGACCCCCGCGCAGCACCGCCACCACTGCTTCGATCTCACGCTCGTCGTGGACGGATCCTGCGTAGTCGATCCGATGGATTCGCGCGGCACTGTCCCTTTGTTCGCCCATCAGGCCTCCTCATCTGTGCTGAACCGGTGTCGCTGAAGGTCGCCGACGAGTCTGTCGACCAGTGCGACCAACCGAGCGCGGTCGGTGCTCGACCAGTCCGCCAGCACCCTCGACATGAACTCCGTTCGCATCTCAATGATCCGCCCGTAGACGTCGGCTCCCCGCTCGGTTGGTTCGATCACCCGGCGTCGCCCGTCGCCGACATGGTCCACACGTTTGACCAGCCCGGCCTTCACGAGCGTGTCGACCTGACGGGCGACAACCGCTGGGTCCATATGACAACGGGCGGCAATGTCTCCCATGGCAAGTGGCGATTCGTCATCGAGTGTGCGCAGGATCGCGTAGCCGGCACGCGACACTTCGACTCCCACGACGTTGGCCTGATACGAAAGAGTGCGCCGGCCCATCGACAGCCGGAACAGTCCTTCGAGTGATCGCTCTGCACGGGCCATCTCCTCACGGTCGACTGCGATCGGGTGAGCTTCGGGACGACTCATGTTGATGCGTCCCGGTTGAGCGGAGCCGCGTCCAGACCCCGAACATCGAGGGCGAAGTCGGTGAGCACGTCGTCACTGACTCTCGACTGACCCGTCACCTCTGGCCCACAACAACAGAGCGCAACAACCGCCTCGACCATGTGCTCGAGCGACTCGATCTTCTCGGGATCGATCCTGCCGCCCACCAGAGCCTCGGCCCCCTCGCTCATCACTGCACCACGAGGCGCGATGGCGTTCACCCGGATCCCAACGTCGAACAACTCGGCTGCGAGACCATTGCTGATGCGATCAAGCGCCGCTTTTGACGCACCGTAGACACTGGTGGTGGTGCCGGTGACACCAAGGTCGAACGGAGGACCGCTCCAGTGCCGAGCCGTCCGACTGCCGAGATTGACTATCCAACCCTGACCCGCGGCTGCCATAGCGGGAACGACCGCCTGAACAAGATCCAACGGAGCGTGCACATTCGCCTCGAACAACAGGCGGCGCCGACGAAGCGGCATCTCGACGACTGGCGCGTAGACCGCTGCCGCCGCGTTGTTGACGAGCACGTCGATGGGCCCTTCGAGCGCCTCGACAGCAGCAGGGACAACCCGAGCCCGGTCCTGCTCGTCGGTCAGGTCGGCGACCACCACCGCCACCAGCACCCCATGATCGGCCAACCGATCAGCTGTCTCCCTCAGACTGCCCGCAATCTTGGTGCCCGGCTCACCTGTCCGGGCGACGAGCGCGACCGACGCACCCTCGGCAGCAAGTCGTTCGGCGACCCCAGCGCCGATCCCCCGGCTCGCCCCGGTGACAATCGCCCGACGTCCAACAAAGCGCCGGAGAGCCCCAGAGGCGGTGGACTCGTTCACCTCCACCCGCTCAACTCCACCCGCTCAACCATCCCGGCACCCATCCTCACTCCATCCCGCCCGTTCGGATCAAACCCGTTCTCCACACGTTACTTGACCTAGTCAACTAACGTGTCAGAGGAGATGACAGGGGGCCGACATGTTTGATCTGACCGGAAGGACCGCACTCGTCACGGGCGGCGGCCGTGGAGTGGGAGCCGCCATTGCCGCCACTCTCGCAGCCCGCGGCGCCGCCGTGGCCGTGAACGACCTGATCGCACACAGGGCAGAGTCAACAGCAGCGGCACTCAGAACACACGGCGGTCGAGCCGTAGCTGTCCCCTTCGACATCACCGATGGTGACGCTGTCGATGCCGGCGTGGCCGACGCTGTTGCGGCGCTCGGCCGACCGATCGACATCCTCGTCAACAACGCCGGACCACCAGCCGGTATGACCACTACCCCGTTTCGAGAAATGACTCCGACCGAGTGGCAGCCGTTCGTGGACATCAACCTCTACGGCTCACTCCACTGCATCCGATCCGTCATCGATCCAATGGTCGCCGCCGGCCACGGCCGAATACTCCAGATATCGTCGGGAGCGGCCCGCACCGGAATCGCCTTCGGCGTCTCGCTCTATGGCGCGTCCAAGAGCGGGATCGAGGGCTTTATCCGCCACCTGTCCCAGGAACTCGCGCCGACAGGCGTAACCGCGAATGTTCTCGCTCTCGGCCTGTTGAGCAACGCTGTCCCCGAGGGCACACCAGATGGCGCCGTTACAGCCCTGACCGCGTCGATTCCCGTCGGTCGTCTCGGCCAACCCGACGATGTCGCTGCCGCCGCGCTCTACCTTGTCTCCGACGAGGCATCGTGGATGACCGGACAGACAATCAGCCTCAACGGCGGTTCTACGACCAACTGATCAGCGGCAGCGACGGAGAGTTCCCCAATGGCGTTGTCTCGCGTTGCCGAAGACAACGACCGAATGACATCATGTGGCTGATATCGAAGGTAAGACTATGGAGCAGATCCTGATTCGCAATCTGCCAGTGGGCACCAAGGCCGCACTCAAGACACGCGCTGCCCAACACCGCCGGTCCGTCGAGGCTGAAGCTCGCGAGATCATTGCCGATGCCTTGGAACGCGAGCCGGTTACCCTCGTAGACCTGCTCAGCACCGACGATGGCTGAGATCGAACGTGGAGTGGTTGCAAAGGAACGGTCGGACCCGCTCCAGGGCGAGATCCTTCGCCGCTGGTTCGAGGACCATGCTCTGCCGGCGCTCGCAGATCGAGTGCTCCCGTTCGACCTGCCTGCCGCTCAGATTCTGGCCACCTACAGCGTTCCCGAACACTCCACACTCGACGACGCGCTCACTGCCGCCATCGCTCAAGCCGCCGACATGACCGTCGCAACGCGCAACACCAGACACTTCGAACTGCTCGGTGTTACCTGCCTCAACCCGTGGGAGGGCAACCTGTAGCAACGAGTTCGTGATAGGCACCGACCGGACTGGATACTCAGAGCACCTCCACTTGACAGTTGATACCCGGCGCGTTTGCCAACCGCCTGTCGGTCGTGAGAAGGGCCGTTGCGCCGAGCATTTCGGTAAGGGCGACGTAGGTGGCGTCATAAGAACTGAGATTGTGCCGCAGCGCCCACATTCGTGGACGAAGCCGCTCAGCGGAGAACCGGCTAAACGTGAGCCGCATGAAGCCTTCGAACGCGTCGGCGCCCTGTTTTTCAGTCAGGACCTCCGATAGGACGAGACGCCGAAGCACGTTGATCACCTCGCTGTCCATGAGATGCGGCACGGCCAGTTCCTCATCGCCCAGACGTCCCGGGTCAAGGTCGTTCGCAACCAATTGCACAACGACACCGGTGTCAACGACTTTCAATCGCCACGGCCTTCGTGCAACACCGCGAGAGTCGTGTCCCGATCGACACTGCCACGAACCTTCGCCTGGGTCTCAGCAACCACGGAGGCATTCGCTTTCACGATCTGGGCTCGTCGAGCGGTCTGTCTCAACTCGCGCAGTACGTAGCGGGTTAGCGACAGGCCGTCCGCCGCTGCCGCTGCTGCCAAGGCCTCATGCACGTCGTCAGGCACATCGCGAATCTGGATCACTTTGGGCATGACCACACAGTAGTTCTCAATGGGTGCAGTCTGCACCCATTGAGAACGCGTCCATAAGTTCGAACTCGACCGTCCGAGTGCTTTGGTGGGGATCACCGAGGCTCGGGATCGGTCGCGTCGAGCACGCCGGGCTCTGTTGATCAGTATGTGCGGCTTCGCTGACGTATGACCTCGATCTGCTCGTGTGTCTGAGGCGCTGCCATGTTGCTCTTCTTGGTGACAGATCGGAGTTCAGTGATTCGACCAAGCGCTTCATCCGCGCTCATTCCGCTGTCAACAAGGAGACAACCGGCCACCGTGCCGGTGCGTCCGATTCCACCCCAGCAGTGAATGTAGACGCCGCCCCTGGCAGCTCCAGTTCGAGCCGAGGCGAGGATCTCGTCGTACGCATCAGTGGGAAGCACCCCCATGTCTGGGATTGGGTGGTGGACCCGTTGCAGTTCCAGGCGACGGAGTTCACCGGCTTCAGCGATGAGGTGCTCGTATGGCGCCATGTTGTCATGGGGTGCGGTGAGGTCCACGAACGTGCGGATGCCGTGATCGACCAGAAGGTTCACCTTGCTGCGCGCACGCTCGACAGAATGAGGATGGCCGGGGTATTCGCCCGCCAGGATCCGTCCCGGTTCCACCCAGTAGCCGTGGATGAAATCGTCATGGGCCCATGGATGCGAAGGCGCTACCCCGGCACCCATGTCGTAGAGCCGCCTGGCGATTGCGGCGATACGTTGGCTTTGGGTGATCTGTTCACGCCATTGGAGCGGAATACCCTCGAACCCCCAGTGGGCCCCGGCCAACTGGCCCGCAATTGCAGCGGTGGTGTCAGCGTCATCACCCAGGTTGGCTGCACGCAGAATGGCGTCCCGAAAGTCCGCCGCTCCAGCAACGGCCCAGAGTGCCGCCTCTAGAGCATCGACCACATACCCCGTGCCCCTGATCTCTGGCGGCTGCTTGGTACGCCACGAGCCACGAACGACAGTCTCAACTCGGGGGTCGAGCGATCCGTACTGCCAGAAGTCACCATCAAGAACTTCTTCGAGAGTGCTGCCCTGAATCAACGCAGCGATCATCGCCCCATAAACACGGCACGCATCGACCGGGCGAGACGCCGGATGGGTCGTGCGACTGGACTCGCCCGAACGCTCGGCGGCCTCTCGAATGTCAGCGTGCCAGCGGATCGGCACCGGAGCGAGTCGCATGAGCGAACCGTTCGCTGCGTTTTCCTGATCGATGCCGTCATCGATGACTGCTCCCGTTCGTTCGAAGCGGGCCAACGCCCCCCTAGTCGTGTTGCCGATGTCGAAACAGCGACC
>CAUJEC010000207.1 GCA_963169245.1 Actinomycetota bacterium
TGACTGGGAGAAGCGGCTCACCGAGCTTGCGGTTGAACACTCGCCTGTCGAGGACACCGCCGTCGGCTCAGCGCTGGTGTTCCGCGCCCCCGACAACATCCAACTCGAGTTCTGGTGGACCAAGCCCCGCTGAGGAGACCCAGGCCCCTGCGTTTCCGCCGATCATCCCAATGACCACAGCACCCGCCACTAGGGCACCCATCACCACAGCACCCGCCACCCGAGTCCGTGTGGCTACATTCAACATTCGAACCGCCCTTGCCCTCGATGGTCGGCACGCCTGGCCGTTTCGGGTGAACGCCCTAATCAGAGCGGTCAGCGACCTCGATGTGGATGTCCTTGGCCTTCAAGAGGTCACCGGACTACAACGACTTTCTCTTAACCACCGCTTGTCAAGCTTTAAGATCCATGGCGGGGGCAGATCGCGCTGTAGGCGCGGCGAGGCCTCTCCGCTGCTTGTTCGAGATGGCTTCGCCGACGTTCTCGCAACAAAGACACGATGGTTTGGTCCGACGCCCGATCAACCCGGCTCGCGCGTACCCGGCTCTCAGTTTCCCCGCATCGCCACCACCTGCTCGCTGCGAAACGGTCAGGGTGTGCGCTTCGACACGACAAACCTGCATCTGGATCACCGCAGCGAAAAAGCACGGTCCACCAGCGTCCACCAACTCCTCGACTGGCTCGACGAATCGGTTCCCCAGATCATCGTCGGCGACTTCAACGCGACTCTTCGATCTGGTTCTGTACGCTTCCTACTGGAGAACGGATTCACCTCTGCACTCAATGCAAGTTCCGTGGGCACGTTCCATGGATTCAGTGGCAGGGCGCGCTCGGGTGCCATCGACCATGTGCTTTTCAGCAGTCATTTCAGCGTGTTGAACGCTGCGGTGATCGAAGCCGCACCCGGGGCCAGGCTTGTGAGTGACCATTGGCCAGTCGTCGCAGAACTCGAACTCACCAGGGTGATGCCGTGACGTGTCAGCGTGCCGATTCGAGCGACTCGACCACCTCGTCAGCAAGATAGGGCGATGTCCGGGGATAGTGGTCTCCCTCGGCGATGGATCTCGCGATTCGACCACGTTCATGGTCGCCGACGGCATCCCACAGATCGGCGCAGTTGGCCCATTGGCTCGCTGCGCGCGATCGCCCATGGACTCGGGTGGTTCTGGCGGCCTCAACCCGGTAGTGATGGCGCTCTGGATCATCAGTATCGGCCCGCCGTCTGATCCGCCCGGGCTCGCTGACGGATGACCTCGATCTGCTCGCGTGTCTGCGGAGCGGTCATGTTGCGCTTCTTGGTGACGGATCGAAGTTCGGCAATTCGATCAAGCGCGTCAACAGCGCTCATTCCGCTGTCGACGAGGAGGCAACCGGCTACCGTGCCGGTGCGTCCGATTCCACCCCAGCAGTGAATGTAAACACCGCCCTGGTCTCGCGCCGTTCGTATCGACTCGACAATCGCCTCATAGTCACCCTCGCTGAGCACCCCCATGTCTGGGATGGGGTGGTGGACCCGTTCCAGATCAATGCCACGTCGCTGTGCGGCTTCAGCGATGAGGTGCTCGTATGGCGCCATGTTGTCATGGGGTGTGGTGAGGTCCACGAACGTGCGGATGCCGTGGTCGACCAAAAGGTTTACCTTGCTGCGCGCACGCTCGGCAGAATGAGGATGCCCCGGGTATTCCCCCGCCAGAATCCGTCCCGGTTCTACCCAGTAGCCGTGGATGAAATCGTCATGGGTCCATGGATGCGATGGCTCCACCTCAGCGCCCATGTCGAAGAGCCGTCCGGCGATTGCTGCGATCCGTTGGCTTTCGGTGATCTGTTCACGCCATTCGAGCGGAATCCCATCGACCCCCCAGTGAGCTCCTGCCAACTGGCCAGCAATGGCGGCTGTGGTGTCAGCATCATCTCCCAAGTTGGCTGCGCGCAGGACAGCATCGCGGAAGTCCGTTGCACCAGCTACAGCCCAAAGCGCTGCCTCAAGCGCATCAACCACATAACCCGTACCTCTGATCTCTGGCGGCCGCTTCGTACGCCACGAGCCACGGATGACTGTTTCGACACACTGGTCAAGCGGTCCGTACTGCCAGAAATCAGCATCAAGAACCGCCTCAAGAGTGCTGCCCTGAATCAGTGCAGCGATCATCGCACCATAAACACGGCACGCATCGACTGGGCGAGACGCCGGATGAGTAGTGAGACTGGACTCGCCCGAACGTTCGGCGGCCTCTCCAATGTCAGAGTGCCAGCGGATAGGAACCGGAGCGAGCCGCATGAGCGAACCGTTCGCTGCGTTTTCCTGATCGATGCCGTCATCGATGACTGCTCCCGTTCGTTCGAAGCGGGCCAACGCCCCCCTAGTCGTGTTGCCGATGTCGAAACAGCGACCAGTTGCTGACCAGTACCCGTTTCGGTACCAAGCGCAGAACCGGCGTAGTTGGTCAGCAGGATCAAGGCGACCTCGGTCGAGAATCGATTCCGCAAGACACATGGCCATTGATGTGTCATCGGTCCATTGTCCCGGCTCAAGACCGAATGGCCCTCCACCGACCATGTCGACTATCGGCGTGAACCTTCCGGGACTCTTGAACTCCAAAGTGGTGCCGACTGCGTCTCCGACTGCAAGCCCGACGAGAGCTCCAACTGCCTTACTGAGCGAATCCATGATTGACCTCCTCGTAGGTTTCCAACCCTACCGAGCGGGGGTGACAGGTCGACGGGGATGGAGCTTCAGGCCCATGAGATCCTCGACAACTATTGCCCCCAACATCTCGATATTGTGACAAGAGATCGACCAAGCAACATATATTCCAATCAACAGGAACTGACGATGGCCATAGACCCGATTCCACAAGGCCACGCTGGCCTCACCCCGTCAATCACGGTCTCGCCGTGTGCTGCCGCAATCGACTTCTACAAGGCGGCCTTTGGAGCGACCGAGCCAGAGCCTCGAATGACTGGACCTGACGGTTTGGTCGCACATGCCGAACTCGATATCTGTGGGGTAAGGATCATGCTGGGTGATGAATGGCCCGACGCCCCAAACGTCTCGCCATCGAGCCTCGGAGGACGTAGCACGGCTGCGATGTTCTTGTACTTCGACGACATCGACACAGTGTGGCAACGCGCCGTGGACGCCGGAGCTGAAGTCATCTATCCACTCGAAGTTCAGTTCTACGGCGTCAAAGGTGGACGAGTAAGGGACCCGTTTGGTCATACATGGGGACTCGGTCAGCAGGTAGAGGTGGTCGACCAGGGCGAGATGGAGCGACGGGTTCAGCAGTTCTACAAAGAGCAAGAGGCCTGATGCCCCGACCTCTGGCGTTGACCGTCGAGAATTAACTTCAGGAACTGTGGAGCTCAGGTATCAACAGGTGCGCTAGAACCGTGGTCTACAACCAAAGAGTTCGGATGACACACATGAGCACTTGCGAAACCTCTCATTCCATGCGATCGCGACGGCCTGCTTCACTGCTTCTTGTTGTCGTTGGAAGCATCGTTGCGACATTTACTCTGCTGGGATGTGTTGGCCAGCAGGACTCATCCACTTCCACGTCATCATCGGTTCCTTCCTCCGAGCCGGCCGCCACTGAGCCAGTTCCTCCCCTCAGTGGCGATATAACCGTGTCCGCTGCAGCGTCACTAAAAGAGTCGTTCTCGAGAATCGCTGCCGATTTCAAGGTTGAGAATCCCGACACAACAGTGACAATCAACTTCGGATCATCTGGAGATCTGGCCACCCAGATACTCAGCGGAGCCCCTGTTGACGTGGCAGCGTTCGCTTCCGAGTCGAACATGGACACTCTGGCGAGCGCCGGTCTGCTTGATGGCCAGGCAAAGGTCTTTGCAACAAACGAACTCGTAATTGTGACCAAGCCCAACAATCCCAAAGGCATCAAGGAACTAGGAGACCTTGCGGGGCTCGCCGATGCCGGAGGAACCGTTTCGCTTTGTGCTCAGACCGCCCCATGTGGCAAGTATGCAAGCCAGGTTCTTGAATCGAACGGGGTTACGATTCCCCAGTCCAGAGTCACCCTGGGACAGGATGTTCGGGCGACCCTCTCAGCAGTGACCGATGGTGATGCCGATGCAGGGATCGTCTACGTGACCGATGCGAAGGCCGTCGGCTCCGCTGTCACGAGTGTCACCATTCCAACCGCTCAAAACGCCATTGCGAAGTACCCCGTCGCCGTGATCAAGGCCACTGACAACGCCAAGGTTGCGAGGGCGTTTATGGACGATGTGCTTGGAGCGAAGGCGCAGTCGGTTCTCACGGACGCCGGATTCGCAGCGCCGTGAGCAGAGGTCCGCGACCGACACCGGTCGCGGTCATCGCGGTGGCCGCCGTCACCTCGATGTTGTTCACACTCCCGCTTCTCGGGCTGATTCTGAGGGCCCCGTGGAGCTCTCTGATTGGAGATCTGACCAGTCCTGAGTCCCGAGACGCACTACGTCTCTCGCTGTGGTGCACCCTGTGGGCAACCATGCTTTCAGTGTGCTTTGGGCTGCCCCTTGCATGGGTACTAGCGCGAGTTCGGTTTCCGGGAAGGTCCTTGTTGCGCGGTCTGGTACTGCTTCCCTTAGTGCTTCCGCCGGTCGTCGGGGGTGTCGCGTTGCTGTCCGCCTTCAGTCGGAGCGGACTCGTTGGCAGGCCGCTCTATGAGTGGTTTGGGATCCAGTTGACGTTCTCGACAGCCGGAGTGGTTCTTGCCGCAACCTTTGTCGCCCTGCCGTTCTTCGTGATCACTACTGAAGCAGGATTCAAGGCCGCGGATCAGCGTTACGAGGACGTCGCAGCAACACTTGGAGCGTCACGGTTCGTCACCTTCACCAAGGTGACACTTCCGCTCGTGGCCCCGTCAATCGCTGCCGGCGCAGTGCTCTCAGGAGCAAGAGCACTTGGCGAGTTCGGTGCAACCATTACTTTCGCCGGAAACATCGTTGGGCGAACCCAGACGATGCCTCTTGCCATCTATATGGCACTCCAGAGCGATACCAACTTGGCCATCGGACTCAGCCTCGTGTTGTTGGCCATAAGTCTGGCGGTCATGGCGCTAGCGCTACGAGACCGCTCCGAGCGACGCGACAATGTGCGGAATCGAAAGTCGTTGTCATGAACGAGACTCTCGACCCCAACGTAGTTCTTGACGCGAGTATCACTCTCCGATTGGGCCATCTGGATCTCGATGTCGAACTTCGCGCCAACCCAGGCGAGGTTCTTGCTCTCCTGGGACCCAACGGCTCGGGCAAGACCACAACTCTTCGTGTACTCGCTGGACTCGAGGCAATCGACGATGGCCGTGTCGTCATCGGCGGACAGATCGTTGATGACCCAACTGGCAACATCTTTGTTCGGCCGGAACACCGTCAGGTCTCAATGATGTTTCAGGACCACTTGTTGTTTCCCCACATGAATCTGATCGACAACGTCGCATTTGGACTCCGGGCGAATGGCATCGACAAGGTGTCTGCGCGACGTCGCGCCACGGAATGGCTCACGCGAGTCGGCCTTGCGGAGCACATCCGATCTCGACCCAATGTCGTTTCGGGAGGCCAGGCTCAACGAGCCGCTCTTGCACGAGCGCTGATCACAGACCCCACATTATTGTTGCTCGACGAGCCACTCTCCGCGTTGGATGTGGGTACCCGCAGTTCACTTCGACGCGACCTACGAACCCACCTTGAGGGATTTGGGGGGGCGACTCTGCTGGTTACCCATGACCCTTTGGACGCTCTCGCTCTCGCTGATCATGTAGCTGTCATAGAAGACGGCAGGATCACCCAGCAGGGGGCTCTTGGCGATGTCACTCGCAGCCCAACAACCGCCTACATCGCCGAACTGATGGGGACCAACCTTCTCCGTGGGACTGCCAGCGGGACATCAGTCCTAGTCGAACGCGTCGACAGCCCCACGGGGCTCCCACCCGAGTGGGCCTCGGTGGTGGTTGCCGAAATCCATAATGGGCCGGTGATCGTCTTGATCCGACCCAACTCGATAACTCTTCACCGAAACGAACCCGACAGCAGCCAGCGCAACCGTTTTCAGGGGACCGTCAGCGGGTTCGACCTGCTCGGAGACCGGGTCAGGGTCCATATAGATGCGCCAGTCCCGCTCGTAGCCGAGGTCACCGACCTGGCCGTCGAGGAGTTGGGATTGGTGTCAGGGTCGACCATCTGGGCTGCGTTCAAAGCGACGGACCTCACCGTCATCGAGCTTTGAGCTCCCTTTGGCTACTCGGCTTTCGAGTCGCGCCCTGACTGACTCGGCAGGCAGGTAGGTTGCAACCATGTGCCGCAACATCACCCCGCTCAGAGGCCTCGTCCCAGCCGCCACGGTTGAAGAAGTCGAGGCCGCGGCGCTTCAGTATGTCCGCAAGGTTGGATCACTTTCCTCTGTCTCGTCTGCCAATCAGGAGGCTGTGGATCTGGCAGTTGCGAGAATTGCAGATGCCACCCTCGAGTTGCTCGCTGCGCTTCCTGACCGGCGAGTGCCCCCGAAAGTGGACCCACCGCTAAGGCGCCTAGCTGTGGGGCGCTGACCGGGACCGACCGGGGCGCCCGGGTCTGGCAGGACATGACCTGCGACGGCGCCGTCGAGTTCGTCAGTTCGAGTATTCCCGTGCGATAGCAGAGTACGCGTCTGCGACACTCCTAGCGCTGCGATTGACGTCGAACAACCCGACCTCGGTGACGACACCGGCCGGAACAGTAAGAGCGGTGTCCCAGTCGAATTGGTCGCCGCGGCTGTACCAACAAATTCCACGAACCGGTATGCCCCGGCAGCGCATGGCCTTGAGCGAACCCATCAGTGAGCCCAGCCATTCGATGCCCTCATCGGGCGTGAGCGACAGGTTCGAGGTCTCCGACACCCAGAACGCCACTCCGTAACGATCGAACCATTCGCCTGCTGTCGATTCATAGGCCGCCACCCGATCCGCAATCGTGATCGGACGCAGTGATCGGGTGCCATGCGCTGCGACACTGACGGGGTAGATGTCGTGACCCGCGATTATTCGATCCCGAGGCACCCGCCCCTGAAGCGACGCGATCCGCTCCATCGTGATGGGGGCGATCACATCGATCGCTCTCGCGGCTGCCCCTCGCGGTTCAACGCCAAAGTGCAGGTCCCACACGAGATGCTCGAGATCCCGCTCGACTGTTGCTTTGACGCTTGCGGCTTCGTCATCTGGATCGACGAGATGACACCCAAAGCCCTCCGAGCCAATCCAATAACCATCTCGGTCAGCTCGAATGCGAGCCAGCGCTTCGAGGTTAGCGAGGACAACGTTTGCGAGAGTAACGAAGTAGTCCTCCTCGGAGGAGAGACGGTCGTTCCACATGCCAAAGCGGGCAGAGAAAGTGGCTGTGATCCCTGGCTCGTTGACCGGGGTGAACCAACGAGGCGAGTCGTATCGGTCAAGAAACGCATCCACATAACGTGCGAATCCGTCAATCCAAGCCGCTTCACTGAAACCGCCGTAATGATCGGGAAGTCCGAAATGGCAGAGGTCGATGATTGGTTCGAGTCCGTTCCGCTGACATGCTTCGAGCGCCCGATCCCAAAGAGTCCAGTCATATACGCCGGCGCTGGGTTCGGTCAGCCTCCACGGCATCCCGTATCGCCAGACCCGCACTCCAAGACCAGCAACGTCAGCCAGATCGGCCTCAAGTCTGTCGTAATGGCCGCTCGCCTGGAACTGGTCAACACGAAAGGCGCGGCCCTCGTGGACGATTAGAGGGTCAGAGCCTTCCTCGCCCACCGCCACAGCAAAATCGGGGAACGGCCAATTATCGATCATGTCGACACCCTAGGTTCCCAGAAGCTGCTCGGACCCGGCGAGTCAGGGTCCATCGTCGACGATCGGGACCCCGCGGGAAGATTTAGAAACATCAGTGTTCGTGGAGTGCTACAAATGAACGATGCGAAACACTTCAGAGGCGACATTGGATGGAAAGCGTGTACTCATTACCGGAGCTGCACGTGGCATTGGAGCAGCGCTTGGGAAACGTCTCACCGATCGTGGCGCTCAGGTGGCGCTCGCCGGGCTTGAACCAGAGATGCTCGAAGCCACCGCAGAATCCATCGGAGCGCCATGGTGGCCACTCGATGTAGCTGACCGCGCTCAGGTCCAAGGCGTTGTAGACCAGGCAGCGGAAACGCTCGGAGGCCTAGATGTGGTCGTCGCCAACGCGGGTGTAGCGGCACAACTCCCGATCGTTGGCGGCGATCCCGACATCTTCTCGTCCACTTTCGCGGTCAACGTCTTTGGCACCTATAACACGCTTCGCGCCGCGGGGCGCCACATAAGCCATCCGAGCGGTTACGCGCTTGTGATCTCCTCGCTGGGCGCAATCGTGAATCTTCCGCTACTCGGTGCCTACAGTTCGTCCAAAGCTGCCGTCGAGGCCCTAGGCAACACACTTCGCCAGGAACTACGGCCATACGGAGCAAAGGCCGGCGTCGCGTACTTCGCCGAGCTCGACACCGATATGACACACCGGGGATGGGAAACCGAGGCTGCCCGCCATTTCCTCAAGGGTCGTCACATCTCGGGAGTGACGCCACTTTCGGTCGGGATCGATGCCCTCGAGCGGGGCATAACTCGCCGCTCACGAATAGTTGTGGCACCGGGATGGGTCCGGGCCGTAATCCCAATTCGCCCCTTAGCTCAACGCGCAATGGAGTTACGGCTCCGTTCCGGGCTCGCGGAAGTTCTCGAAATTGCTCAAAACGAAGCCGTTACATTGACAACGAGTCAGCCCGAACATCTCCTATGACGCACACATCACCACCGACTGATCCACACCCCCGAACGCCGCCCCGGATTTCCCCCGGACAACGTGGCGATGTGGGAGTAGCCACATGGGCATTCTGTGGTCTTGCAGGTCGAGTGAGCGGGACCGAACCTCCGAAGCTGTTCCTCACGATGGGACGTCAACGGGCCCTTTTTCGCGGCTGGCTGCGTTTCGCTGCTCGCCTGATGCCCTTCGGAAAGCTCCCTCGACGAGAGACCGAATTGGTCATATTGAGGGTCGCACACCTGCGGTCATGTGACTACGAGTTCGATCACCATGTCGCGCTGTCTCGTCGCTTTGGCGTCAATGAAAGGGACCTCCGCTGCGTCCGCATCGGCCCCGATGACCCAGGATGGACCGCTCGCGAGAGTGCGATTCTCGCGACAGTTGATGCTCTCGTTTCACGTCAAGATCTAACCGAGCAGGAGTGGAATCACATCTCCGCCTTCCTCAATGATCCGCTGATTATCGAGTTGGTGCTACTAGTGGGTCATTACGACATGCTCGCAACATTCCTCAATACTCTTCGGATCTCCCCGGACCGCCACCGTAGGTGACTATATGGCCAGACAACTTCCACGCGGTCGACACGGACTGAGCCCAAAGCAGGTGGCCGAGGACCAGCGGCAACGCATCGTGGCCGCCACTGGCGAGATTATGGGCGAGCGCGGTTATCTCAATACCTCGGTAGCTGACATCATCTCGCGAGCTGGGGTTTCACGTGAGACGTTCTACCGACTCTTCGACAACAAGCTCGACTGCTTCCTAGGCGCATTCGATGCCATAGCGACGCTCCTTGTAGATCACCTCCGTATTGTTCTAGCTGAGGGCGTCGAGGCCTCAGTCAGTGCCTACTTCGACCTGCTGGCCAGCGAGCCGAGATACGCGCGTCTTTTTCTCGTCGAGGTTCACGCTGTTGGTGAAGCCGCAATTGCGAGGCGCGCGGAGGTACAACAGCTCATCGCGACGTCCTTGGCTGACGCTCTGGGTTGGGACACCGACCCGGGAAGATTCGCTGCGACATCGGTGGTCGCTGCAGTCTCGGCGATGGTCACCGGCCCGATCATCAGCGGCGATCCCGCAGCAATCCGAGGCCTTGGGCCCAAGGTGCTGGATCACATCAAAATGATTGACTCCTGTCGTGAGGTTTCAACCCGTGGGAATGGCTATCCGCCGGCGTAGGGCTGTGCCAGTAACGCCAAAAGCTCCGCCCCATATGCTGCAATGACCGAACCCATTGCGACTAGGGTCGCTCCGGTCTCCAACCCAGGATTCCAACCGTCAACGGACCTGACACGATCCAGGCTCCGCACAACGGGGCTTTGATAAGGAGTGTTGAATGCTTCTCGCTGCCATCGGTGACACCGGCTACAAGGTCATGCTGTTGTTGCATTTGCTGGCCGTCGTCATCGGATTCGCCCCTGCGTGGCTCTGGCCTGCGCTGGTACGCCTCACCGAGAATGGCAGTCCCGAAGCCGCTGAGAATCTAGAGGTTTCAATCGTCCGCTTCTCACTTCCAGGTATTGCCGTGGCGGGCCTCGTCGGATTTGGGCTCGCGGGGATGAGTGACAAGGTCTACAAGATGGCCCAACCCTGGCTCGCCATCGCAATCGTGTTGTGGCTCGCGATGCTGGGCATATATCTCTTTGTTGCGCGCCCAGCCATCAGGGCATTCAGAGAGGGCGACAAGTCCAAGAAAGGTCTGCTTGGCATGGCAACCGGTATGAGCCACCTCATTCTCGTGGTGATGCTGATCCTGATGATCTTCAAGCCTGGGGCGTGACCCAGCGGCCAAGATTGCGATGCGCCCATCGAACCTCGACTAGCGGCGCCCGACGAAGTCGATCGGAGGCGACGCCTCTTCACACTCCTTGGTTTTCAACTCGGCACCGGGCCGTTCTAGAAACTCGTTCTTGAGCTTCCTCAGACAACCAGGAGGCGAGTACGCAACATCCTCACTCAAAGTAGGAAATCGCACGAGGCGCGCCTGTGTCAGCTCAGTCGCCATACGCTCCGCCCAGTGGTTCACCCCGGACAATGAGAACCCACCTTGGATCAACAAGACCGGAGCACCGACGCGAAGCGGAGCCGACAAGTCCTCCGCTACCGATGGAACATTCCAAGCCGAACATAGTTCCGGTAACGCTGGATCACTTGCCCCGCTAAATGGCTGCATTGTCCGAGAACCGATTTCTGAGAGCCGTGTTGCGAGTTTGTCGTAGCTACATGTCATGGACAGGTAGCTGGGCCCAAAGCTGTCCTCGGTCACATAGGTTCTGAGTTCGTCGACGATTCCAGCTGCGGCGATCAAATCATCGCTTGCGTCGACCATGGCTTGAGGTACCAGAGCAATCCGCTCCGATATAGCCAGGCTCACCTTCAGTGATGACGCAAGTCGGCGATCATCCAACAACACATCGAAGGTTTCGGCGCCATCCAGACCAAGTGTTGTCACATGGACTGGATTGGCCGCAAGTGCCTGGGATCGAGCGTCGAAGATGGCTCGAAGATCACCGAAGCTATTTACGCACTCGTCATCTTGGGAACAACGGCTGTTGAGCAGTTCAAGCGCAGAGGCCAAGGACTCGACCGGTTCGGCAAGCAGCGAATTACCCGGCGGGGTCGGATTCGACAGAATCATCGATGACACAGCATCGGGGTGCGAGTTGGCAAAGGCTGTGGCCGCAGGCGTCAAGTATCCACCTGCGGCGATTGAGACATGGTTGACACCCAAAGCAATGACAAGGTCTCGGATGTCCAACGCCACTTGTTTCAGATTGATCGACTCAAGGGACAGTCCCGCTTCGCGCAGGACACCGGCACATGTTCGAGCGGCATCGACTTTGGATTCGATGGCGACAGGGTCCGCTGGCGACTTGGTCAGAGCTTCCCGCCAGGTGGCTTTCATCGCCGGGCATTGAAGCTTCTTTCCCTCCTCCCCGCTGAAGCCCCGAATGGAAAGCACATATATATCGGCAACCTGATTCATTGACGTTCGGGTGATTGGATCGTTGAAGTCAATGACAATGACCGGATCCAATGTGGATCCCGCTGGCCCCTCAAGGGCAGCGACGGGCAGCCTCAGTTTGGGTCCATCGGGCTCTGACCTTGAAACCGGTACAACCAACTCGCTGCACTTGACCCCCGATGCGACCGCGGATGACGATCCGCATTTGGCAGGCTCAAGCACCGGCTTGTATTCCTTTGGCCTCAACAGGGATGACCTGGATTGCTCAGATGAATCACCCGATGACAGTGACTTGGATTTCGGGTCGCTGGAACCCCCGACTTTGACTCCGATAAAGGTCCCTGCCACCACGATGGCCAACAGAGCTCCTGCACCCCGAACAGCCATAGTTCGACGAGAACGAGCCCGATCCTGTGGCTCAGCAGCTACGACGAGAGGCGATTCCTGATCACCGCTGGTAGCACTGTCGGCGTCGTTGACCTTGACCACCGCAAGGGGTAATGAAAACCCTTTGAGCAGAACTTCGCCCACCGCATCGAATCTGAATGCCGATGCTCGACTACCAACCAAGCCCACCAACAGGTGTGGCACAAGGGTCTGCCCCGGTTCAGCCAGATCACAGAGTCTTGCCGCCTCAACAACTGGAGTACCGAACCAATCGCCATCCTCCTCGACTACTTCACCGACTGAAATTCCGATTCGTAGTCTGACCGGATCATCAATGTCGAGATCATCGACACATCGATGCATGAGACGTGCACAAGCGAGGGCACCCACAGTGCTGCGCTCAAACACCACCATGAGGCCATCACCAAGATGTTTGACTACCTTGCCAGCGGATTCCCCGACGCAACTATGGAGGCGCCCGAAGAGTTCGTGTCTAAAGACATCCCCCTCGTTATCACCGAGGCGCGTGAGGCGAGCGGTAGATGCGGTGAGATCACAAAAGAGCACCGTAACGGTTGAGGTGGAGATCGGGTCATCCAAAATGAATCTCCTCCCCTTTCGAGGCTGCAAGCTGCCAAAACCCCATCAGCGAGCTTGTCCAAATCTAGTCTCGCGCCATCAAAGCAATCGACCAAGCAACTTGAACTTGGCCAGCTTCGAGTTCGGTTCCCGTTCAGCGATGCCACCCAAGCACAGCTGAGTTGCTGGCTCTCAACTTGCCGACAGAGCCGCACGCGGTTGAATCAAGATGAACCGGGTTCCTCCGGGACCGACGAGTCA
>CAUJEC010000208.1 GCA_963169245.1 Actinomycetota bacterium
GTCGGCGACCAGGTCCACACGATCATGGCCATGAGGGACGTCACGGCGGCCAGGAATCTGGAGCGAGAACTGGCAGAGCAGCACCGTCGTTACGAACTCATATTCGAGCACGCGACCGACGTGTTGGCGGTGGTGGATATGACCGGGCGTATCAGCTACGCGAGCCCCGCGACGGAACGGGTGCTCGGCCATGTCGTCGGAGACTCACGGCCAGGAGGACTGCTTGCGCTCATCCATCCCGATGACCGAAACATCATCGGTGATGTGTTCGCGAAGGTGCTTCGGAACAGATGGGACTCAGAGGAACGTGTCATCGTGCGGGTGGCCACAGCCGAGGGCGAGTGGGCGTTCCTCGAGGCGACCGCCACCAACCTGTTGCTAGAGCCGACCATCAACGGGATTCTCATCAACGCACGGGATGTGACCTCGCGCGAGTTGTTGACCCAGGCGCTCGCCCATCAGGCGATGCGTGATCCGCTGACGGGCATCTTCAACAGGCGAGCCTTCAGCGAGGGACTTGAACAGTCGCTGGCGAGAACGAAACGACGTTCGGAACACATCGCCCTTCTGTGGCTGGACCTGAATGACTTCAAGGCTGTGAACGACAAGCACGGACACGCTGCAGGCGATGCCGTTCTGGTCGAAGTGGCACGACGACTCACGTCCATAGTGCGTGCCGGCGACATCGTCGGACGCTTCGGCGGAGATGAGTTCGCGATCGTCCTGGAGCCGATCACCGGTTCCCAGGATGCTCTCGTGATGGCGGAGCGGGTGCTCAGGGTCCTCTCAGAGCCGACGACCTTCAACGACATCGAACTCACATGCCTGCCGAGTGTTGGCCTGGCGCTCTCGGGCGAGGGTGTAGATGCCGAAGCGCTGATGGCACGTGCTGATCACGCCATGTATCGGGCAAAACGTCAGGGTGGGGCACAGGTGGTTCTGGCCTCCGGGATCGACGACCCACAGAGTGGCGACGTCGCTCCGAGTGGCGAAGCCCAAGTCGACGCAGACCAGCGCGACGCAGGCTGACTCAACGAGTCCCATCGCGACGCGGCGTAGAGCGACGCATGCCGAGGTCCGAGACTCGGTCGACTCCTGAGCCCAGAACTCCCGGAGCGCCGCCGGGCTGAGGAGTTCCGGGCTGGGGAGCTATCAGTCGTCCATCAGGTCGCCGCGGTTGAAGGCGTCATAGGCGGTCAGATCGAGGAATCCGTGGCCTGAGTAGTTGAAGAGAATCACTCGCTCCTCTCCCTTCTCCTTGGCCTCGAGTGCCTCGTCGATCGCTGCCCGGATTGCGTGGGCCGTCTCGGGCGCAGCGAGCTTGCCCTCGGTTCGGGCGAATAGGGTCGCGGCCTCGAACACCTTCGACTGCGGAGCAGCAACCGCCTCC
Source organism: Actinomycetota bacterium (assembly GCA_963169245.1). Lineage (GTDB taxonomy): Bacteria > Actinomycetota > Acidimicrobiia > Acidimicrobiales > Microtrichaceae > JAGQSZ01. The sequence goes on from CAUJEC010000208.1 coordinate 1,391, forward strand.
ATGCGGCCCGCCTTGACGAGCGCGGACACGATCGGGCTGTCTCCGTGATAGCGGAGTCCGCCGGCATGGATCGTTGGTGGCATGAAGTCGTGCCCGAGTGTGTACATCGGCAGCAGCGGTGTCAGACCGGCGGTGTCGCCGAAGTCGTAATCGAAGGAGCCCTGCGTGAGAGTCGGACACGATGTCGGCTCGACGGCGACAAGGCGGACCGACTGATCCTCGATGAATGGGAAAGCGATGCCACCCAGATTCGACCCTCCGCCGCATGGGGCGAGCACGACGTCGGGCAGCGACTCACCAGCGGCTTCGAGTTGTTCCTTCGCCTCAAGGCCGATGACCGTCTGGTGCAACAGCACGTGGTTGAGAACGGAACCGAGTGCGTAATGACTGTCGGCCCGACCGGCGGCATCTGCGACGGCGTCGGAGATCGCCATGCCGAGTGATCCGGGGCTCGACGGATCATCAACGGGGGAGGGCACGCACTCCGCACCCCAGGTCTCCATGAGGATGCGACGGTAGGGCTTGGACTCGAAGGAGGTCCGCACCATGTAGACCTTCAGTTCGATGCCGTACTGAGCCGCTGCGAAAGCAAGCGACGCTCCCCACTGGCCGGCACCGGTCTCTGTGGTCAGCCGCTCGATACCCTCGGCCTTGTTGTAGAAGGCCTGGGCGACGGCAGTGTTGGGCTTGTGCGAGCCCGCAGGGCTGACCGATTCGTCCTTGAAGTAGATGCGAGCGGGAGTGCCGAGTTCTGCTTCGAGGCGTTCGGCCCGAATGAGGGGCGTGGGCCTCCACAGCTTCAGGACGTCGAGAACCTCGCCCGGGATGTCTATCCACGGTTCGGTGCTCACCTCCTGACCGATGAGCGCCATCGGGAAGAGTGGCGAGAGGTCATCAGGGCCGACAGGCTCCCGAGTACCCGGATGCAACGGCGGCTGCATCGGCTCGGGAAGCCGTGGAATGGCGTTGTACCAAGCGGTTGGGATGCGATCACTGGGCAGGTCAAAGCGCATGTCGGGGAGTCTATGAGGAATTGAGCGAGCGGATCGCCGTCTCTGTGGCGGTCATCGCGAGAAGTCGGATCTGGTCGATATCAACATGGCGGCCCAGGTCGGCACCCGCCTCCGCGAGGCTCAGCGCACCTGTTGCAACAGCAATGAACGCGTCACCGTCGAGTCGCGTATGGGGTGGGACGATGGAGCGGGCGAGCCCGTCATGTGCGCCCTGAGCGAGCATCAGGCACCCGACCCGGTCGAGTTGAGCATTCGTGGCGACCAGACCAATGGTCGTGTTCGCCATCGCTGGGCTGGCCTCGGAGAGTTCGCTCGAACTCGACAGCCAGTCGACCGCGGCCGAGGAGGCATTCACGTCGGGGTCGACCACATCTCCGAACGCGTTGACAACGACGAGAGAGGAGACAACGAGCGAGCCAAGGCGCAGAGTCGACGACACAAGGCCGCCGGGCCGGACGTTGCTCGCACCCCGCCATTTGCCGGTCAGGGCGCCAGTGCCAGCGCCCACCGAGCCGAGTTGAATCGGCCCATCGGTGGCGGCATCGCAAGCGGACTGACCCTCTGTGGCGCCGGGACGCACCGTTGAATCGCCGTTGGCCAGATCGAAGATCCCAAGGGCTGGGACGATCGGCACGACCCCGAATCCCGTGTCGAAGCCGATCCCGCGCTCCTCACACCACGCCATCACCCCGTCCGCCACAGCGAGCCCGAACGCGGATCCGCCAGTGAGCACGACCGCGTGGACAGTCTCTACGAGCCGCCCAACTTCGAGGGCGGCCAGTTCGCGACTGGCTGGAGCCCCACCTCTGACCTCGGCTGATGCAGTCGTCCCGGGCGGCAGCAGAATCACAGTGCAGCCTGTGCGTGCGACGGTGTCGGTCCAGTGGCCGACGCGGAGACCGGGAACGTCGGTGATCATGGCTCGACCATAGCCTCAGCAATTCTTGTGGACCGTCGGTCCAACTACGATCGGCGCGTCGGGATGACCCGACCACGGGACCGATGACGACGCTGCACCACGAGACCAAGTCATTCATCGACATGTCGGGACCAGATGGTCCTCGGCTGGTCCAGTTGCCCGGCCTCGACGGGCTCCGTGGAGTGGCGGTTGCTGCAGTCGTCGTCTACCACATGGGCTTCGGGTGGATGGTCGGCGGCTATCTGGGCGTCTCCACGTTCTTCACCCTCTCCGGTTTCCTGATCACCTCGATCCTCCTGAAGGAGTCGCAACGAACCGGCGGAGTGTCCCTCGGTCGATTCTGGGCTCGGCGTTTCCGTCGACTCATGCCGGCTGCCGTCGTGACTCTGATGATCGTCGTCACCCTCTACGGGCGAACTGTGGCCACAGCGGATCAGCGACTCGCTCTGCGCGGTGACGTCGTGTCGTCACTGCTCTATGTCGCCAACTGGCGTTTCGTCCTCGCCGGCACGTCCTATGGCGACCTCACCTCGGTGCCGTCACCGGTTCTGCATTTCTGGAGCCTTTCCATAGAGGAGCAGTTCTATGTGCTGTTCCCACTGCTGATGCTCGGGCTCCTTCCTCTGCTGCGTCGTCGACGCGGTATCGTCGCTGCAATCCTCGTAGGACTCGGTGCCCTGAGCGCATTAGCGCCCTGGATGTTTGGAATGAGCGTCAACCGGGCCTATCTGGGATCCGATGTCCGGGCCGTTGAGATACTGGCCGGTGGTCTCCTCGCGTTTGTTCTCGACAGTCAGAGCGTTCGACGTGCGCTTACGATCAGGTATCAGTTCCGAAGCCCGCTCATGGTGCTGGCATGTATCGCTGGGGTCATTCAGCTCTACTGGATGGTGACTGTCCGACACTCGTCGGAGTGGCTGTATCGCGGCGGACTTCCGCTGTTTGCCGCGATGACATGTGTGCTCATAGTGGCGTCCGCCCTACCTGTGGGGCCGTTCCGGTTGGCCCTGGGCACCCCTCCGATGAGATGGCTCGGGACGAGGTCCTACGGGATCTACCTGTTTCACTGGCCATTGCTCATAGCCGCACGGCAAATCTTCCCCGACCTTCAGCGCGACCTGCGCGCCATCGGAGCTGTGGCGGTCGCGCTCGTGGCCGCCGAAGTGTCTTTCCGCTACATAGAGACACCGGTACGTGTGGGTATCTGGCCGTCAAGGGAACGGGCCCTACCGGTGGCCATCGGTGCACTCTCGATGGCTCTTGTGATCGCTGTGATTCCCATCCCAGTGGACCGATCGGAACTGACGACCGACTTCGAGTCGGCAGCGAAGGAACTCGAGGCCATCGGCGGCGGAGTGGCTCCATCGACCAGCGACTCGACGACCACGACGCTCAAACCCGCTCCTCCTGCTGTGCCCAAGGTCAGCATTTTCGGTGATTCGACATCAGTGCTCGCCTCCCTGGGTCTGGCTCAGTCGATCAAGGACGGCACCACTGCCCAACTCGCCTATTCGGGAGGCGATGCAGTGGTCGGATGTGGAGTAAGTCGATGGAAGGCCGTGCGCCTGCTTGACGAAGCACCGCTTGAGCCGCATTGCCTGGAATGGCCACTGGTGTGGACCCAGTCGGTGAGCTCGACGGACCCCGACGTGTCGATGATTATCACCAGCGCGTGGGAGCTCGTGGATGGACAACTCCCGGCATCGGGAAACTGGTCCGCCATTGGTGAACCCGAGGCGGATGAGTTCATACGTGGGGAACTGACCGAGGCCGTGAAGGTCACTTCCGCCGCCGGGGCGCTCGTGGTGCTGTGGCTCTGGCCGCCGTATGCATCGTGGGCGGATGACCTCGGCAGGTCTGGCGTGGCCCGTCAACACGACCCGGCGCGCATGGAACGGCTGCATCAGATAATGCGCGAGGTGGCGGACGCCCATCCCGAATCGGTGCGGATTTTCGACCTCGGCGAGTTCCTCGGACCCGAGAGGCTGGCAGACCGTTCCATTCGCCCTGACGGCCTCCACATTCCCAACGAGAAGCTGACCGAGTTGTTCGCGACCGGCCTGAGCCAGCGGATTCACGACATCTACACGCAGTGGTGGTACAGCCAGAACCCGTGAGTTGTCGGGACAGCCATATGGTCCAACCGCAAGTTGAGAACTCAACGATGCTGAGAGTCCTTGCTTCTGCCGCCACACGGGCAGCGAGTCTGGCTATGGTCAGTCGCATCCAACAACAACCGGGAGGGCCCGTGTTCGAATTCATCGATGACCTGCTCAGACTCGAAGCCGATCTTGTGGTCACCCTCACCGCACCATTCGACCCAACCGGGCAGGGTAACGATGAGGACCGCATACGTCTGAGGAACCTTCTCAGCGACGCCAGAACCCAGGTGCAGAGCCACTTGGATGGGCGAGACGCCAAGGCAGTACTCGCCAACCTGGATCAGGCCGCGGAGTCGGTCGAGATCAGGGGCGGTTCCTATGGTGTTGTGATAGTTGCGACGGCCGATCAGGGCCAGGCCCACCTGGTGCCCTTCCCGATCAAGGAGGGTGTCCTTGTGGACAGGACCCCTGCCACCAGATATCTGATCCAGGGTATGCGTCGCAGCCCGCGCTCACGCGTGTTGGTCGTCTCCGATCATTCCGCTCGACTCTTCGAGGGGATCCGCTACGACATGATCGAGGTCACCGACTACGGCTTCCCCTTTGCGAGCGACATCACTCCAAAGGACAATCGGGCGATTGCCGGTAAGTTCGCCCAGGATCCCGGAGGTGACCCCAAGGAGGCCTACCGCAAGTACTTCCGCACCGTGGACGCCGGGCTGACACAGGCTTCCGCTGGTGATCCGCTTCCCCTGATAATCGCCGGGGTGCGCAATTCGGCCGAACTATTCGAGGACGTCAGTTCGAACGTTGGCTCTGTGGTTGGCAGACTCGATGGCTCCTATGAACAGGCGAATGCGCATGACATCGGCGAAGCCGCATGGAAGGTGCTGCGAGAGGTTCTGAAGGCCCGCCGCGACGAGGTGGTCGAGGACCTGAACAACCGGCTCCACACCGCAAAGGCCGTGGCCGGGATGGATGAGGTCTGGCAGTACGCCCGTGAGGGGCGCGGCCGACTCTTGGTGGTGGAGGAGGACTACAAGCACACGCCGAGTGTCGAGGTCGACCTTCGCCTTGTCCGGGTTGAGGACAGCTCAGTGGACCCGTCCGACATCTCTGTGATGCAGGACCCCGTCGACGAGCTCGTCGAACATGTGGTCAGAGCGGGCGGAACCGTCGAGTTTCTGGCCAGCGGTGCCCTGGCAGACGTCGGGCGGGTCGGTCTGCTGCTCAGGTGAGCCGGAGAACCGCAGCGGAGTTTCCGGGCATTTGAACAGCAAGTCCTGATCCACCTACGCGGGCCTCAGCATCTGTCGTGAGCAGGAGCTCTGCCGACGACCCGGTGGGAACCACCGTGGGGTCATCGGCCATATTTGCTACAACAAATAGGCGTTCCTCGTTGGTGCTGCGGAGCCAGGCCACGGTGCCCTCAGGAACTGATGGGACCATGTCGAGGCGACCGCGCGCGAGGGCGTCGTGGCTCGACCTCAGTTCGAACAGATCCCGGTAGAGGTTGAGGATCGACTCCGGATCGGATTCCTGCGTTGCCACGTTCGCGCTGGAGCGGTCACCGTTAGTCGGCAGCCATGGTTCCACCCCGGGGTCGGAGAAACCGGCGTTAGGTGACGAGTTCCACTGCATGGGAGTGCGTACCTCGTCCCGATTCAGTCGCTCGGGAAGGAGTCTGTTGACCACTTCGGGCAGCCAGGGGAAGTAGGTGGACACGATCGGGTCCAAGGCGTCGCGCAGCGGGATGTAGGTGTTGGACTGGCCGAGCTCCTGGCCCTGATAGATAGTGGGGACTCCCCGCAGGGTGAGCATCGCGACAGCGAGAACCCTCGCCTTGCGAAGGTCTCCTCCCACCCGATCGATCAGACGCGAACGGTCGTGGTTCTCGAGCACATAGGTGGGTTCGGCCGGGAACGGGAACTCGGCCTCGAAACCCGTCACGCAATCACGCAGCCAATCCGCGTCATAGCGGAGCGCTAGAAAGCTGAACAGGAACGAGAGTTGCAGACCGTCACCATCGGCTCCCATGTAGCGGCGAAGAACTTCAGGTCCTCCGAAGACCTCGCCCAGCAGAAGGCGCTCGCGATCCGACGCGAAGTCGTCGTCACCTACTGGTGCCCCGGCCTTGTCGAACTCCGCGGCCACCGACCGCAGATCTCTCGCCAACGCGAAGTTGGCCACTGTGTTGCGTACGAGCGACCTGTCGAAGAGTTGGGGGAACCCGTTCTCCCAACCCGGGCGGAACTTCGCCCGACCAAGCGCGGGGTCTTTCATGATGTCGCCGAACATGTCGAGGCGGAAGCCGTCGACGTCACGCTCCAGCCAGAATCGGACGACGTCGAACATCGCGTCGCGTACATCGGGGTTGTGCCAGTTGAGGTCGGGTTGGAAGGGGAGGAACGAGGCGAAGTACCACTGGTCGCGCTGTGGTTCGTAATGCCATCCACTCGTCACCTCTGCAATGGAGCGCCAATTGTTGGGAACGCGCCGGCCCCGGAGGTTTCGTCGAGTACCGCTGTCCGCCCAGATGTACCAGTCCGCACGTGGATTGTCGCGTGAGGTCCGACTTTCGATGAACCAAGGGTGTTCGTCCGATGAGTGGTTGAGCACGAGGTCGAACATGACCCGAAGGCCTCGGCGATGAGCCTCCTGGATCAGAGACTCGGCGTCGCTCAGGGTCCCGTACTCGGGAGCGACGTCGCAGTAGTCGCTCACGTCATAGCCGAAGTCTCGTTGAGGGCTCCTGAAGAACGGGGAAACCCACACGGTTCCGACTCCGAGGGATGCGATGTAGTCGAGTTCGGAGATAATCCCTGGTAGGTCACCGATGCCGTCTCCGTTCGAGTCACGGAAGGATCTCGGGTAGACCTGATAGATCGTCGTCGAATGCCACCACGGTGAAGCCATGACTAGATAATCGCTCATGATGGAGGGATCGGCGTATAGGCG
>CAUJEC010000209.1 GCA_963169245.1 Actinomycetota bacterium
AGGTATCTCGGCTCGGAGGGCGCCAGGATGGACTCAACGCTTGTCCTGTCGACCACCGCCGCGAAGTTCGGTTGTGGATCTGTGCCCGGTTCGGCGATCACTGCTGAATCATGGGTGGGCCGACCCTCGGGCTCCACAACGATGCCAGAGGTGATCGCTGGGTCAGCGCTGAAATCGTGAGCAGTGGTCGAGTCATCGTCGACCGGGTTCGGCGAGTGCGGGTTTGGCGAATCTTTGATAGATAAGCGTTCGGCTGGTGATCCTGCGGCCACAGCGACCAGCGCGGTCGTTGTGATGAGAGATCTGTCAAGACGTTCGGTACTGGCCTCTTCACTCAATGTCGGAACGAGCGGAAGTGGCTCGGCCGGGGGAAGATGACTGGAGGCCTCCTGTAGACCGTCACAGAACTCGGTGGCATCCGGCCTCTCTCGGGGGTTGGCATGGCCTGCGCGTTCGAGGATGTCTCTCAGCGGTCCGAAGTCTCTGGGCAGCACCAACCCGTCCCGTGCTCGTAGCTCGAAGGTCTCCGCTGTACTTGCTCCGGTCAGGGGGACCTCGCCAGTAACGCACTCGACGAGCACAAGCGCGAGTGAGTAGATGTCGCAGCGGAGATCACGCCCACCGCCAGAGACCAACTCGGGAGCCCCGTAGAGATTCCCGGGTCTGCCCGAGTGTGATTGTTCGGTGTTGGAGTACTCCGCAAGGGTTCGGGCGAGGCCGAAGTCCTTGATCCGAAGCTGCGAATCGATGCCGAACAGCAGATTCTCGGGACGAATGTCGAGGTGTGCGGTGTTCTGCCTGTGGGCATACGCGAGGCCCTTGGCGACATCGAGTCCGACCACGAGCGTCTGGGCCAAGGAGAGACGACCGTTGGTATCGAGCATCGACCGCAGGTTGCCCATGGGCAGGAAATCAGTCACGTAATAGGGGACATCGGGACCCCGACCGGAGGACGGCGTCACTGCGCCGGACTTGAGGACCAGCAGGATGTTGTCGTGGGAGAGCTTGCTCTCCCGCTTCATTCGCTCGCTAAACGCGTGGAGCGCAGGTTCGTCTGCAACGAGTTCCTCCCGGAGGATTCGCAGCACGACTTTGCGCTTCAGTCCCTGATCCGCAGCGAGGAACACCTTGGTCGCCGAACTGGAGCCAAGCTCGCTAATGAGCTCGTAGGTGCCGTCCAAAATGTCGCCGACAACGGGGTGTTCTTCCAAACCAGCCAAGAGCCCCAATCGTATCGTCGCTAACGCTTAGTCCCGGGGAGGGGCTAGACATGGGAGTAGTACGGCCACAGGAACGGAATGTCATCCGACACAGACTCGCCCCCAACCGATCCATCCGACGCTGAATCTGCATCGGAGAATGGCATCGCCTCAGACGGAGCGGCCGCTGGCGGGCCAACTCGTCTGCCGCCGACAACCAAGCGGGATGTACTACGTCGAGTTGTGTGGATTCTGCTTATCATCGGTGCGATTGCAGGGATCTTCTTCACCGGCAAGGCGGCAACGACCGGACTCGACGCGACATCAGATGCGCTGCCCGAACATGTCGATCGGCTCATTCCGGCATCAGGCGCACAGGTGCTTCGACAGAGTCAGGTGGGTATCGACGTCGCCGACGGATACGACGGGTATCTCATCGTGAATGGGGTAGAGGTGAGATCCGAAGAGGACGGCCTGATCCGAGAGTTGGGAACGGGACTCATCCTCCTTCAACCCGGTCCGGGCAAGGCAGTGGAGATCCTGAACGAGGGTCGCAACTGCATCGTAGCCATGGTCTGGAACAAGCTGGAGAACCGCTCGAGCGCTGCCCCGGTGTCGTGGTGCTTCGAGGCAACCTGACACGCTTATCCCTGACACGCTGATCCGAATCTGGACCCTATGACGGCAGCGCTCCGGTTTCGAGAAGACTCTCGAACTGATCGCCTGTGACGACTGGGATTCCCAACTCCTCGGCCTTGGCCAGTTTGGAAGCTCCCGGTGATTCGCCGACGACGACCACAAATGTCTTGGCGGATACGCTGCCCGGCGACTTGCCGCCACGAGCCTTGATCGCCTCGGCCGCCTGGTCGCGAGAGTAGCCCTCAAGGGTTCCCGTTACGACGATCGCCTTCCCTTCCAAAGTCCGTTCCAGAGTCGAACGCGCTGGAGAAGCGGTGTTGACTCCCGCAGCCACGAGCCTGTCGACGACGGCGCTTGTTCGTGGATCCCGGAAGTAATCATGAACGGAGGTCGCGATCACTGAACCGACGCCATCGGTCCGTGCGAGTTCGTCTATCGACGCCGAGGCTATGGCTTCGAGACCGTCGAACTCAGTGACGAGGTACTCCGCACCCGCCGAGCCAAGGTGGACGATGTTCAGCCCGAATAGCAGGTTTGCCAACGGGCGCTTCTTGGAGGATTCGATTGCGGCAAGGAGATTGTCGACCGATTGCTCCTTGAATCCCCGCAGTTCGAGCAGTCTGTTCCGGTCGAGGCTGTAGATGTCGGCGAAGTCGCGAATGAAACCGAGTTCCATGAACAGCGCCAGTTGTTGTTCACCGAGGCCGTCGATGTCCATGGCCCCTCGGGAGACGAAATGGTCGAGCTCTGCCAGACGTTTCTGGGGGCACGCCAGGTTTAGGCAGAGGGTCTGTGCCTCACCTTCTCGCCTGATAAGCGGCTCGCCACACGACGGACAAGTATTTGGGAACTGCCATTCGGGCAGGTTGTCGGGCCTCATCTCCAGGACCGGTCCGACCACCTCGGGGATCACGTCGCCAGCCTTACGGACAGTGACCGTGTCGCCGGGCCGAACATCCTTGGCCTTTACCTGGTCCTGATTGTGAAGGGTGGCGAGGCCCACCGTGGATCCACCCACGAAGACGGGTTCGAGCACCGCGAACGGGGTGGCCTTGCCTGTGCGTCCGATCGACACCTGGATGTCGCGTAGAAGCGTGGTGCGTTCCTCGGGAGGCAGCTTGAAGGCGATGGCCCATCGAGGTGCCTTGGCAGTGGACCCCATCGCGGCCTGGACTTCGAGATCGTCGACCTTGACCACGACTCCGTCGATCTCATATGGAAGATCGTGACGCCTGGTGATCCATGAGGAGCAGAACTCATAGACCGAATTGAGATCATCGAAGATCGTGGTCATCGGGTTCGTCGGGATTCCCATCGATGCCATCCAGGCGAGCGATTCCGAATGCGAGGCGGGTGTGTCGGATCCCTGGAGTTCTCCCAACTGATAGCACCACCACGCCAGCCCTCGTCCAGCGGTGATGGAGGCATCCTTCTGGCGCAACGAACCGGCTCCAGCGTTGCGGGGGTTGACCGGAACTGCCTTTGGCTTCTTACCTGTCGCCACGAGTTGTTCGTTCTCGGTGATGGTCGCCAGCCGTAGGGACTCGAAGGACTCCTTGGGCATGTATATCTCTCCGCGTGCCTCAAGAACAGAAGGAGCGGATCCGGAGAGCTTTTTGGGGACAGCCGCTATCCCAGCGACGTTTGCGGTCACGTCCTCGCCGATTCGGCCATTGCCACGGGTGGCGGCGCGAACGAACCGGCCGTTCTCGTAGCGAATGGAGATGGCGAGTCCGTCGATCTTGAGTTCGCACACATAGCGGACCTTTGCGTGTGACCCGATATCGGCGAGTCTCCTGTGAGTCCGTTCTCCCCATGCTCTCAACTCGCCCATATCCATGGCGTTGTCCAGACTCATCATCGGAATCGAGTGCTCGACGGGCGCGAACTGGGTCGATGGTGCCCCTCCGACTCCGACCTGGGTGGGGGAGTCTGCCGAGATCAGGTCAGGATGGTCTGACTCGATTGCCCGAAGCTCGCGCATCAGAGCGTCGTAGTCCGCGTCCGATATCAGCGGCGCGTCAGCCTCGTAGTAGGCGCGGTTATGGGTGATGATCTGCTCACGGAGCCAGTCGACCCGGCCAGCGGGGTCGAGGTCGGGGTCCGGCCCACGTCGGTTCATCTCAGTCACATCCTGACCTTACCGGGACGGAGTGACAGCCAGAATCGGGATGGAGCGACCGCCGGGATTCGGCAATCAGGCCCCGAGCGACAGCCGGGTTCCGGCCGCCTGTCGTCGAACCCGTGTAGAGAGCGAGTCGGCCAGTGACAGAGCGTTGGTGGCCTGGGCAACTCCGAAATGGCTCAGGCCAGCGGTGGTTGAGATCAGGCTCTGTGAACGGAGTTGGAACGGATCGATGCCGGCGCCGACGAGTGAGCACCAGAAGGAACTCAGTCGTCGCCAGAGGATCTCGTCGGTGCTGCCAAGAGGTTCGTCCACCGGCACTGCACCCCAGGAGATGACGCCGCCTGCATCGAGGAAATGCTGCACGTGGTCAGCAGAACCCTCCAGATTTGTTCCGACGGGAAGCGAAAGGAGTGAGAATCCGGCGGTGATGATCGTTGACCAGTCGGTACGCCCCGGAACATGGATCCCGATGACCAGTGGCCCCTCGGAACCTCTGGCGTCGATTCGGTCGACTGCCTCGAAGAGGCATGAGCGAACCTGCGATGTGAGAAGTGGGTATGTCGGGTGCATAGCGCCGATGAGTCCCGACTCGGAGAGGACCACTGCGATGAGCTTGGTGCCCAGCGCGGGTCGAATCCGATCGAGGAGCGTTGTGGCAGTGTCCATGGCGATATCGACTCCGAGCGGGAGTGCGACCTCGATGGGCACCCCAGCGGATCGCAGAGCAAGGGCGGTCGTTACCGGACCCAACACGCCGACGCGTATGCCGATCAGTTCGTCGGGCTCGGCTGAGGGAAGTTGGGAGAGAGCATCCAGGAATGCGGCTGTTCCCCCGAACGATCCCGAGAGCGATTCCAGGTCCGCCGAGTGAATCTCACCAGCGCAGGTCACCGGTCGGGTGATCTGGAGAAGACCGGGTTCCTCGACGTCTGCATGGGGTAAGAAAGATGCGACCTGATCGATGAATGATGCGCCAGCACGCCTCAGACGGGGGACAGTTGGGAAGATCGGCTGAGTGGACAGCGCGAACTCGACTGCGCTCGAGTGGTCCTCGAAAGGCAGTCCCCCGACGGACGTTGGAAGTCCGAATTTCAGAGCCGATGGCCCGTCCATGACCCGTTGTTAGCGGTGGGCCCTCAGAACGCGCAAATCTGTAGGTGTGAAATCCTCTGTGCCCACTTGGGTATGTCGCGGCCTTTGGCTGATTCTGCCGGTAACTCTCGCTGAGATCTTCGCGGTCACTCTCCAGAACCGTTCTGTCATGGCCGGGGTGATCTGGCAGATATTCCTCTGGACCGGATGGGCTGTCGTGCTCGGAGCTTCCTTTGTGCAACTGCCCGGGACCCTCACTTTCATCCGAGTGGCAATTCCACTGGCTCCAATGCTCGGTCTGGTCTTTGGCCTATCGGGACCGTGGATTGACGACGTCGGGATTCTGGGCCTAGCCGGACTGGTGGTTGCGGGAGCCTGTGCTGTGTTGGTGATGAGCGGTGACGTGGGGGCCGAGTTCATCAACGGCACGTCATATGGGGACGAGCGTCGACTCGGGCTCAGAACCCCAGGGTTTCTTCTCATAGGTCCACTACAGGTTCTTTGGGCGGTGACGACAATCCCTGTGCTGACCTTCGTGGCCCTGGTGGCCACCAAGTTCTGGATTCCGGGTGCTGTGGCCGGCATCATCGCCGGGGCCTGTGCCTGGTATGGGTTCCGCCTTCTGAATCGGCTGTCGCTCAGGTGTCTGGTGATCGTGCCTGCCGGTCTGACTCTGGTCGACCCGCTCGCGCTTGCCGAGCCGACTCTGTTTCGCCGGGAGGACATCAC
>CAUJEC010000210.1 GCA_963169245.1 Actinomycetota bacterium
CCAACGAGTCGAAATGACACAATCCGTGAGCCCCGGCGCGGCCCCAGAGTCCGCCATCGGCATTCACTCAACCGGCGGTGTGCCCGTCGAGGGAATCCGCAACCTGGCCATCATCGCCCACGTCGACCACGGCAAGACGACCCTCGTCGATGCCATGTTGGGTCAGGCCGGAGCCTTCGGTGACCGTGGCACAGAGGTCGAACGTGTCATGGACAACACCGACCTCGAACGCGAGAAGGGCATTACGATTCTCGCCAAGAGCACGGCTGTGCGCTGGACCGGCTCAGACGGCAGGGAACTGAAGCTCAACATCGTCGACACTCCCGGTCACGCGGACTTCGGTGGCGAGGTCGAGCGCGCTCTCACGATGGTCGACGGCGTGATCCTGCTGGTCGATGCCTCCGAGGGCCCTCTCCCCCAGACCCGTTTCGTTCTGGGAAAGACCCTCGCTCTCGGACTCCCTGTGATTCTTGCTGTGAACAAGGTCGACCGCGCCGACGCCCGCATCGACGAGGTCGTCACAGAGGTAGAGGATCTTTTCATCGATCTGGATGCGGACATCGACCAACTCGACTTCCCGGTCATCTACTGCAACGGCCGAGCCGGCCGCGCGAGCATGGATCGACCAGAGTCAGCCGACGACCTGGCCGAAGATCTGACACCCCTGTTCGAACTGCTCGCCAGCCACCTACCGGCACCCCATCACGATCCCGACTCTCCTCTCCAGGCTTGGGTAACCAACCTCGATTCGAGTCAGTTCGTCGGGCGCCTTGCCCTATGTCGCATGGTCAACGGAGAGATCCGCAAGGGTCAACAGGTCGCATGGTGCCGCACCGATGGAACAATCGAACGAGCGAAGATCGCTTCGATGTATGTGACCGAGAACCACGAGCGGATCGAAGTCGAGTCCGCCGGACCTGGCGAGATCATCGCAGTGGCGGGTATCGAGAACGTCACCATCGGAGAGACCCTCAGTTCGGTGGACGACCCCCGTCCACTTCCAGTGATCACCGTCGACGAACCCAGCCTGGCGATGACAATCGGTGTCAACACCTCCCCCCTCAACGGCCGCGACGGCGACAAGCTGACAGCTCGACAGATCAAGTCACGACTCGACGCGGAACTCGTCGGAAACGTCAGCCTGCGTGTGCTCCCAACCGAGCGTCCCGACACATGGGAAGTACACGCCCGAGGCGAACTGCAACTGGCGGTGTTGGTCGAGACGATGCGCCGCGAGGGCTTCGAGTTGACCGTTGGCAAGCCCCAGGTGGTCATCCGTGAGATCGACGGTAAGCGGAATGAGCCGATGGAGTTCGTGACAATCGATATCCCGGAAGAGTATCTGGGAGCCGTCAGCCAGTTGCTCGCCACCCGCAAGGGTCAACTCGTCAACATGGTCAATCACGGAACAGGATGGATCCGTGTCGAACAACGTGTCCCTGCACGCGGACTTCTGGGATTCCGCACCGAGTTCCTGACCGAGACACGAGGAACCGGCATGCTCCATCAGGTCTTCGACGGCTGGGCCCCATGGATGGGCCCGATCAAGTCACGCGAGCGTGGCTCTGTCGTTGCCGACCGGATGGGCCCTGTGACGGGCTACGCGGTGGTAGGCATCCAAGAGCGCGCATCGCTGTTCGTCGCGCCCGGTGACGAGGTCTACATGGGCATGGTCGTCGGCGAGAACTCACGTAGCGAGGACATGGACGTCAACATCTGCAAGGAGAAGAAGCTGACGAACATGCGCGCCGCTGCGGCCGACACGACCGAACGCATCACACCTCCGCGTCTGCTGTCACTCGAACAGGCCCTCGAGTTTCTTGCTGAGGACGAGTGCGTCGAGGTGACGCCGTCCATCGTGCGACTCCGCAAGAGCGAACTCGATGCCGGACTGCGGGCCCGCGCTGCGAAGGCCGCAAAGACAGCCAAGGCCTGATCCCGGCCTGGCCCTAGACTGCACGGTCACATGCGTCTGGTTATTGCCCGTTGTTCGGTCGACTATGACGGTCGGCTGACCGCCCATCTGCCCGAGGCCCTTCGACTGATCATGGTCAAGGCCGACGGGTGTATCGCCATCCACGCTGACGGCGGCGCGTACAAGCCGCTCAACTGGATGAACGCGCCCAATACCGTCAACGAGTCGCCCGATCAGTGGGTCATCACAAACCCCAAGGGCGAGACGCTGACCATCAACATCACCGAGGTGGTCTCCGACACCGCTCACGAACTCGGCCGAGACCCGGGGCTGACCAAGGACGGCGTCGAGGCTCACCTCCAGGAACTGCTCGCCGCGGACCCCACCGCCATCTCCGAAGGTCTGGTGTTGGTGCGACGAGAGTTCCCCACCGACATCGGACCGGTCGACCTGCTCTGTCGAGACTCGATGGGCAGGGCTGTCGCCATAGAGGTCAAGCGCCGCGGAGAGATCGACGGCGTCGAGCAACTTGCCAGATACCTCGAGCGCTTGGAGCGCGACCCCACGCTGCGGGGCATACGGGGAGTCTTCGTCGCCCAGGTGATCAAGCCGCAGGCAAGGGTGCTGGCTGAAGCCCGAGGGATGACCTGGGTCGAGGTCGACTATGACGTCCTTCGTGGGGCGAAGTTGCCCGATCTGACCCTGTTCTAGGCCAAAGGCGTTCTAGCCCCAGGGCTTCAGACGGCGCAGACCCATGGCCGCGGCTGCCTGAAGCTGGAACTATCGAGTGGCCTAGTCCTTGACGACTATGCGACCGGCGTCGAAGACAACCCGATCGTCGTCTCCACGCACCCGGAAGACCGCCCCGTTTGCGTCATTCCAGACATCGATTCCCAGGGTCTCGCCCGGGAACACCGGCGAGGAGAAACGCCCCTCGATCGATCCCATCCGTGCGGGGTCGGAGTCACAGAGAGCGTGCAGGAGCGCTCGACCCGCGAAGCCGTAGGTGCACAGACCATGGAGGATCGGGCGGTCGAAGCCGGCGAAGGCAGCGAAGGTCGGATCGGAGTGAAGTGGATTTCGGTCGCCACTGAGCCGATAGATGAAGGCCTGTTCTGGCCGGGTGGTCTCACTCAGAACCAGATCCGGTTCACGCTCAGGTGCCGCGTTGGGCGAACCGGTCGGACCGCGATCGCCTCCCCATCCGCCCTCGCCTCGTATATAGGCGGACATGATCATGTCGAAGAGCGGATCACCGGTCTCGGGATCAACCGAGCGCGAGGTGAGTTCGACCACCGCC
>CAUJEC010000211.1 GCA_963169245.1 Actinomycetota bacterium
TTGAAGTAGGCCCAGTCGCGCTCGGTGCTATCGATGCGGTTCCATCCTGATTCCCAGGTGCCTCCAGCAGGAGCTGGCTTTACTCGCACACCCCATCGCCCGTGGTAGCCCCACCATGGCGGGTTCTCCATGATCTGATCCGTGGGGAATGTGGTGAATCGCTCACTCGCTCCCCCGACGATCAACCTTTCGACGATGCGAATATCTGGGAACGTGGTCGATCGACCCGTGGGCGAACCGGTGTTGGGCTGTCCGACAGTACCGTTCGCGTCGGGACCGCCTCCCCCCGCTGTTCCAGAACCGGTGGAACTTCCTCCGGTTCCCGGACCGCTACCCGCAGCCTCCTCGGAACCGTCTCCGCCGGCCTGAGGGCCGCCGTCGGTCGCCTCATCAGGGTCACCTCCGAAATCCACCTCTTCTCCCGCGTCCTTATCGGAGGATTCATCACACGCGCTGACCAGCCACATGATGAACAAGATGATCGCAAGAACCACCAACACCACAATCGCCACGACTATGGCAACAACGACCACGACCGCCAGGGCCACCAATGCCACGAGCGCCACCAACAGAATCGCTATTCCCAACATGACCGCTGCAGCGGCCAAGAACCCGTCCACCCCATCCCAAGTGTCCTTTTCGTTGTCGTGTGTGGTGGTGTCAGGGCCATGGGGACCGTGTTGAGTGGGGTCATAGGTCTGGCCCTGCACCGGCTCGAAATAGTTGCGATGCGTACCTCTAGCGACGTAGATGACTGGTGAGTGGCCCAGCATCTCGCACTGGTCGAAGTCCCTCATTGCGGTCCAGTGTGAATCAGTGGAGCGGTCCTGGCACTGAGAGATCACCACCGCCCAGGGCTCCTCGGCGATATGTCCACTCTTGATCCCGATCACATCGTGCCCGTTGGGCTCATCACGCTCAGGCCGGCCGACCTCTGCGCGGTAGAACATCGTGATGGCCTCCCATTGACCTTCGGAGAATCGACCGGCCGAATCCTCCGCAGCTGGCGTTCGGGCGCCATAGAAGAGGTAGTAGGTGAACGCGACCATCTGATCGAGCGAGCGGTCACCTGCTGGGAACTCGGGTCGCCCGTTCCTCTCAGCAATACGTGAATAGGATCCCGCCCAAGTGATCTCGCAATAGATCGTGGGGTTGGTCGGCTGCGGGACCCAGGACCACGGAACCTGGGGTCGTCCATCCTTGGCTCGCATCGGTGGATCCCAAGGAATCGTCGGATTGATGGCCGAGCCGAGTTCAGAACACAGCGAACTCAGATAGGCCAGGTCGCCTTCCTTAAAATCGCCATTCGCCCAGCCACCGACATCCAAGAAGGCGCCATCGCCGAGTCGGGCAACTAGGTCAGAGAGCATCGAATACGAATCCGCGGGATCGCCGCTCAGTGAGATCGGACGATCAGCATCCACAGGAGGTCCGATCAGCACCTGCAACGCGCTCATCGCAGCATCCGCAGCGCAAACCGCTGCGCCGTGACGACCCGGGTCCGCTGGACTGGTTCGCAACCGCACATCACGGTTGGGGTCCTCGGGCCATATCCCGACCGAAGTTGTGGTGAGCCACGATTCCACCAGCAGCGGAAAGAACCGTTCAGATGGATGAAACCGCAGGATCGGAGCGTGCTGCTTAGCAAGCATGAGCAACGCCTTTTCGTCGATCGGGATCATCGTGGCCTCCTCGGATCACGCTGCGGGCGCGTGGGGTCTTGCGGGCGCTTCGGGTCGGTAGGGTCCTTGGGGTTGACCGGGTCGGTAGGGTCGATGTCGCCAGGTCCCCCAGCGTTGAAGCCCCAACCAGGGGGACTGTCTGAGGGGTCACGATCGACAGCGGGGTCGCTCCCGTCGGAATCTGGCCCCTGGGACCGCGGATCCTTCGGCCGCGGGTCCTTATCGCCAGAGTGATCGTTGCCGTCACCCTTGCCGTCACCTTCCCTGCCTCTCTTCGGCGGCTCCGGTTTGGCCCACCCCACACAGAACGCGTCAAGCCATCCCAACAAGCCGAGCTTTTCGGCGATCGCCCGCTGTCGTTGTGGGTCGGTTCCACCCAACGCGTCATCAACCAGTGGGCCAAGCACCGTCGGCCGAAGAGCATCGGCGAGCGCCCGTGCATCAGCGCTGAGTTCGGCTGTGGGCACCTTTTGAGCGGTACGCCAGGCTGCCGTTCCCACGACGTTCGCGAATTCGTTCGTGTCGCCCCGGCCAAAGGCCAGCACGAAACGCCGCACCAGATCCCATGCCTGAGCCCGATCAACTCCGGTGCCCGCCGCCAGAGAACCGAACGTCTTCGCGCCCAGTTCCATCATCACGTCCCCCGCGTGGCGATAAGCATCACGATCAAAGTCGCCATGTGTTGCCCCTGCGCGCAGATCCGCGAACATGTCGTCAACCGACTCACCGTCCAGGCAGCACTTATCGGCAAAGTCGGTCGCGGCATCGGGACGGTCCTTCCAGACCTTCACATCGTCGATGTCGCCAACGAAGGTGTAGCGGTCATCACCAGCCCAATGCCCGATGCACAGACCAAGAGGTGCTTGCACGCCGATAATCGGCCCCCGAACGGAGAAGCTCTCTGCAACGGTCACGCCGTCTAGATCCACTCGGATCGCGCTGAACCCGTCATGGACCATGGTCGCCTCATGCCACATACCCGGGGTGACGATGCCAGGCGCTGACGCGGCACCTATCCACCCGAGTGTCTTGTTGTTGATCGTGCCGTGCAACGACAGGTCAGAGTCGATTACCAGAGCAAAGGACAGATATCCCTCGATCAGGTTGTACCTGCGAGTCCCCGTTGGTTGCAGTTTGAAACGAACCGAAGTCCGAACAGCATGCAGCGACTCGAGCGTCGGATTGGCAGGAACCCGCACGCAATCACCACCATCGCCAAATCGCACCATCCCACCAGATGGGTGTACCCCTTCGAGCACTCCGTGGTTGTGGTTCTGGGACACATCAACGGCGCTGGGACCGTCGTAGTTGTGGTGCAGTATCAGTCGGTCGACGATCACGGGTAGCTCCAGGTCCAGAGTTTGGGCAGTGTCGAGAAGATTCCGTTTGTTCCGGGCATGTGATATCCCCCGCCGACGTTGCCCATGTAGACATCTCCCGAGGCGATCCCCCAACCGAACAACAAGAACAGCGGCACATCGAGCCCACCCCGCTGGCGGAGCCACCACTTGCCCTGACCACCCTCCCAATCGCCAAAGGGGTTGTCGGTTGACTCCTTTGGATACAACACCACGGTGCCGGCGTACTCCTTGGTTTGAATCTCCTGTTGGAGCCCCCAGATTCCGGTGTGAACGTCCTCGCCGCCCCACTCCTCGTCGCCGGTCGGCATTGACCACCACCGCGGCGCCACCACGCCTGATGGAGTCACAAGCTCATAGATCCGCAACGCCATCGACACCGAGGAATCGTCCTGGATGGACCATCCCAATGCGGACTTTCGGGACTTGTCATCACCCCCGCCACCTGACCCGGAACACGGGTCGCCCGACCCGCCAGCTGAAGGGTCGGCGGGTTCCTGGGTCGACCACATGATGAGTTGCTTGGTACCGGTAGTGGTCGGTTCGATCTTGACGAAAGGCGAGATCACGCTGAACCACTTTCCGTGTCGGACCGCGTGTTTGGGGCCATCGTCGCTACGACAGACCTGGCCGTCGCCCTCCGGCAGGGCGACAAGAATGTGAGACAGCCGGATGGCATCATCGACGCGCAACAACACGCCACCTGGTGGCCAGTCTGCTCCGACGGGACCAACGGTTGGTCGCCTGTCTGAATCCGCTACCCGTGAACCAAGCACGTCGGAATGGGCGAGCATCCAGAACTCGACATTTGTGGGAACTCCATCGAAACCTGCGCTCAGAATGCCCACGCCTTGATCGCCGCCGAGTTCAGCGGCGTTATCGGTTCGTCCGAGTCGAGGCTCAGCCCATATGACCCCGTCTCCCCAACGCTGCGATGACTTGAGTGACGCTCCGGCTAGCGATCCCTTTGACCACAGAACATGCGGCTCCAGCTTGTCGGGAAGTAACGAGGTACGCGCTCGCAACCATGAACGGGCCGGGTCGACGCTCCACAGATCTGGCGGAGTCGGCACTCGGCTTTCGACTTGTTGCATCTCCACACGAAAGGACCTGTTTGGTCGACCAGTACCAAACTGCAGAATCGGGGAGACTTCGCTAGTGGGCGGCGGGTTTGGCGCAAAAGGCGCAGTGATACCCGCGGGAATGATTGCACTGTTGATATTGAGCACTCGAGCGCTCAAGGCACGCACGCCCGGTGGCGACTCGGCACTGCCATTGATCAATGCTTTGACCTGCGGGTTGGCTCTGACCGCCAGCGGGTTCTGTGAGGACCAACTGACCGCCACACGACCCGATATCCCAGGCGCAGCACCCGAGCACTCCAGAGGTAGAGCGGTCGTGGACTTGATCGAATCGGGCACGATCACATCGGCCCAGAGCCCGATCGGCTCGCCGTTGGGTACTGGCGGTTCGCTCACGAATCGAAGACCTGCTCCGGCACGCAGGGGCCACTTGGTCGCCAGTTCAACTTTGCCAGCGGCGAGGGAGAGCACGAGCGAATCAGTGGTGTCGTCCGCGAACGCGTGCCCTGTGATGCGGGTTCCGATGCTCGGGTCATCACCTGTTGCCCTCATGGACAGACCAGCACGGGCGAAGCGCATCCGTGAGTTCAGGTTGAAGTGCTGGCCAGCACCCGGGGTGAGCCTCGCGTCGAAGTTCACATGTGAAGGAACGAAGTGTGCGGTGCCGTCGATTTTGAACAGGTCCTGTCCCGAAGCGCTGGTGTATCCAAAGCGAAGTCGACGGTCACGCACGGTTCTTGAGTCGACGAAGAGCGCATCGACGCGCACTAGTCCCATCTCGACATCTCGTTTGTCCCAAGTGGAGGATCCAATGGAAAGTCGAGCGCGCCGGAGTTCACTCAGCGAGATGAGCCCCAGCGGTGATGTGGCTTTCAGATCCGCTAACTCGACGGCCGCCTCGGGCTCGCCGTTGGGCCACCCGGATGGGACTACGGGGGTTCCCATTCGCACCGATACCCGGGCGGGTGCGATTGCCGGGTCCGGCCCCGGTCCCGCGATCACATCGACGTCACCGGCCAAGGAGAGGCCCGTGAATTCGGATCCAAGTATTCGCCAGTCCAATGAGAACTTCGTCGGAACCAGCTCCAACGATGCGGCAAGTCCGGTCCCGTAGGGAAGCTTCATCGAAGGCATCTCAAGTGACAGGCGAGGGGTTGACGATGGGGCCAGCCAACGCAGCTTGGGTGTTGCCCCGGGGCGGTAGAGCACCTTCAGGTACTCCGGTGCCGCACTGACTGACCCGCCGTAGCGGGTGTCGTCGGCGCCCTCAAGCATCCGCATGGTGCCGGTTAGGTCAAAGGTCAGAGACGACCAGTAGCGGATCGACATGAAGTCATCATGAAGAGTCGGCTCCGCATCGGGGTGCGTGGGGCCATTGTCGGTGTAGGTCGTCCTTCCAATGGGGAGTTGTGCGACCAGAACTTCTTCACCACGGTTGCCACGGTCGATATCGGTGGGGTCGACACTCTGATCGCAGTCGGTGCGGTAGATCCTAATGTGGGTGACTTCAAGACTGGTTGTATCGGGAACTGGTGTGGGCGGAGCGGTTGGCAGGTCGGTGATGAGCACCGACCGCTTCGCGGCATCGATCTTGATCGGAGCAGTCTTGGGTGATGATCCGCTCTCGTTCTTGTTCTTGTGGACGAAGGTAGTTGAATAGCGGTAACTGCCGATCCGCAGCGCGCCACCTGGGTTCTCCGTAGCGGTCGGCGCGGTCTTTGGCGCATCACCGCGAGTCGGTGTGCGAAGGTCCACGAAGATCTGGCGGCTCTTCCCCGGAGGAACCGCCGAAGTGGGTGTGGCTTGGATCTCCAGCCAGGTCGCCGTCTTGGGTAACGGGGATGTCGGAGACGCACCATCTTCGAGTCGACCCAGAGCAATTCCTCGAATGTTCACCGGGTGCTCGACGTATCCGCTGTTGAGGAGCGAGTTGTAGTCAGTCTCCACTCCGGCGAGGCTCACCATGTCCCCTTCGACGATCCCGCCCGCCACGTCCATGGGCCATCCGTTGGGGGCATCGGTCACGCTCAGGGCGACACGATCAGCAGTGATCCGTCGATGGCCGGTCGGGAATGTCTCGGGAGGGCTGGGAGCAACGACCACAGTCGAGTCGAAGTCATCGGCGCCGACGCCTGTGTTCAGGTCGATTCTAACTTCTGGTGGAAATACACCAGTGGGCCCCACCCTGTAGTGCAGAACAGCAAAGGAAACGTCGGACTCAAGGGGGCCTGAATCAAGGAATGGCGAGTCGCCGCTTTTGAGCAGAACCATCCGCAGTGTGATGTCACGGATCACGCGACCCGGAATCGGTTGTATACGAAACTGCACCGCCAATGCCGGATACTGATCCACGCTTTGGAGCACGAGCGCGAGACGTAGATCAGGCGCAGTCCCATTGGTGTCGATGGCGACATTGCTCGACCCTTGGATAAAGGGAGGTTCAAGATCCCCGACAGG
>CAUJEC010000212.1 GCA_963169245.1 Actinomycetota bacterium
TCGCGTGAGCAGCGATCAGCCCTGCACTCGGCCGCCGGTTCCGATCCCTGTCGAACAACCCGAACGGCACGTCATAGCCGTAGAGCCATTCGTAGTTGTCCACACCGGTCCAATGGAAGAACCCCCGTAGATCCACACCTCGGGTAATCGCATCGGAGGTGATCCTCAGGCCTTCCTCGACGTGTCGAACACGAACTGTGTCATTGGTGGTGCCTATGCCGTACTCGCTGATCAGCAACGGCTTAGTGGGCAACTCTGCATCAAGTCGGTTGAGCAACATCTCAAGCCCGCCGCTCCAAGGGACATATCCGAGCGGACCGACTTCATGATCGGCTGGATATGGGACCGGCAGAACTCCACCTGTATCAACCATCTCGGGCGCGGAGGTGACCCCGGTCGCGTTGTAGTAGGAGAACCCGATCACATCGAACGCGTCGATGAACTCATTGTCCTCGATTGGTGCAGGTACCTCGACGCCTGGGATCTGAGGAATTCGGAGTACACCATCGGTGATCATGTTTATCCAGATGCCGAACGTGAGCTCATCGAGAAGCTCTGCCGCCCTGATGTCGTCGTCGCTCGAAGTGATGGGAATAACCGGCGAGAGATTGTGGATGGTTGCAACCGGTTGCGGGCCCTCCTTGAGTACACGCCAGGCTTCGTGGTTGGCGAGATGAGTCGCGACGAGCATGTGCGCTGCCGCGCTCAGGTCAACGATGCCTGGTGGGTGAATTCCGAGCAGCCATCCGCAGAGTGCAAACGCCTGCGGCTCGTTGATCGGCTTCCATCCGAACACAAGATCACCAAAGATCTCTGCAAGAAATTCAATGTGACGGACCCAGTGGTTCTGACGCATGCGTTCATCACCGAACCCGCCCAACTCTTTGAACCACTGCGGAAGGGTGAAGTGGTGGGCGGTCACCCACATGTTGAGGCCCATGTCTCGCCCAGTGAGCAGAATCTCGCGGTACCTTTCGATCTCGCCGCGGTCATATTGACCAGCAGCGGGTTCAAGTCGGGCCCATTCCAGCGATAGTCGAAAGTGGTTGAGACCGATTTCGGCCAGGAGATTGAAGTCGCTCGCGTAATTCTCAGCGAATCCGTTTCCGCTCCCGGATGTCGGCGCCTGTCCAGTCTGCTCCCATGCCATCCAGTCGCTTGCCGGAGCCGCTCCCTCGCACTGGGTGGATGAGTTTCCTGTTCCCCACCAGAAGTCGGCGGGGAATTCGAGCGCATCAATGCTCACGCCATCTCCAATGGCTTCGACTAACGAAGCCGCTCAGCCAACTGACCCCGGTGGTGGCGGCGGGGCGACATTCCCGGGCGGTGGAGGTGGCGGCGGGGCAGACGCTCCCGCTGGAGGAGGTGGAGCAGCAGCGGGCGGAGGCGGGGCAGACGCGCCCGCGGGCGCGGGCGGAGGCGCCCCTACGCCTGCTGGCGGGGGTGGAGCTGCAGCGGGCGGAGGTGTCAACGCCAGGTTCAGGGCCGAATGGGCCTCAACGGCCTGGACCGCCGCATGGAGCCTGGCGCGCTCCTCCTCGATATTTCCCGGAGCCCGTCCGGTGGCCTCCAGATAGGCGAGAACGCCCAAGTCACGAAACGCTGATTCTGCCTGCTTGGTCGATGGAGACGCCGTCGCATCCGAAACGGCCGCATCGATCTTGCTGGCTGCCTGATCTGCGAATGTCTTTGCCTTATCCAAGAACCCCATGTGTTCTCCTTGCTATATCTGCAACGGGCCACGTCTGCCGTCTACCACGGGCTACGACTGCCACTGACTAATAGACCAGTCAAGGCCCGTCGATCATCCTAACTACGCACCGCATCTACCTGTGCGCGATCGATCGACTTGCAATCAGGCGGAATGAATTCAATCTGCGTAAGACCGGACATATGCAAGAAGGGACGAATCCGTCATGCGGTCCCGCAGAGAACCGATCAGCCGCGCTCGGGCTTGGTATACACCGTCACCACTGCGGCGCCGCCCAGACCGATGTTGTGCTGGATCCCTACCTTGGCGCCCTCGACTTGGCGAGCATCAGCCTGACCTCGTAGTTGCCAGGTCAGCTCAGAGCACTGCGCCAGTCCGGTAGCGCCGAGCGGGTGCCCCTTGGAGATGAGTCCACCCGAAGGATTGACAACCCAGCGGCCACCGTAGGTGACAGCCCCGTCCATGATCAGGTCGCCAGCCTTGCCCTCCTCGCAGAGTCCGAGCCCCTCATAGGTGATCAACTCGTTCGCGCTGAAACAGTCGTGAAGTTCGATGACCTGCGCATCCTCGGGCCCATGTCCGGCCTCCTCATATGCCTTCTTCGCTGCTGCAGATGTCATGTAGAAGCCAGCGACCCCCATGTCGGAGCCATCGAAGGTGTTCTGGAAGTCAGTGGTCATGGCCTGTCCGGCGATCTCGATCGCCCTATCCCAGAGACCGTGCTCCTCGACATACCTCTCGCTTGCAACAACAGCCGCACCGCCACCGTCACTTGTAGGACAGCACTGGAGCTTCGTCAGCGGGTCATAAACCATGGGAGCGTTCTTGATGTCTTCAAGGCTGTACTCGTCACGAAACTGTGAGTAAGGGTTGTTGACCGAGTGGCGATGGTTCTTCTCACCGATCTTCGCGAAAGCTTCCGGGTCGGTGCCGTAGCGCTCCATGTACTCACGACCTGCGTTACCGAAAATCTGCGCTGCCGGCGGAGAAGGTGCGAAACCCCGCTTGTCGATCATCGCCATCATGTGCTTGTCGAGCGGCGTTGTTCGGTCCGCGAACTTCACGCCCAGACTGCCCTTTTCCATCTTCTCGAATCCGAGTGCCAGAGCCACATCCGACATCCCGTACTGCACCGACTTGCGAGCCAGATACAGAGCGGAGCTGCCGGTCGAACAGTTGTTGTTCACATTGACCGCAGGGATACCGGTCAGGCCCAACTCGTAAAGCGCCCGCTGTCCCGCGGTCGAGTCGCCGTAGCAGTACCCGATATAGGCCTCTTCGATCGCGCTGTATTCGATTCCGGCATCGGCAAGCGCCTTCTCACCAGCTTCCCTGCCCATGTCCGGGTAGTCCCAATCCCTGCTGCCGGGCTTTTCGAACTTAGTCATTCCGACACCGATCACATATGTGCGGTTCATCGTCGTTACCCCCTGGTGTGTTCTGATGTCCGGTTCAGCCTCTGTGAGCGTGTTGTGAGGCTGAGCGCCGATCGGCCATGAACGTAGCCGAAGTCCCGCGGTCAGACGTCGAGACACGCGTAGAAAGTGTCAATGAGCCGGCGGTTTCTGGAACTCTGCCATCGAGGGATCACGTGGTTCATGGCGTAGCCGAACGCGACGCCGGTGTCCGGGTCGGCGAATCCAACTGCACCACCGGTACCGAAGTGACCGAAACTGCGGGGGTTGGGGCCAAAGGGCCGCCGGGGCGTGGTCGGCTGGAAACCGATCCCGTAGACGAACTCATCGTCGAGTATCGGACAGTGGGCAGAGACGACCGGGACCGTCGCCTTTGCAATCATCTCCTCCGAAAGAATTCTGCCCTCGAGCAGACCCGCATAGATCCGGGCGATTCCTGTTGCGGACGCGTGGCCACTCGTGGAGCCGATCTGGGACTCACGCCAGCGCTCAGTGTTCACAAGACCTATGGACGAGTAACCGGGTGGGTTGAGATGAGCCAGCAGGTTCATGAGGAGGTCGCCATCAAATCCATCAAAGGAGTCAGGCGCGACGATCGGATTGGGAGGCGCCCAGATCACCTCGGCACAACGGTGTTGTTGCAATATCGGGACACCGAAATGAACGTCGGCCTCCAGCGGGTTCGTCAGGGTTGCCAACCGCTCACCGGGGGTCTGGCCCGTCAGCCGCCGAATGATCTCGCCGACGATGTGACCGAAAGTGTTGGTGTGGTAAGCAACCCGCTCCCCCGGCTTCCACCATGCTTCGGTGTCAGCGATGGCTGACGTCATGATTTCCCAGTCGAAGAGATCGTCGTCGGTGAGGATCTCCCTGATGGCCGGGACACCGGCTCGGTGCGTGAGCACGTGGTTGAGGGTGGCTGACTCCTTGGCTCCGGTGGCGAACTCGGGCCAGTAGTCAGCCACCGGAGTGTCGAGGGTCGTGATCGAATCGTCGACGAGTTGCAGTGCGAGCATCGAAAGAAACGCCTTGCCGACCGAGTACATGTTCACGAGGGTGTCGTGTCGCCAGGGCTCGGATCTTGCAGCGTCTGTCCATCCTCCGAACAGGTCGACGAGGACCTCGTCGTCTCGGATCACGTGCAGCGAAGCACCGACCTCGCCGTCGGATACGAAGTTCTCCACGAACGCCTCTCGCACCGACTCGAAGCCCGCCGCGACGGTTCCTCCGATCGGCATGTTCATCTGCGTCGAGCCTCTAGTCGAGCGAGTTGAGGAAAGAGACGACCGAGTCGTTGAACGCGTCGTTACGGTCACCCGCCACCATGTGGCCCGCCCCGGCGACATCGGCAACCTGCGCGTGGGGCACGAGATCTTTCAACTCTCGAACACCCTCCTCACTCAAGAGGTCGCTCATGCGACCCCGAACCAGCAGAGTGGGGATGGTGAGCTTCCGTGCGGCGTCGGCCAGTCGGTCGGCGCTCGACGTCGTCGCGCGAGTCTCGTCAGGAGATCCCATCGGACCGCTCACAAATCTCGGGTCCCAGTGCCAGACCCACCGGCCGTCAGCTCGTTGCCGCAGGTTCTTCTTCAGCCCGGACAGGTCGGTTGGCCGCTTTCGGTTCGGGTTGTAGGCGGCGATGACGTCGGCAACCTCCTCCAGCGATGCAAAGCCTTCGAGGTTGGACGTCATGAACTCGATGATCCTGGACACCCCCTTCGGTTCGATCCGGGGAGCGACATCAACAAGTACGAGCGCTCTTGCTATGGGACGCTGGTTCGGCTCGGACAGCTCCGCTATGGCTACGAGTGACGCAAGCCCGCCGAGTGACGCGCCGACCAGTACGGGGACCTGTTCCAGTGATCTGGAGATGGTGGCCACGTCCCTGGAGAATCCGTCGATGCTGTAGTCGCCGTCTGGCGCCCACTCGCTCTCGCCATGGCCTCGCAGGTCAATCGAGAACGCGTGCCAGCCCGACGACAGAACATGCAGCGTCGTTCCCCAGGCGTGTCTGGTCTGTCCTCCGCCGTGGAACAACAGCACCGGTGGTGCGGACGGATCACCCTCGGCATCCGCTGCCAGACGGAGTTCATCAGCCCCAAGTAGTTCTGTTCTCAACGTCTGTCCTTTCGGGGTCGCCTCAGAGGAATCAGTCGGCTCGGAACTGCGGTGGGCGCTTCTCAAGATGCGATGAAAGGCCCTCCTTCACATCATCGAGCCCGAAGCCGACGAGTTCGTACGCGACCGACGCGTCGAATGCAGGTAGTTGGCTGCGATACCAGTGGTTGAGCGTCTGTTTGGTCCATCGGATGGCGGTCCGACTGCCCGATGCGAGATCAGTCGCAATCCGCAATGCAATCTCGCCCACCTGATCGTCGTCGACACACATGGAGACCAACCCGATCCGCTCGGCCTCCTCACCGGTCATGGTCTCACATGTGAGCAGGTAGTACTTCGCCTTCGCCATCCCACAGAGAAGTGGCCAGCACACTGCCGCGTGATCGCCTGCTGTGACACCCGGACGTGTGTGCCCGTCGATGATCTTTGCGTTTCGACCCACGATCGAGATGTCAGCTAGAAGCGCTGCAGCGAGCCCAGCACCGACTGCGGGCCCATGGACCGCAGAAATAATGGGCTTGGAACAGTCGATGATGTTGTGGACCAGTTCCCTGGCCTCCTGGATCACCCGGACCCGTACCGATGGTTCCGCCATCATCTCCTCGAGCAGCCCGAAGTCGCCGCCGGACGAAAAACCCTTGCCGGCACCCCTGAGCACGACGGCATCGGTCTCAGGGTCGCGGTGAACGGCGGTCCAGACCTCGGCCAACTGCCCGTGCACAGCTGCGCTCACGCTGTTGAGACCGGGACCGTCCAAGGTGATCCGCAGAACACCCGGCGTGGGCCGGTCGAAGGTCAGTTCGTCGAATGGCGCGTAGGGATCACTCACTGTTGCAGTCTCTCACCTGTTGGTTGACCTCAGATGCCTGACGTCGACTCCAAGCGCTGGCCAGGCGACCTCACGGACCGAGCGTCGTCTTCAGCCGGCGTCGTCGGCATACGTCAGGGTGGACCCTGTGGGACAGGTACGTCAGGATGAGGCTTGACACACCGGAATGCCGAGCAGGATCACACAGGTCTGCCCGGATGAGTCAGCGTAGAAACCGCATCCTGCGAGAGCAACTGTTGCAGCAGTAACTATGGAAATGGCGATCTTGCGAGCGAGCATCGGACAACCCCCGTTTGTCGAGTACGCCAACGACAGTATCAACCACGAGTTGGCCTTGAGGAGGAAACTCACCTGGCCCGCAACTCAGCGGTGACACGAGGCCAGCTGGTCATGGTGCCTCGGTGTCGAAAGGCCGGCGGTGTCAGAAAACCCCAACCGGGGTACATCATCGACCGATGGCGAAAAGTACGGCGTTTGTGCTCTCCGGTGGCGGGAGCCTCGGTTCGATTCAGGTGGGGATGCTCCAGGCACTTGCCATTCGGGGAATCGCACCCGACTTCCTTATTGGCACTTCCGTTGGCGCACTGAACGCTGCGTTCATAGCCGGTCACGGGGCAACCGAGGACGCGGTTGATGCTCTTGCCGAAACGTGGCTGGGTCTCGACAGGGGTGACGTGTTTCCACTCGATCCCACCCGGCTCGCGCTTGCGACGTTCGGTCGGGCCTCCTCCATCTGTTCCAATGGCCCCTTGGAGCGAATTATCAGAGCGAATCTGACTTTCGAACGACTGGAGGACGCGCCTATCCCCCTCCACGTTGTCACCACCGATGTCTCCAGCGGCAAGGAGGTGCTGCTTTCCCGAGGCGACGCTGCCACCGCTGTGCTCGCCAGTTCAGCCATCCCGGCGATCTTCCCACCGGTTGAACTCGGCGGAGCGGTTCTCATGGACGGTGGAATCGCTGATAACGCAGCCATTTCCCAAGCAATCGACCTGGGTGCCGAGATCATCTATGTCCTTCCCACCGGTTACGCCTGCGCTCTCGACAAACCACCGAGAAGCCCTCTCTCTGCAGCAGTCCACGCACTGACGCTGCTGATAGAGCAACGATTGATCGTCGACGTTGAACGCTACTGCGGAAAGGTCGACATTCGTGTGGCACCTCCACTGTGCCCACTGGAGGTCTCCTCAATCGACTTCGGTCACACGGGCCGCCTCATCGAGGAGTCACGATCTGCAACCGCTCGATGGCTGACCTTCGACGACCGGCCCAGAGAACACCCCGGAAGCGTTCTTTCGCTTCACAAACATTAGGCACCTCGACCAGAGCTTGCGCTTGATCAGCGATGGCAGTCCCGATGGGATCCGACATTCCGGTCGGCGCCGGATACCGCGTCGATCACCGAATCAGAAACGAGACCGTGACCCAGTCCGATACGACCGGTTACCGACCAGTTTCCGGCGAGTCGCTGAGTGCGAAGAACTTCTAGCATGTGCGAATGGAGCCATCTGAAGTCGTCGCCAAGCTCATCTCAGCCGTCGAGTCCAAGGATGTCAGTGCTGCCGTAGCGCTCCTCGCTCCGCAGATCTCCTATGAGAACATGCCCATGGACCCCATCGTCGGACAGGAAAGCGTCGCCGCGGTCCTCGACGGATTTCTTGGTCCAGCAAAGACCGTTGAATGGCGCATCCTCAATCAGTGGGAGTTCGGCGACACGGTCATCAATGAGCGTATCGATCGATTCCAGATAGGCGATGGCTGGCTGGAGTTGCCCGT
>CAUJEC010000213.1 GCA_963169245.1 Actinomycetota bacterium
CGGTGTCGCCACCGGTCCATACGACCTGAATGTCGCCGAAGGTCTGTGGTTGACGAAGGTCGACAAGGCCCTGCTTGAACAATTCCAGAATCGCGAGGAAGTGCACAACGATGTCGAGACGGTCGGTCAGACTCGCCGTCATCTCGCGGAACGACACCCTGCCACGTGAGGGCAGTTCGGCGCACAGGTCGGCAACGGCGTCGATGACGCTGATACGGATCGGAGCGACGTGGATGAGGTCGATGCGTGGCTCGGACTTGGGTTCGATCGCCTTGAGGAACGCCTTGCGAAGCCTCTCGGGATCAAGGCCTTCGAGTAGATCGGGCGAAAGTCCGATGAATCGCTCGTCGGGGCCGACCGTCCGAGCAACGGAACGTCCGGCCCGCCGGTGAAGTCCTTCGAGGACCAACGCCGCGTCTTTGAACGTCTTGCACTCGACCAGCTTGGAGAGAAGCAGATCTCGTTCTTCCCACAGACCCAGATCATCGTCCAGGTCGACATCGTCATCGTCAGGAAGCAGTCGCTTGGCTTTCAGTTCGACCAGGGTCGCAGCGATCAGCAAAAACTCGGTGGCCAGATCCAGGTCAAGGGACTCCAATCGGGTGAGTTCCGCAATGTAGGCATCGACTATCGTGATCAAGTCGATCTCGTAGAGGTCCACCTGTTCCCGAAGGATCAGATGTAGGAGCAGATCGAAGGGCCCCTCGAAGACTGGTGTCTGCACGTCAATCGCCACAGAGTGATTCTACCGCGATTCACGCCGAGAATCACATGATTGTCATTTGACTGCTGAACTGATCGAAACACGGCGATAATCAGCGGCGCCGATCTGCGAGGAGGCTGGGTCACCCTCCGATCCAGCACCAACTGGAGCTGAGGTGGTCACCGACATGAGTCACGCCGAGTGGAATACTCGGGTCCCAGACCCTGTGGAGCCTTATGCCTGAGAAACTTCCGGACTACAACGATAAGGTGATTGTTGCCGTCGAAACATATTGGCAAGTACGCGAGCGGCAGTCGAGAGACTCTCTGGCCCAAGGTGTTCTGAACCCGGGGCTGCGTTCGGAAGTGACAGGCGGACGACATCTCGACGAGATCCAGCAATTGATCATCAATGTCTTCATAGATGCGGGGATCCCTCCATCACTGATCCAAGTGAACACACGACCGATTGCGGGATACTTTCGCAGGGACAAGAGTTGGGACATCGTTGTCACCGTCGCCGATCGCGTGGTCGGAATCATCGAACTCAAGTCGATGGCTGGGACCAGCCCAGGCCAGAACTTCAACAACCGAACTGACGAAGCTCTCGGACAGGCCGTTGATGTATGGAAGGCAGTCGAGCGGGGCATCATCGATTCTCCGCTCAGGCCATGGCTCGGCTATTTCATGCTGATAGAGGACAGCCCGTCGTTCAACACGCCCGTGAAGGAACGTCGTGCCGTGTGGGCACCGGATGCGGAGTTTGATGGGTCGAGCTACGCCAAGCGATATGCGATCTTCTTCGATCGAATGGTCCGAGAACGACTCCTTGACGCTGCATGCCTGACCATGACCGACAAGTCCAACGGCCTAATCCGCTTCCCTTCACCTTCACTCTCATTCCAGTCATTCGCAGCAGCCATTCACGGCCGATGCCTGCAGTTCATCGCTACAAACCCAGACATCAACTGGACTTCATTTGGCTAGGCGTGTGAGGTCCTGGGCAGAAATGCCATACAACTCCGCAGCTACTTCCGTCGCCCAAACTCGATCGCGGGACCGGAAGGCGTCACGGAGCGCCTGAGCCGCTGATGACGGGATCATGGCCTGATCAGGAACCCTTATCCGACGGAGATACTGGGCCTGGAATCTGTAGGTTCCACCTCGCATCCGCACGCAGTAGGCCCCGACGAAGAGATTCGCCACGTCCGACAAGATGAGTCCGCCAAGTACCTCCAGATCCCAAGTGTCAGAGGTAATGAAGTACAAGTTGTGGTGCGGATAGTACCCACCTGAATCAAGAACCGGGTGGGCAGCAGACTTCATGTCAGGAAGCAAGAGCTTTGGCCGACCAGTCAACTCCGTATCCACTCGATCAATGGTTCGGTACCAGGCTTCTGGCCGACGCTTGGCCACATGCCTGTTTCGTACCCGCTCTCCGTTCTGACGCAAGTACTCAGTTAGTCGTGGATAGTGCCTGAGGTCGACCAGTCCCGAACCGTTCCAAGGATTTATCAAGTATCGGCCCGACCACTTCAATTCTCCACTCGCTGTATCTGAAGCCCGCAACAGCGGTACGAGTCGATCAGCTTCAACCATGTCGACATTTTCTGTGATGTAGACATCATCACAGCCAGTCGCTACTCCGATGCCGACACGTGTACCCGTGAGGGAGTCCTCCAAAGGCGCAAATCGAGCCTCTAGATCGGCAATGAGAGCCAGTCGCCCAGGTGCGCCTGATGGCCACAGATCCCTGCCCCTGAACCACGAATCCGTAATCGAGCCTGCGAATTGCCCATTTTCGTTCAGCCGACTGTCGCCGCTTGCAATCCAACTTGACAGATCGCTCGCATGCTCTGTTCCAAAAGTCGACGTCGCCTCGACAACAGCGGCTCTGCCCTGCTGCCCGTTCCGAAGCACGATTATGGCCGGATACGCAGAAACGCTCTCCTCAAACGCGTCTACGTCGTGCATCGACACGACCGAGTCAACGGAGTACTTGCTCCCGATCAGTTGCCGGAGATCGGCGCCGTACTGATTTCGCATCCATCGATCGGCGCAGATATAGCCAAGCTTGCCTTCAGGACGCAGGAGGTCAAGCCCTCTCTCAAAGAATCCAACATAGATGTCTGCTCGCCCGCGCATGGTTGAACACTGCTGTCGGTACGCCGCTCCGACCCGCTTGTCCAAGTTCTCCAAGCGAATGTATGGCGGATTCCCGACGACAAAGTCGACTGATCGATCTTGGTGGGGGTGAAGAAGAAAGTCACCTGTTGAGATCCACCCCTGAACAAGTCGATAAGCATCATCGGGTTTCAGGCCGTGATCCACCAAGACATCGAGGACGGCCTTGCGAGCAAGGCCCACGTTGGCGTCCAACAGATCAAATGCCACAAGAGCCGGACCCAATGATCCAACGTCTCGCCCGAAAGACCGTGAAGAACTAAGCAGCCTTTCAACAATTGGAACCAGAAATGCTCCAGAACCGCAGGATGGCTCGACCAGCTTCATGCTGCCAAGGTCCCTGTCTGGCGTGTAGCCCACCATGTCGAGAATTAGGTCAACTACCCAACGTCGGGTGAAAACCTCACCGTAGTCAGAGCTTGAGATGGGAGTGAGTTCAGCTACGGGCATCGCGCACTCAGTAAAGCAGAGCTGTTGCATTGAAGACACAGTATTCTCCCATCACGAACACATGTTCGTCCATCTACTCTTCTGCAGACTACGCCGGCGTAGTGACAATTTGGCCTGACGGTGAGGACTTGATCAGCCGGATGTGCTCGTCACCTCTTCCTCAGATGGGAGTGAGTTCAGCTACGGGCATCGCTTGCCTGTACGGCAGCACTATCGGCGATCTGAGCTGGCACGATGCCAGGGAACACGCTTCGGACCAGTTGACGCCGCGCCGGTAAAGTCAGGGCCTATGGCTCGTGTCTTTTCAGCAATTCAGGCGACCGGAGGTCTTCACCTCGGCAACTATCTGGGTGCCATCAAGGCGTGGGTCGATGGCCAGGACGAGGCCGACTGCTTTTATGCGATCGCAGATCTGCACGCTCTCACCATTCCCAAGGAGAGGGGCGAGGTCGGAGCTCATACCCTTGAGCTAGCAAAGGTTCTGCTCGCATGCGGGCTCGATGTGAACCGCTGCACGTTCTTCGTCCAGAGCCATGTGCGCGAGCATTCGGAGTTGGCATGGCTGATGCAGTGCGTCACATCCATGGGCGAACTCAACCGCATGACCCAATTCAAGGACAAGACCCAGAACCGAAAGTTCATCTCTGCTGGACTGTTCACATACCCAGCACTTCAGTCGGCGGACATTCTGCTCTACGACACTGACAAGGTCCCTGTAGGCGAGGATCAGCGCCAGCACATCGAACTGGCTCGTGACACAGCGGAGCGGTTCAATTCCCGATACGGCGAAACATTCGTCCTGCCTGTCGCATCAATCCCCAGAGCCGCGGCCCGGGTGATGGACCTTCAGGATCCGACTTCGAAGATGTCAAAGTCGGCCGCTTCGGAAGCAGGAACGATATTCCTCTCCGATGACCCCAAAGCCATCCTCAAGAAGTTCAAGCGGGCAGTGACGGACTCCGAGTCAGAGGTCCGTTTCGACTTCGCCGAAAAGCCTGGCGTGTCGAATCTGTTGTCAATCCTCGGCGCAGCAACCGGTTCGGACCCGGCGTCGATCGCGTCGGGTTATTCCCAGTACGGCCCGCTCAAGGTGGATGCTGCGGAAGCCGTCATAGAGGCCCTTGCCCCAATTCAGGCCAGGATCGCCGAACTGGATAATGATCCGTCTGGGGTCAGAGCAGCGCTGAAGACAGGTGCGGACAAGGCTCGGAAGGTGGCTGGCGTGGTCGTTGAACGGGCAAAGACCAACATCGGATTGCTGGTCGACTGAACGTCCGGCAGAACTCATCCAGAGGGCCTCACGCCCATGGGACCTCGAGTCGGGGCTCGGCTCGTATCATTAGGCACCGCTGGGTTGATTGTTCCAGCGATTCTTCGTTCAGCGCAGTGTCCGGACTGGTCGTCGGCCAAGGAGACCGTCGTCAGCCTCCTGCAGCAGAAGGCCCGCCTCCCGAGGAACGCTCCACCGCTCGGGCGGATCGTGGTGTTCCTCGGACCAGGCCACTACCGATGGATGGGACTCGGCAAGGCGTAACATGTCGGCACCCAACTTGGGGTACTGCAGGTACAGGCCGATGCGACGCGTCAGGCCGCTCTTTTCGGCCCAGGCAGGAGCCATGTCCTCTCCTGCTACCCAGCCCGCGAGGGTTGCCATGATCCGCCCGTAGGTGCCCAGCCGGACTGCTGATTTGCCGACGTCATGGAGTAAGGCAGCCTGACGCACCCAGGTGTGTCTTCCGCCCAGTTCGGTCAGATGTGTGTCGATTGCTCGACCAACGGCGATCGAGTGTGCCTGGTCACGGATGGTCATGCGCCTGAACAGGGTGAACTCGGCGTCCGAGAGAACCTGTCCCACCCATTCGAGGTCATCGGAGGAGACCGAGGCGGGCAACATGGCCGAGCCGAATCGTCTAGCCCTGTGGAGGGGTTGAAGCTTCATCGGCCAACCCTCGCCCGTGGGTGCGTCTCCATATAGACCGCCCACAGTCGCTCGGTCGCAACCTTCGTGTAGCGCTGGGTCGTGGTGATCGAGACATGTCCGAGCAGTTCCTGCACGCTACGAATATCGGCTCCGTGATCAAGGAGATGAGTTGCACACGAGTGACGCAGGACGTGGGGACTCAACAAGTGAGGGGGTATTTCCGCCCGGTTCGCCCGCTTGTTGAGCATCTGCCACACGGCCTGGCGGGTGATCCTGGTGCCACGCACACCTAGGAATATGGCGTCCTGGTCATCACGGCTCCGCCAACGAGTGGGAACAAGCTGTGGGCGGCCATCATCGAGCCAGACAGCAAGCGCAGCGAGAGCATGTCGCCCAAGGGGGACGATCCGCTCCTTGGATCGCTTGCCCATGACTCTCATCAGCCTGGCATCAAGATCGATGTCACCGAAGCTGGTACCGGTCACCTCCGACACTCTGGCGCCGGTTCCGTAGAGGACCTCCAATAGTGCGCTGTCGCGCAGGGCGAGCGGGTTGGCCGGGCTCGCCACCAGGTCGGCCTCGACGGTCCCCAACAGGGCGTTGATCTGGTCCTCCGAAAGTGCCTTTGGGAGAGGGTCTGCGAGTCTGCGGGTCTTGACCTCTGCTGAGGGGTCATCAGCGCGGAGATCCTCGATCACCAGCCACCTGTGGTAGTTGCGGACACAAACTATGGTTCGGGTCAG
>CAUJEC010000214.1 GCA_963169245.1 Actinomycetota bacterium
GCTCTGGCTGTCATGTCGACCGCGCTCGTATCGCTCGGGATCAGCACCGGGTTCGATCGCCATTACGGGGTGCTCAAGCGGCTCGGCGCCTCACCTCTGGGCAGACCCAGGTGGGTATTGTCGAAGGTGCTGATGGTGCTCCTGATCGAGATAGTTCAGTGGGTGATCCTCATCGCAGTCGGTGTAGCTCTGGGATGGAGTGCTGAGGGTGACTGGGGCGTGGCTGTTCTGGCGGCATTGCTGGGTACCGCTGCCTTTGCGGGCGTCGGCCTTTTCATGGCCGGACTCCTACCGGGACTGCTGAACATGGCCTCCACCAACGGGCTTTACCTGCTTTTGTTGTTGTCAGGCGGAATGGTGTTGCCGATCGATCACCTCCCCGGGCCGCTTGCCGCTGTGTCAAATGCCCTGCCAGCAGCTCCACTCACTGAGATCATCTCGGGCGCCTTCGGTGTCCAACAGGCGGCCGACTCCAGGGCATGGGTGACCCTTGTACTTTGGGCTGTCATCGCACCGATCGCAGCGGTGCTCACGTTCAGGTGGGACTGAGAGTCTCGTCGTTGACCTGATCGGACGTATCGGAGTTCTCGACTGCGACGTCACCGTCTCGTCTCGATGAACCTTCTGATCCGTCGTTGTCGACCTTGTCTGCCGGGGATCGAGTGGCCCCGCCCGCCGAGGCGTCGCCCATCGGGATCGCCTCATCCCGAGAGACGAGCTTGCCCCGGTACTTGGGGCGCTTCTCACCCTTACCCCCGAGCGACCACTTGAAGAAGATCACCGCGATGATCCCCCACAGATAGA
The DNA here is from genome assembly GCA_963169245.1 of Actinomycetota bacterium. GTDB lineage: Bacteria > Actinomycetota > Acidimicrobiia > Acidimicrobiales > Microtrichaceae > JAGQSZ01. Next base: position 805 of record CAUJEC010000214.1, read on the forward strand.
ACCCCGTGACGACCTTCATCATCACACCGGCGAGTTGCTGGTCGTTGATGATGTTCATCCCCCACAGCCTGGGGCCGTGGTCATATCCCTGGTAGATGACACCCTCACTGACGGTCAGGAAGGACGCCGGGATGGTCGGGATGATCGAGAGGAAGAAGATGACGACAACCTTGATGGGAGGTGTCGCCTGCAGTTCGGGGATAGGACCGCAGATGCACATCCAGACCATGAGGGAGGTGAAGACGGCGACCAGGTGGACCGAGTAGTGCAACCAACCGATCTCGATGGATGTGTTGACCACCCATGCCCAGTGCATGAATGCACTGACGAACAGGTTGACGATCAGTGCCGGGGCAGGTCGACACCAGAAGTAGACGAATCGTTTGAAGGTGCCCTGGCCGATGAGCAGACGACCCAACCAGGTTGGAGTCGCCAGCAGAATCATGGGAGGGAACACGATCATCAGCAGCGAATGCTGGACCATGTGGACCGAGTAGAGACGCTTCTCGGCTATGTCGTGCATCGGGAAGTCGGCGGCCAACCAGAACACGAGCAGGGCCAGCACGAACCAGGTCTTCTGGCGACGGGTTATGGGTTGCTCGCCCGCGGCAACGGCCTTGGGTTCGATGACACGACTCGTATAGACGCCGAGCGCGGCTAGGGCGACAACGAGAAGCCATACCTCGACGTGAGGCACGAACTTTGGAAACGCTCCGGAGAACAAGACGCTCACTTCCTTTGAAGCGGCGGCTCAGGGGTCAGCCGCCGGCTGTTTCCGCTTCCAGGACTGTCGTAGGAGGCGATGGGGTTGGATTGTTGAACCATGCGTTGCCGTGGTCCGACCAGAAGTTCATTGACGTCAGCGCTGCGAGATAGAGGATCAGTGAGAAAGCGAACGCGCCGTAGAAGGTCCGGCTGAGTAGCTTGGCATCGAACTTGAGGTGCATGAAATATCCGGCGACCAAGAAGAACTTGATGGCCATCATGATGAACAGGAGCGGGATGGCGACCTTGTGGCCGATGTCGCCGAACCAGTCCTCCCACCAGTAGGTGCTCACCTCGAGCGCCGTGATGGCGAAGAGCACCCAGAAGATCCGGAAGTACTCCATGTCAGTCGGGCCATGGGTGTGGCCGGGGTCCGCTGGTACGGCGGCGTGGTCGTTCTGAGCGGTAACCGAGCTCACAGATCTCTCCTCAGGGAATCAGGTAGACGATCGTGAAGATCACTACCCAGACGATGTCGACGAAGTGCCAGTAGAGCCCGACCACTTCGACTGCTTCGGGCTTAATGGTTCGACCGAAGCTCAGTGCGAGCAGCACGAGCAACATGATCACGCCGATGGCGACGTGCACACCGTGAAGCCCGGTGAGTGCATAGAAGGCCGAGGCACCGACATTCGCGGTGAAGCCCATGTTGTCCTTGGAGACGAAACTCTGGAACTCGTACGCCTGTCCACCGAGGAATAGAGCACCGAGCAGGGCGGTGGTGCTGAGCCAGAGCCGCAGACGGGCATAGTCGTGACGGATGATCGCATTCACCGAGAGCACCATCGTGAGCGAGCTCATGAGCAGGATGAACGACGTCATCGACGTGAACGGAATGTCGAAGTACTCCGAAATCCGATGGGTGTTACCGGCGAGTCCGGGGATGTTGCCCGGACGATTGCGGTAGATCATGTAGGTCGAGATCATCCCACCGAAGAGCAGGATGTCCGATGCGAGATACACCCACATGCCCAGTTTCTCGTTCGAGATACCGGTGGCTGTCAGGTGTTCGTCGTCAGGGAACTCGACCTCGGAAGCGATGTCCTCGATCTGAGGTGCTGCCGCGTTAGTCATCTGCAGATTCTCCTGTCTGCGTCGAAGCGGTGGCGCCGCCGGCACCGGCTCCGACGAGTTCTGCGTTCTCGTTGTCAGCGATCGTTGGTTCGTCGCCCTCTGGCAACTCGGCCTCAGCGCCTGTCGGGTCGGCGTCGTCGCCGGTGTGGTCGTCGTGATCGTGACCTGCGTCGGGGTCAGTGGAGGGCTCCATCACCCATCCCGCCATGGCGCCTATCACCAGGATCGCTCCCGGAACTGCCCACCACAGGTTGAAGATGAGGCCATAACCGATGAGGGGGAACCCGACCGACATGACGATCGGCCAGTAGGACGGCGATGGAAGATGCACTCCCTCGGCGTCGCCCTTCTGAGTGACGTCCTCCGTACGGGCGATGCGGACAAGACGGCCCTCTTCGTCGTGGCCGTACTTACGGTGCCAGAACTCGTCGAGTTCCTCGATGACGGGGATCTCGTCGAAGTTGTGCTCCGGCACTGGGCTGGGGATCATCCACTCGGTGCTGCGAGCATCCCAAGGGTCCGGACCGGGGTCTACCGGATTGGCCTTGTGGCGCTTGTAGCTGATGTAGACATTCGCCAAGAAGATGAGGATCGACACGCCGATCATGAAGGCGCCCACGGTGGCGACCAGATTCCAGGTCTCGAATCCCTGGCCCTTCGTGTAGGTCCAGGTGCGTCGCATCATCCCCTGCAGTCCGAGGATGTGCATGGGACCGAAGGTCAGGTTGAAGCCG
>CAUJEC010000215.1 GCA_963169245.1 Actinomycetota bacterium
TCGCTAGTCACAAAATGCGCAGTTGCTCCGATGATCTTCACTCCTCGTTCATGTGCCTGACGGTAGGGGTTGGCACCGATGAACGCTGGCAGGAACGAGTGATGAATGTTGATAATCCGATTCGGCCACTCCTCAACGAACTCCGGGGAGAGGATCCGCATGTAGCGGGCAAGGATCACGAGTTCGATCTCCTTGTTACGTAAAAGGTCCCGCATTGCAAGGTCCTGGCTGCCTTGGTCGTCGATCACCGGGAGATGGTGGAACGGAACCCCATAGAACTCGCACAACTCTGCGTGGTCCTTGTGGTTGGACGCGACAAGGGCGAGCTCAGCCGATAGTTGCCCTGCCTTCCACCGCGCCAAGATGTCGGCCAGACAGTGAGGTGCTTTCGATGCCAGTACCGCTACCCGGGGTCGCTCGTCGGAGAATCGGATCTGGACGTTCATGCCAAAGCGATCAGCAATCGGCTGGAAGGCGTAGCCGAGCTTCTCACGAGGGAACGCAAAGCCGTCGAGTTCGAACTCGACACGCTGGAAGAACATGCCAGCTGAGGTATCGGTGTGCTGTTCGGCGTGCACGATGTTGCCGCCGTTGCGCCAAACAAAATCAGCAACAGTGGCGACGATGCCGGTCTGATCGGGACATGACAACAACAGGACCGCAGTCGGATTCACACGACAACGATATCGGCGTGAGACCTCGATATGGCTCACTGCTGTGCTGGGCGAGACCCAACTTGTTATTGACCTACTGGATCAGGTCTAACAGTGGTGCGGACGGGGGGACTCGAACCCCCACGCCCTTTCAGGCACTGGGACCTAAACCCAGCGCGTCTACCAGTTCCGCCACGTCCGCACGACCCGGTGATCATAGCGTGTGTCATCTGCGCTCCCAGATGGATCAGCGAGGAACCGGGCGACAGATGGTGCGGAACGGTGGAGTCCTCGACCAAGAAGCCTGGCCGAGCTGACTGGCTCTGGATCCGTCACCGGGCGGGCGGCGCGGAAGTGTCCCTGTGACGCGTTAGCCTCAGGGAACTATGCATGAATCCGTGGCACCCGTTTCGTTTCCATCACTTTCTTCCGCGCAGACCAACGAGATCATCTCTGCTCAGACCCCCGGATCCGGAATGGATCCTTCAGCAGACATCTATGCACGGTTGCTCAAGAATCGGATCGTGTTCCTCGGTTCGGAGGTCAATGATCAGGTCGCGAACTTCCTGACCGCACAACTGCTCTACCTGGAGGCAGAGGACGCCGAGGCAGACATCTGGCTCTACATCAACTCACCCGGTGGCTCGGTGACCGCTGGAATGGCCATCTACGACACGATGCAACTCGTGGCTCCCGACGTGGGCACCATCTGCATGGGACTGGCCGCCTCGATGGGTCAGTTCCTGCTCTGCGCAGGCGCTCAGGGCAAGCGGTTCGCTCTGCCTCACGCACGAATCATGATGCACCAGCCATCAGCTGGACTCCAGGGGCAGGCAACTGACATCGCGATTCAGGCCGAACAGCTCAAGTACATCAAGAGCCTGCTAGCCGGTCTGATCGCCGAGCACACAGGCCAGAGCGTTGATCAGGTCAACACTGACTCCGACAGAGATCGTTGGTTCACAGCAGATGCCGCCAAGGAGTACGGCATTATCGACAACGTGATCCAGCGTCGCCACGACCTGATCAAGAAGGCCGACGACGCTGACGGCAAGTCCTAGTTCTGACCCGTACCCGGTACAGAACGGTGGATGGGCAAGGCCGCGTCAGCTCTCGCTCAAAGCCTGGCCTACTGATCGGCAGAGCGACCTCACCGGCAGAGCGACCTCACCGGCAGAGCGACCTCACCGGCAGAGCGACGACTCTGGCCGGCCTCATCGGAGCTGTCTGGATTCTCCGCCGACCAAGTTGACCAAAAGAGATTGGGGCGCCACCGGCGAGGTGACGCCCCAATCAGTAGACTGTGTTCGGCAGTCGCTACTCGATCAGGCGCCGAACACCTGAACGACGTAGTACTTGCCGCCGGAAACAGCCACACCGGTGCCGAACTTGGTGTAGTTGCGGCTGAGGATGGATCCACGGTGGCTTGAGGAGGCCATGAACAGGCGGTGGGCCTCCTCAACGGAGTAGGCGAATCCGACATTCTCTCCGAGGCGACGCCAACCGGAGCCAGTACCATCGGAGAGGTTCGAGTGCGAGACCGACCCGTTGGCGGCCATTACCTCTGCCCAGGCCTGGGCCTTGTCGATGAGACGCTGATCGAACTGCAGTGACGGCAGCCCGCTGGCGGCACGGCTGTCATTGATAAAAGTGGCGGCCTGGAAGGCGTCATTGTTCTTCGTGCAGGAAGCACCGATGAGTCCGATGCAGAGCGCCAATGCGATCAGTACTGGCAGGCGGCGCGTGCGAGTCGACATCTATATCTCCTGGGGTTGGCTGAGCCGGGGGCTCTGCGATCTCGTGTCTTGCTATGTGACAATTATGACGATATTTCGTCACATTGTCTATCACACGGGTCGGCCAACCGGAAACAATTGTTAGAGATTAATGCCACATTTCTCTGAGGCCCACCTGGTGACACGGGCTGATCGCCGGTCCAGCTCATCGAACTGCTCGTTCAGTTGATTTCGAAGTTGTTCCACCTCGGTTGTGGAGTCAGCGGGTGCCTTCGACACCGATCCCTGTTCCTTGTCCAGTTCGAGCAGAGCGATGATGTCCAACACCGACTTCGACAGTCCTTGTAGGTCCACTCGGATCTCGTCCGGTGCGGTGTCGGAGAGGTTCTTCAGCTTCTCTGCCTGGGACTTCGCACCGTTGAGGTTTCCGCTGTTGAGTTCTTCGACCAGTCTGGTAAGGCTGCTCTCTGCTGTGAATTCGTGGCAGAACTCTTCGATCTTGTTGGTGCAGCCCACAACCGTCGACAGTGCCACCACAATCGACATGCTGAAGGTGATGACTCGGCGGGCTCCCTTCACCGCCGAGCGGCCTCGGCGACGGATCTGATCTCGGACACGGCGTGGGCCAGTCCCTTGGGGTCTCGGAACAGGGCGCTTCCCGCCACCAGGACATCCGCGCCGGCCGCAGCGGCGGCGGGCGCCGTGCTCGGTCCGATGCCTCCATCAACCTCAAGGTCGATGTCACGGCCGGTCAACTCGATCATGGCGGCGACCTCGGCGACCTTTGACTCCATGGTCGAAATGTAGGCCTGTCCTCCGAAACCGGGATTCACAGTCATTACAAGAACGAGATCAACTATGTCCATTACGTGACGAACTGAAGTCGATGGAGTGGCCGGGTTGAGCGCTACGGCGGGGCTTGCTCCCAGCTCCCTGATGTTGGTCAATGTCCTGTGCAGGTGTGTGCAGGCCTCCGCATGGACGATCACGATCTCACAGCCCGCCTCGACATAGCGATGGACTAGTTCGTCGGGGTTGACGACCATCAGGTGGGCCTCGAAGGGGACATCCACCCCGGCTCTGCATGAGTGGATCACGTCGGGACCGAATGTCAGGTTGGGAACGAAGACCCCGTCCATGACATCCCACTGGATACGGTCGACACCGGCATCCTCCAACCGCTTGCATTCGTCGCCCAGTCGAGAGAAGTCGGCTGGCAGCACCGATGGTGCGATCTGGATCGGACGGGAACTCATCAGGTCACCTTCTGGCTGTCTGTTCGTCAGTGGATCGAGGACTCGGCTGACCCTAATCGGTCCGGAGAGTCCCTGTAAGCGCTCGGCTGAGCAAATCCTGTCATGACCGTACCGCGGCCTATCTTTGGCCCATGTCGCCCGGTGGATCAGAGACCAGAACCAACTCGACCGGTTCTGGTGGGGGAGCGAGCCCGACGCCAGTGGGCCCGATCCGGGTGGAGCGAATGGTCGCGGGGGGACTCGGACTCGGCCACGATGACGAAGGCCGAGTCGTGCTTGTCGAAGGTGGAGTTCCCGGCGACAGAGTAGAGGTCGAGGTCATCGAGGCCCGCCCCAGGCTCATCCGAGCCCGGCTGGCGCAGTTGTTGTCGCCGGGTGGGGACCGGGTGACGCCTCCGTGTCCAGAAGTCGAACGTGGCTGTGGCGGCTGCGACCTCCAGCATGTGGAGTCGAACGCACAACTTGGGGCGAAGCTCGCGATCGTCGTCGACTCTCTCAACCACATCGCTCGGGTCACAGACCCGGTCGTCCGACCCGGTCCGCGCCTGAGTCCGTTCGGTTACCGAACGACACTGCGCTGCGGAGTCGACCCCAGAACTGGCCGACTCGGGTTCAGGTCCCGGGCCAGCCACGATATCCACGCTGTCGACAATTGCATGATCGCCCATCCGATTGCCGACGACATCATTTCGGCGGCTCGATTTCCGAATGCGACCGAGGTGACCGTTCGAGTCGGAGCCAGAACCGGTGATCGGATGGTTGTCGTGACTGGTGACCCATCGGGTGGCACTGTTCCCGACGGAGTGACCGTAGTGCGGGCGGTCGACAAGCCTGTCGGAGGACGGCGCGCTGCACCGCCCCGCAGGCCCACCGATTCCGAGGGTGATTCTCGTGAGCGTAGGCGTGCCAAAGGAGCGGACTCACATGGAGTTGATTTCCACGGCTCTGATTCCGGCAACGTCGACACGTTCATCAACGAGATGGTTGCGGGGCGAATATTCAGAATCTCGGCCGACTCGTTCTTCCAGGCGAGACCAGACGGAGCAGAGGCTCTGATTGACTCGGTTCGTCTGGCGCTGGCAGATTTCGATCTTCGTTCCGATGACCTGGTCGATCTCTACGGGGGAGTGGGCCTCTTCAGCGGAGGCCTGGGCGCGCATCGGGCAGAGGTTGTGGAGATCTCGCCGTCCGCCGTCGCTGATGCTCGCGTCAATCTGGCGGATCTGGGCGCGCGGATCACGCGGTCATCCGCTGAGAGATGGCGCCCTCGGAAGGCCTCCTATGTCGTGGCGGACCCTGCCCGGAGTGGTTTGGGAAAGGCAGGGGTCGGTGTCGTAGATGCGACCGGTGCCCACGCTGTTGCATTGGTGAGCTGTGATCCTGCGTCAATGGCCCGCGACGTCCGACTGCTCATGGGGTCGGGTTTCGAGTTGGACTGGGTCGAGGTCATCGACATGTTTCCCCAGACCCACCATGTGGAGACCGTGGCGGCCTTGAAGCGGCGATCGTCTCCTCGATGAGGTCGTCATCGTGAGTCGCCTCCGCTCCGGTGTTGCGTTCATCGCCGCAGCGCTCATGGTCGGTGTTGCGCTGGCCGGATGTTCGACCTCGACCGAACAGTCTAAAGATGCGGGGAGTGGCGCCGGATGCCGGTTAGAACGTTCAGCGTCGATCGACCTGACCATTCATCGCAGAATCCGACACGACCCCACTTCATACACACAGGGGCTGGTTCTGGGTCCTAGGCCAGGTACCGAGTCGTCGTCTGTGGGCGCGGAGACAGAAGCGGTCATCTATGAGAGTTCCGGGCTATACGGGTCATCGAGACTCTCGATGCTCGATCGGCAAAGCGGTACCGTGCTCGACTCGGTCAACCTGTCAGAGGACGTCTTCGCCGAGGGGATCGCACTGACAGGTGGTCAAGAACCGGAGCATGTCCAAGAACTGATCCAGCTCACGTGGAAGGAGGAGCGTGCCTATAGATGGGAAGTCTCGACCTTTTCGAGTGCTTCCGAACCTACGGGTCGGTTCCGCTACGACGGCGAGGGTTGGGGGCTGGCAACCCTTGGCGATGGGTTGCTCGTCATGAGCGATGGCTCGGACCAACTGGTCCTCCGCGATCTCGAGACGTTCAAGATCCTCGCCAAGCACACGATCAGCCGACTGGGTGGTTCGGCGGACCGGCTGAACGAGCTCGAGTGGGATGGGCGATGGTTGTGGGCGAATCGTTATCAGACCAACGAGATACTGCGAATCGACACGCGTTGTTGGACAGTGACCGGCGTTGTCGACGCAACTCACTTGCGGCGCGAGGCCGAAGAACGGGCAGGGGAGAGGCCAATCGATGTGCTCAACGGAATCGCCTATGACCAGTCGACCGGGCGCTACCTGGTGACGGGCAAATTGTGGCCGACCATCTTCGAGGTGAGCTTCGAGGCCGGCTGAGACGCCCGAAACCACGCTCTTGGAGCTATCGTGATCCAAGAGATCGTCCGAAACCGATGGGGGTCATCGGTTCGTTCGACCCGAAGGGGGAATCGTGGTCCGTCCCGCACGTGGAGCTCTGTATGACTCGAGGAGTCTCGCCTGGCGTCTCAACAGCCGATGGATGGTGATGCTGGGCGGTCAGCGAGCAGCAATCATGCAGATCTCGGACCCTCGGGTTGCAGCTGGGGTCAAGGACTACAGCACCTACAGGACGGATCCGCTCGGACGCCTGCAGCGGACCATGGACTACATGATGATCATCGGTTTCGGGGATCCGGATCAGCGCCAGAAGGTCCTCGATGATCTCGATCGGGTCCACGCGCGGGTCAAAGGGCGTACTGAGGAGGGCAAGCCCTACTCGGCGCTCGATCCGAAGCTCATGTACTGGGTCCTCGCCACTCTCACCGACACCGTCATGGAGGTTGACCGTCGATACGTGGGTCGATTGCGCGAAGCAGACCGCGAGCGCTACTACGACGAGACCCGGGTAATAGCGAGCGCGTTCGGGATAGACGACCGCTTCATCCCCGACGACTACCCCGCGTTCAAGGAGTACATGGCGGAGCGGGTGGAGAAACTTCGGCCCTCCGCGGCGTCACGTGAGATAGCCCGGGGTCTGTTGCAGCCCGGGATCGCCTTCATTCCCAATCAGGTGTTCGTGCCCCTCGACTGGGTGACACTCGAACTATTGCCATCACAATTACGCGACCGGCTGCATCTTGGAGTTCTCAATCCAATGCAACTTGCTGCGGTGCGTGGGGCTCGGGGAGTGGCGCGCGGGGCACTTCAGGTCGCACCACGACAACTCACTGCCAACCCGTTCGCCATTCGAGCACTTCGAAAGGCCGCGTAGCGCCCAACGCGCGGACTCTGCAGCGGACTGAACCAAGGGGCTGGCCCTTGGCCCCGTCTGATGGCTTGCGGCTTTTCACATCGCGCGCAGAATCCTCAGACCTACGGGCGTCCAGCCGGTTTCTCTGATCAGGTTGCAGCCGGAGGTGCCTCACACGATTGTGTGACTTCTGCAACGAAATGACTTGCTTGGCGCGCCCGCAACCCGTATTGTCGCAAATGTTGATCGAATTAGTCGTATTTAGTTATAGGAGCCTTGATGTCCCTCTTTCTCACCGAGATCACCGTCGCTGACCAGAGCCGTTCCGGCGTCGAGACCCTGCTCGAGGTCCTCGCCGTCACAGCCGGAAACGCCGGTGGATCGCTCCTCGACGCACAGGTCAGCCAGGACCTCGATCAGGTCTTCGCTGTGATAGAACACGAGGATCAGTCGGCCCTTGCCACGGCGATCTCGGACCACGGTCTCTCCGCCACCGAGCCCGCCGAGGTCCGCCTTGTCGGCGCGACCATCGAAGAGGTCCGTGAGCACGCGACAGGTGGCGAGTACCTAGTCGAGTGGGACCTGCCGGCGGGTCTGACGATGGACGCATACCTGGCCCGAAAGAAGGAGAAGTCTCCGCTGTATGCCGAAGTTCCAGAGGTGACCTTCCTTCGCACCTACGTCCGCGAGGACCTGGGCAAGTGCCTCTGTTTCTATGATGCTCCCGATGAGGACGCGGTGTGCCGTGCCCGTGAAGTCGTAGGTGCCCCCGTCGACCGCCTCCACAGGCTGGCCGATCAGACCCCGGCACGACAGCCATGACGGTCGCCACGGCCGAACCAACAGCCGAACCAACGGCGGCACCGGTCGCGTTTCTCGACGGAGTTCGCTTCGGGCTCGCACCCAGACTGTCGGGTGAGTTGGCCAGTTACTTCAGTTCGAAATGCGGACAGATCGACGCAGGCTCGGCTGATGTTCATGATGGACTCGAGTTCCTCGCCAGCCGAGGACTCGTCGGTGGAGTCGACCTTCCGACGCAGGCAACGGTGATTCGAGAGGTCTCCACCAACT
>CAUJEC010000216.1 GCA_963169245.1 Actinomycetota bacterium
CGGTCGCCATCGGCTGTCGGTGCCGGGTCCAGAGTTGTGGGCTTGCTCACAACACACTCCCCACCAGATAGCCGACGAGTGTGACGAGCACCAGGGACGTCGCGAACAGCGCCAGCTTCACCGGAGCGTCGAGGGAGTCGAGGTTCATGAGAGCAACTCGTACCCGGCCTCATCGACCGCGGCCCTGAGCACTTCAACGTCGATGGGGCTCGGGGATGCCACGGTCATGGATCCCGAGGATAGATCGACGCTCACCGAATCGACCCCGGCCACAGCGCTGACCTCCTCAGTCACTGCTGCGACGCAGTGTCCACATGTCATTCCCTTGACGGTGTAGGTGTTCTCCATGATGCAATCCTTTCGACTGCACCAGTTTATACCCCCTGGGGGTATATAGCAAGAGGTCCGTGTCAGTCCGCCAACAGAGGCAGTGTCATGGACTTGACTACCTCTGACACCTGGGGCAGGACGTCCCGATAGACGCTCGTAGGGCGCCAGAACAGCCCGATGTCTCTGCTCGGCGCCGGTACCGCGAACTCGCGTATCACAACGTTGTGCTGTTCGGGAACGGGTTCGCGCACGGCCAGTTCGGGAAGCAGGGTGATGCCAACATTCGCGGCAACCATCTGACGCAACGTCTCGAGGCTTGTGGCCCTGAAGCCAGCGCGCTCCGATGCTCCCGCCATCTGACAGACCGAGAGCGCGTGATCACGAAGGCAGTGACCCTCCTCGAGCAGCAGAACCGGTTCGCTGGCCAGATCGGCAACGCGCACAGGAGAACTGTTGGCGGCCATTGGGTGGGTGCCCGGCACGGCAAGCACGAACTTCTCGTTGAAAAGATGGTCCTCCACGAAGGAGACATGGGTGACGGGTTGAGCGAGGAACGCCGCGTCGAGTGCCCCGCTGGCAAGTTGCCCTAGGAGCACCTCGGTCTTCTCCTCGACTAGGAGGAACTCCATCTTCGGGAAACGCGCATGGAGAGCAGGGATGATGTGAGGGAGCAGGTACGGGGCCAGAGTCGGAAACAGCCCCAGGCGCAGGCTTCCCGATTCCGGGTCCTGCGCCTGGCGTGTGACGTTTCGGATCGTCTCGGCCTCGGCCAGCATCGCTTTTGCGTGCTCAACTACCTTCTTGCCCACGTCCGTGAGTCGCGCCGAGCGCGTGGAGCGTTCGATCAACTCGACGCCGAGTTCGGTCTCGAGCTTCTTGATCTGGGTGGAGAGCGTCGGCTGAGAGACAAAGCAAGCATCGGCCGCCTGACCGAAATGCCCGTACTCTCCGACAGCAACGAGGTAACTGAGATCACGCAGATTCATCAGCGTTCAGACACTCACCACTTGGTCAACACTGACCGAGTTGCGGATCAGGTGGTCGAATGCGCTGAGCGATGCCGTGGCGCCGGCACCCATCGAGATCACGATCTGCTTGTACGGGACAGTCGTACAGTCTCCGCCGGCAAACACACCATCGACCGACGTCGCCCCTCGATCATCGATGACGATCTCTCCACGCGGTGAGAGCTCCACGGTTCCCTTGAGCCATTCGGTATTGGGTAGCAGACCGATCTGGACGAAGATGCCTTCGAGTTCGATGTCGTGTCGGTCACCGGTGGTCCGATCCTCGTAGCTGAGCGAGGTTACCTTGGTGCCATCGCCATGAACTTCGGTGGTGAGACCGTCGGTGATGACAGTGACATTCGCCAGGCTGTAGAGCTTGGCCTGGAGCACCTCGTCGGCTCGCAGCACGCTGTCGAACTCGATGAGGGTCACGTGACTGACGATCCCTGCTAGGTCGATTGCTGCCTCGACACCGGAGTTCCCCCCGCCGATGACCGCCACACGCTTGCCCTTGAAGAGAGGTCCGTCACAGTGGGGGCAGTAGGCCACTCCCTTGTTGCGGTACTCGTCCTCTCCGGGAACGTTCATATGGCGCCACCGGGCGCCAGTTGCGAGCACAACGGTTCGCGATCGCAGTGTCGCGCCATTTTCCAGTTCGACACCGATGAGTCCTCCAGGCTCCTCGGCTGGGACCAGCCGTGCTGCCCGCTGAAGGTTCATGATGTCGACCTCGTACTCACGAACGTGTTGCTCGAGGGCGACCGCGAACTTGGGACCCTCGGTGTATGGGACCGAGATGAAGTTCTCGATGGACATCGTGTCAAGAACCTGCCCACCGAAGCGTTCCGCCACGACACCTGTGCGGATCGCCTTACGGGCCGAGTAGATCGCTGCCGCCGCGCCAGCGGGACCGCCACCGACGACCAGCATGTCGAAGTCCTCCTTGTCGTTGAGACGCTCGGCTGCCTTGGCCTCGGCACCAACGTCGAGCTTGGCAACGATCTCTTCGAGGCTCATCCGGCCGCTCGCGAACTCCTCACCGTTGAGGAACACCGTCGGGACGGCCATGACCCCTCGACGTTCGGCCTCCTCTGGAAACAGCGCACCGTCGATTGCGGTGTGGGAGATATTTGGATTCAGGACGCTCATCACGTTTAGGGCCTGAACCACATCGGGGCAGTTCTGACACGACAGGGAGAAGAAGGTCTCGAAGTGGAACTCTCCCTCGAGATTGCGAATCGCGTCGATGGTCTCGTCGGTGGCGGCCGGCGGGTGACCACCGACGTGTAACAGTGCGAGGACCAGTGAGGTGAACTCGTGGCCCATGGGGATTCCCGCGAAGCGGACTGCGACGTCGGTGCCGCTCCTGGCGATATCGAACGACGGCGTGCGACCGTCGGGTGCAGGAACGGCATCGAGCAGATCGATGCGATCGGACATCGCTGCGATCTCGGTCAGTAGTTCGGACAGTTCAGCGGACTTGGACCCGTCGTCGAGCGAGGGCACGAGGGTGATCGGGTGAAC
>CAUJEC010000217.1 GCA_963169245.1 Actinomycetota bacterium
CCGCCGATCGCGCCGGCGACGGTGACCCCCGAGACGGTGCAGGTGTGGCAGTGGGGCCCGACCCCGAGCCGGGTCGAGGACGTCCGGGTGAGCGTCGCCGACGACGAGCAGCGGATCACCATCGACGCGCCGCGCGCGGGCTGGGCGCGTGGCGGGCAGTACTTCGTCGTGGTGCGCGGCGGGGCCGCCGGCGTCGAGGGCAAGACCGGCGACCCGGTGATCGCCGACGCCGCGTTCTACTTCTTGCGCCAGACCACGCCGCTCGACGACCCCGCGCACAACCGCGCGTTCCCCGGCGACACCTACGCCGAGCGCGCCGACAACGCGCACAAGCTCGAGGTCATCCGCGGCGAGCTGGCGCCGATGTTCGAGCACCTCGCGGCGCGAGGGCTGCCGCGCGCCGAGATCGCGGCGCTGTGGCGGTTCACGATCACCACGCGCAGCGAGCTGGCGATGGACAAGCCGTCGCAGCGCATGCCGATCCCGATCCAGCTCTTGATCGATCCCGCGACCGGCAAGGTCGACCTGCCGCTGGCGCCGTGGGACACGCCGGTCGAGGTCGAGGCCAAGACCCGGCTGCGCGCCTACGACGGCTTCGCCACCAGCGCCAACCTGCTGTTCGAGCTGACCGCGCCGGTCGAGGCGGCGTCGGTCAACGGCACCACCGTCGAGCTGTGGCGCACCGACGGCCCGCCGACCCGGGTGCCGGCGACGGCGCGGGTGATGGCCGACGGCGTCCACGTGATCGTCACGCCCGATCAGCTGCCGCTGCCGGAGCGCGCCGCGGTCGCGGGGGTCGTCACCGATGGCGTGCGCGATCGCGACGGCCACGCGATCGTCGCGATGCCGGCCGGCGCGCTGCTCAAGGCCCAGGCGCCGATCGTCGTCGGGGGGGCCTCGACGGTGGGCGTGGTGCCGCTGGTCGACGCGGTCCGCCTCGAGGACGCGCGCGGCCGGCTCGGCGCGCTCCTGGCCGATCGCGGCCGCGATCACGTCGTCGCCGCCTGGCCGTTCGTGACCCAGACGATCGCGCCGCGCCTCGACGGGCTGGCGGCGACGGCCGCGCGGCTCGGCGTGTCGCCGCAGCCGGCCGACGTGACGTTCAAGACCCCGGGGCAGGCGCTGCTCGACTTCCCGCTGGCGATCGCCGACTGCACCGCTGCGCTCGGGGCACTCGCCGCCCTGTCCGACGGCGCCAAGGCGCCCGCGGTGATGGGCTTCTGCATGGGCGGCACACTGGCCTGGGCGGTCGCTGCCGCAGGCGAGCCGTCGTGCTGCGTCAGCTACTACGGCTCGGGCGTCCCCGACATGTTGGGGATGCTCGACCAGGTGACCTGCCCCACGCTGTTCCACTTCGGCAACGCCGACGCGTACATCCCCAACGAAGGCGTCGACGCGATCAGCGCCGCGATCGCCGGCCGCGATGGCTTCTTGCTCAACGTGGAGGACGCCGGCCACGCCTTCGACAACCACGAGAGCGCCATCTTCTGGAACGAAGCGGCGGCGAAGAGCGCCTGGGCGAAGACGATGAGCTTCCTCACCGAGCACGCCTGACCGACCACTCCGTGGGCGGAACCGTGTGTCAGTCGAACAGGCTCGGCAGGCCGCCACGGTCGGCCGGCAGTGCCAGGCCGAGGTGCGCCCACGCCGCCGGCATCGCCACGCGACCGCGGGGCGTGCGGGCGATCATGCCCTGTTGGATGAGGAACGGCTCGTACATGTCCTCGACCGTCTCGGGTTGCTCCCCCACGCTGATCGCCACGGTGCTCAACCCCACGGGGCCACCGTTGAACTGCACGCAGATCGCGTTGAGGATCGCCCGGTCGACCTTGTCGAGCCCGAGTTCGTCGACCCCGAACAGCTTCAGACCCTTCTTCGCCGTGGCCTCGCTGATCGTGCCGTCGCCGCGCACCTCTGCGTAGTCGCGCACCCGCCGCAGCAGCCGGTTGGCGATACGGGGCGTGCCGCGCGACCGACGCGCGATCTCCCACGCACCCTCGACCTCGATGTCGACGTGGAGGATGCCGGCGGCGCGCAGCACGATCGCCTCGAGTTCGTCGTCGTTGTAGTAGTCGAGCCGTGCGACCAGGCCGAAACGGTCGCGCAACGGGCCGGTGATCATGCCCGTGCGCGTGGTGGCACCGATCAGGGTGAACGGCGGCAACGTGAGCCGGATGCTCGACGCGGCCGGCCCCTTGCCGACGACGATGTCGAGCTGGAAGTCCTCCATCGCCGGGTAGAGCACCTCTTCGACCGATCGAGAAAGTCGGTGGATCTCGTCGATGAAGAGGACGTCTCCGTGACCGAGTTTGGTGAGGATCGCAGCGAGATCACCCGGTCGTTCGAGCGCGGGTCCCGATGTCACATGCAGCGTGACACCCATCTCATTCGCGACGATCCCCGACAGCGAGGTCTTGCCCAGACCCGGTGGACCGGCGAAGAGAAAATGATCGGGCGGCTGATTGCGTCGCCTAGCAGCCTCAAGGATGACCGATAGCCGCCTCTTGAGCTCACTCTGCCCGACGAATTCGTCAAGCGACCTGGGACGCAACGACAGCCCGAGCGGATCGGCCGACTCGGAGAGCCCCTCAGGCGAACCGGCCAGGCCAGAGTCATCGTTCGGCGGGCCTTCGACGCTACGGTCATCCTCGTCCTGTTGCGATCGAAGCAGCTCGTCCTCTCGCAGGATTTCGTCCCTGGCCATTGTCAGCGCCCTGCCATGTGTTGCAGAGCCTGCCGTAGGCCAACCGACGGGTCGACCGATGGGTCAAGGTCAGCGGTTGCTGCAGCGATCTCATCGGGACCATATCCCAGCCCGGAAAGAGCCTCTCGGACATCGGCACGGGAATCCGAAGAACCAGATTGAGTCGCAATCGACGCGGCAACACTGGCTCCGGTGTCACCATCAGCGAGACGGCTCTTGAGTTCGATCATGAGACGTTGGGCTGTCTTCTTACCAACTCCGGGGACCAGGCACATCGCAGCGATGTCATCATCGGCCACCACACGTCGAAGTGACGGAGGTGTGTGAACGCCAAGGATTGCGAGTGCCAACGATGGGCCAACGCCGTGTGTACCGATGAGTGTCTCGAAGACTTCGCGGCCGTCCTCATCGAGGAACCCGAACAGCGTTTGGGTGTCCTCACGAATGTGATGGTGCGTGTGAACGAACACCGCTGACCCAACAGGGCCGAGGTCGGCGAGAGTGCTGGGAGTCACCTGCACCCTGTAGCCCACACCTGCCACCTCGATCACCGCGCTCAAACCCGATACGCCGATCAGTTCGCCCCGCAATGAAGCAATCATCGAAGGGCTCCCTGTCGTGACAGCGCTGCCGAAGTGGAAGGCGACCGGACAACCATCGGGTTATGGGCGACGTGGGTGAGCGCCACCGCCGCCGCGTCTGCCACGTCAGCCGGCTTTGGCGAGTGTTCGAGACCCAGCAGAGTCTGGACCATCTGTTGGATCTGTTCCTTGTCCGCTCCGCCGTATCCGGCGACCGCGTCCTTGATCTGATTGGGCGAATACTCGGTGACCTGCACTCCTCGCAGCGCTGCGAGCGTCATGACCACGCCGGACGCCTGTGCCACGCCGATCGCCGTTCGCACGTTGGTCTGAAACAGGATGCGCTCGATTGCGAGAGCACCGATCTCGAACTCGTCGAATATCTCCGACATGTCATGCCAGAGTTCACGCAGGCGCAGCGGAACGGGCAGATCCTTCTCAGTGCGGATCAGGCCCATCGACGCGACGGTCGTCGAGCGAGCGCTGACGCGTAGAACGCAGTAGCCACATCGAGTCAGGCCGGGATCGACCCCAAGAACGAACACAGGTTCGATCATAGCTGGACATTGTGACGACCGAAGTGATGCCACAGAGTCGCAGTGCCCTCCGAGCGAGCCCACCGAGCGAGCCCACGGCTCGGACTCCATCCAAGCCAGCCCGCCGCCCGTACCCGCCGCTCGGGCCCCATTCGTACGACCATCCCGCCAACTGCACCCCCGCCGCAGAGGATCACGATGATCAAGATGACCGCCACAGGTTCCGATATAAGGCGCATGGCAAAACGGGCGAAGTCCACAATCGAACAAGGCGGGGCCGAACTCGGCCACGGGTCAGCAGTGTCGATGTGTGGCGTGACCCATGCGTTCAGCGGCAAACAGGCTCTCGACGGACTCGACATCGAAGTCCCCTATGGCAGGGTGACAGTTCTTCTTGGACCCAACGGAGCGGGCAAGACCACCGCCTTTCGGGCCATCACCGGTGCGCTCGAACCAGACGAGGGCCAGGTCGAGTCGCTGGGCTTCGATCCCGTCTCACAGGGCAGCTCTCTGCGCCGTCGGTGCGGTGTCGTCTCAGCCAAGCCTGCCCTATATGACCGTCTCACCGGACGCGACAACCTGCTCTTCGCTGCGGAGTTGCACGGCATGGGTCGCAGGATCGACGCACGACTGAACGAGGTCGCAGGACGCTTTGGCATCCTCGACGCTCTCGAGTCGATGGTCGGCGGCTACTCAACCGGGATGAAGACCCGGTTGGCTCTCGCCCGTGCGGTACTTCACCACCCCGAGCTTGTTCTCTTCGATGAGCCGACATCGGGACTCGACCCCGAGTCCGCCCAAGCCGTGCTCGCACTCATCAGAGACATGACCGTTGATGGTTCAACGGTTGTCATGTGCACTCACCTTCTCTCGGAGGCAGAGGGCCTGGCGGATCACATCGTCATGATGGAGGCCGGCCGTGCTGTCATCGCGGGTTCACCCGAGTCGCTTACCGAGCGATTCTGGCCGAATCCCGTCGTGGAACTCGAAGCCGAGGACCCCCGGATCCTTGATCGGATTGCATCGTGGGACGTTGTCATCTCCTATGAGCGATCAGGGATGGTCGCCCGCATAGAGATGGCCGATCTCAACGAGCTTCCAGATCTCGTCACATCACTGGTTCGCGATGGTGCACGCCTGGGACGAATAGATCCCCAACGACCGACCTTGGAGGACCTGTACTTCATGATCCGGAGAAACGAGATTCCAGAGCGCTCCGGAGTCGGATCTGCCGACAGCGCAATCAGGGGACTGGCACCGGTCGGCCACAACCGATCACATCATTTCGACTCAGCCGAGACCTCGCCCATCGCTTCGATCGATAGCGTCGTTCCCTCGCACGGCTCGACCATCACCGGTGACGCTGCGGGGTCGCTGAACAAATGAGCTTCGACAGCCTCGGGTTGCCTGCATCCACGCCAAACTCTGGGCGAATCGCAACCCAGTCACACGGAAGACGGGGCCGGACCGAGCGGCCCGCCAGGTCATCAGACGCAGGTTTCAGTTGGTCACGGATGCTGGTGATCACCCGAAATGAACTCCGACAGTTGATCAAATCGAAGGACTACTGGATCCCACTCGTAGCGCTGGGCTCCCTGTTCTTCGTGTTCATACCGGGTTTCCTGATGTTGATCATCACGAAGTCAGCCAACACCGCCGTTGTACAACAGGCCTCACAGGCCCTGAGCGTTCTCCCAGACGCTGCCGTGGCAAAGATCCGGGGCACGACCCCTCAGGGCCGCACAGCGTACGCGCTGGCCGTCTACCTGTTTGCGCCCGTCGCGTGCGTGGTGCCACTGACCATCTCGACCGCAGTAGGAGCGGCCTCCCTCGTGGGTGAACGCGAGCGGGGCACGGGCGAGTTCCTGGCCCACTCCCCCGCTTCGGCACGCGAGATCTACACCGGCAAGCTGATCGCGAGTCTCGTTCCGGGATATCTCACGACGCTCGTTGGCTTCGCCCTCTACTCTCTAATGGTGAACGTGTTCGTCGGACCAAGTGCAGGCGGCTGGTTCTTTCCGACGATCGAGTGGTTGGTGATGATGTTCTGGGTCATTCCCGGATTCCTGTTACTCACACTGTCATTGGTCCTACGACTCTCGGCTCGCGTTCGTTCAACGGCCGCCGCACAGCAGGCATCAGGTCTGATCACTCTGCCCGTCATCGGCATCTCCTACGCGCAGGCGAGCGGAACACTCCTTGGCGGATCTCAGTACTCGGGGCTGATCGTAGGAGCGGTCGTCTGGACGATCGCGACGATCAGCATCATCCGAGGCGTTCGCTCCGTGACCCGAAATCGGTTACTAGGCGTCGCTCAATAGCGGCACCGGCAACGCCGGGACGCACCGACAAATGCATAACCCCGAAAAGAAATCCGGTCCGCGCCGACAGCGCCGGCGAGGGCATACGTCGACTCAGCCCAACTGATCCATCAGATCAGCCGGAATATCGAGGTTGGCATAGACGTCCTGGACGTCGTCATGGTCCTCGAGCGTGTCGATTAACTTGAGCACACCCTTTACGGCACCGATGTCATCAAGCTCGACCGTCGAACTCGGAATCATCGTGAGGTCCGACGATTCGACCTTGATCCCTGCTTCCTCAAGAGCTGAGCGAATCTCTGAGGTCAGGTGGGGGTCACAGGTGATCGACCACACATCGTCGCCCGCCTCGACATCGTCAGCACCGGCTTCGATAGCGGCCATCATCACTTCGTCCTCATCAACTGATGAGGGCACCAGGATGATCCCCTTGCGTTCGAATTGCCACGCGACCGATCCGGGTTCGGCTATTGATCCACCGAGCTTGGAGAAGGTGGACTTGATCTCTGGTCCGGTTCGGTTGCGGTTGTCGGTCAGCGCCTCGATGAACACAGCTACCCCATGTCCCGCGTACCCCTCGTAGGTGACCTCTTCGTAGTTGACGCCTTCGAGTTCACCGGAGCCTCGTTTGATAGCTCGTTCGATGGTGTCGATCGGCACCGACGCGTCGCGCGCCTTTTGGTACATGGTCCTCAGCGTCGGGTTCATCTCTGGGTCGCTACCGCTCTTGGCTGCGACCTCGACCTGACGGATCAGCTTCGCGAAGAGCTTGCCCCGCTTGGCATCGGCGGCGCCCTTCTTGTGCTTGATCGTTGCCCACTTGGAGTGACCTGACATACAACCTCTTAACCTGACCCCGGACGAACTTGGTGACGGATCAGAAAATACTCGCCATCAGAGGTTCAGAAACAACCGATGGACGGTGTCGTCGCCTGAGAGTTCTGGATGGAAGGTGGTTGCGATGACGTTTTCCTGTCGCACCATCACGGGCTGACCGTCATATGAGGCCATGGTCGCGACGGCCGATCCGGTTCGTTCGATACCAGGAGCTCGGATGAAAACAGCCTCGAAGTCATGAGCTTCGGCAGCCGGATCGGCGTCGTCGATCATAACCAGGTTCGTCGTGAAAGATTCAGCCTGGCGACCGAACGCGTTGCGCCTGACCGTGATATCGAGAACACCGATAGATGGCTGACCCACCCTGCCATCGACAATCTCGGCGGCGAGCATGATCGCCCCGGCACAGGTTCCGAGGACCGGCATCCCGGCCTCTATCCGCCCTCGTAGGACCGGCATCATTCCGCTCTCGTCGGCGAGCTTGGCCATTACCGAGGACTCACCTCCGGGGATGATCAGGCGGTCCACCGCTAACAGATCCTCGATGGTTCGCACCTCTGTGGATGGCTCACCCAGTCTGGTGAGCACCGCTCGGTGCAGACCGAATGCGCCCTGCAGCGCAAGAACGCCGGTTCGGGGGTGAGTCGAGCTCACCAACCTCTGTCGGCAAGCTTGATGTCGAGATCGTCCATGCCGATTCCCGTCATCGGTGCACCAAGCCCACGGCTGACCTTGGCGAGAATATCGGGGTCCATGTAGTGGGTTGTGGCTTCGACGATCGCCTTGGCTCGGGGTGCAGGATCCTCTGACTTGAAGATGCCCGAACCAACGAACACGGCCTGTGCCCCGAGTTGCATGGCGAGTCCGGCATCAGCGGGTGTCGCAATTCCACCGGCGCAGAACAATGGGACGGGAAGCTCACCCGTTTCTGCGATCTCCTGCACGAGCGGGAGCGGCGCCTGCAGGCGCTTCGCCCAGTCGAAGAGCTCAGCGGAGTCGGCCTGAGTGAGCTTGCGGATATCACTGGTGATCGAGCGAAGGTGGCGGACCGCCTCGACGATGTTTCCCGTTCCTGCTTCTCCCTTGGAACGGATCAGACACGCTCCCTCCGAGATGCGACGGATCGCCTCGCCAAGATTGGTGGCTCCACACACGAAGGGGATCTGGAACGCCCACTTGTCGATGTGGTGGGTCTCATCAGCCGGAGTAAGAACCTCTGACTCGTCGATGAAATCGACCTTGAGAGCCTGGAGGATCTGCGCCTCCACGAAGTGACCGATTCGGGCCTTAGCCATCACAGGGATGGTCACGGCCTCCTGGATGCCTTGGATCATCTCGGGATCACTCATCCGAGACACACCACCATCAGCGCGGATGTCGGCGGGGACACGCTCGAGTGCCATGACGGCGCACGCACCGGCTTCCTCTGCGATACGGGCCTGCTCGGGGGTGACCACGTCCATGATCACTCCGCCGCGGAACATGTCAGCAAAGCCACGCTTGACGAGTTGCGTTCCGCTTGAGGACGTCCCAGTTGAGGACGTCCCAGTTGAGGACGTTCCGGATGTCGAATCGGGGGAGCCAGATGCCATGGCCCTAAGTCTAGTGACGGCGTCGGATCACAAGGAATCGCAACTCAGTCAACCAAGCGTGGAGTCTGTGGCGATTCGGGCAAGGCAACCCAGGTGTTTCCCGGCGCCAACAGAATCGGTGATCCCGCCTCATCGGTGAGGGTCCAGGGCAACTCCCTCGCAGCCCGTGACCACCTTCCGACGATGATGTGCCCTCCGGTGAAGACCCATGCGGTGCCCTCGCCGACCGACTCGGCCTCGGGCGATCGACGATCGGCCGAACTTCGTCTGTACTCGGTCTGGAGAACGACGACATTCGTTGCCGCGATTGGCTCGCTGTCCTCTGTGTTGCGTGCTCCGCTGGCGGCCTGCCTGACCCACTTACCCCCAGTCGAGTCCCATCGAAATGATCCGACAGTCGAGCCGACAGATACGTCGAACCCTGCGGTCGGCGTACCAACCGCTGCCTCATCTGGGGCGCGGTACTGGAAGATCTGTTGCGGTGCCACGCCATCTGCCTTGGCCGATTCGAGCAACTCGGGGGCTCGAATGACCAGATTGTGCGGAGCTCGACGCGATCGATCGCGGCTGTAGAACTCTGACCGGTTGTCATGGGAGGCGTTGACGATCCAAGGCGTCGATCGGATCACCTTCGAGACGTTCTTGTTGCCCCCAGACCATGCGAACACGGGCTTTCCGAACATTGCCAGCAGGTCCGGGTCACTGGTTCGAGCTGAACGAACCGGGCCCACCTGTTCCGGAACGAACGATTGGAAAACCGCTATGTAGCGGCTGATCCCCTCGACCATAACCTCGATGACTATATCTGCTTGGGCGATTCCTGCCTGAGGTTGCGCCTGGGGAGCGTTGTCCACCTTGACCGCCAGTGCGGGATTGCCGAGTCTCGTCGCCGTGTCGGGGTCCTGCCCGTCGACGCCGATACCGGTCAGTGGCATTACCGCTGTCGGTTCAGGCGGAATCGTGGTCGTGGTGGTGGTGGTTGTCGTCGTAGTGGTTGTCGACTTCGGAGGGGGCTTCTTATCCCCTCCACAGGCACTGAGAACCATCAGCACCATCAATATGGGAATGACCGCGGCACGCGTGAAACCCGGTCCGCGGTCAAATGTGTCAGGTGAAGATCTCAGAGTTCCTCCAGCACAGCCCGACGGAGCGCGAGCGGCTGCATTGTCGAAGTCACCAACTGTTCATCGAGGTTCTTGACTGCCAGATCCAGACTCATGACCGGTGCCAGCCACAGGTGCAGAGTCTCCGCCGGCACGCCGTCTATATACGTGCCGGTTGCGTCCATCTTCGCGAGAGCTGAGGCCAGTCCGGGCGGATAGAGAGTCATGTCAACAGCAGCCAGATCGGATCGAACCGATCGCTGTTCACCAAGCCCCGAAAGAAGCATCTTCGCTCCCCCACTCGCCCCCGAATTGCCGTACATTGCCGTCACCATCGTGGAATACCTGGCCGAGCCGTCCCTGCGTCTGGCGAGAAGATTGGCGAGTACACCCTCGAGTTCGATCCTGTCGAGACCTTCGAGTAACCCCTTTGTGATGACAAGGGTCGCGTGATCTCGGTCGGCCACCATCATGGCATTCATTGCCGGAACCTCAAGCAACTGCAGGTTGGGTTCCCTGACCCCGCCTGTAAGACCAAGCCCATGAATGAGATTGTCCAACTGGGGATACTCACCCGCGCTCAGGGCTCTGCCACCGACTGAGCGCAGCACCTGATCAATCGCCCCCCGAGTGCGGAAGCGCACGACGAGCACCCAGACGACTTGAACCGCAACAGCGGCGATTACGCCTGCCCGCCAATTGATCCGCAGCGCGAGAGCGCCCACGATCAGCGCTGGGAGCAGACCCAGAAACATCATTCGATAGATGATCCGGTCTGCAGCTGCATCCAATGAGCCGTGGCTTGTCACAGCTGACAGTCTACGCCAGCCCCCAATATCACCAACG
>CAUJEC010000218.1 GCA_963169245.1 Actinomycetota bacterium
TACAACCGCCAGCGACCCAACCGACGAGCAGGAGGACTACCACCCGCGACAGCCCTAGCCAACTATCAAACCAACCGCAACGAAACAGTTGCAGCGTAAACAAAACTATGAGAAACCTGTCTCACAAACTTGACGAGCGCATGGGTATCAACACGATGATAAATCGGGCCTCAAGCTATTATACTGCTCCAAATGCCCCATTCCTCAAGGTCCACATCCGCTCGCCAGATCCCAAATTATGCAAATATCCTCCTTGAGGATGCCCATCCCGACGACCGCCCAGCTTACATGCACCTCGGTTATTGGGAACACCCTGAATCACGCCCGCTAACCCATGGAGTTTACCAAGCCCAAAGGGAATTGGCGGATTTGGTCATCAACAGTGCATCCATAAATGACGGCGACACAGTTCTTGATGTAGGGTGTGGCTTTGGCGGCTTACTCCAACTATTGAATTCGCGTCGCTCCGAACTCTATCTACTTGGAATAGATCTAAGTGAGACCCAGCTTGACGTTTGCCAAGCTTTAAGGCCATCTATCGGAAATTTCTATTCGTGGATCTATGGTGATGCGGTAGCGCTTCCGTTCTCAAATTTGAGCATTGATGCGATCCTGACCATTGAAGCCGCGATGCACTTTACTTCGCGGATGGATTTCTTTATTGAAGCACGTCGCGTCTTGCGTGAAGGTGGAACTCTAACCATGATCGATATATTGTTTGATGATGTTTCAGCAAAAAGAGATGGGCAATCTGCAATCGCAATTCGCGAGTCCCTAGAGGTTGACTTCTACCCGCTACCTGAATTCGGAGTTGGCGTTCTTGATCTCATCACGGATGCAGCCAAGTCCGGTTTCACCTGTTATATGCAGAGAGACTTGACAGCGAATGTTTGCCCGACATTTACTCCAGATGCGTACGATGAATTCCCGCCAGGAATGATGAAGCTGGGCGCTCGATCAGCTATTGGTCACTTTGTCGAGCTACTCAGCACAGGCATCCTTAAGGTGTACCTTATCGGCCTTTCGGCAGACTAATCATAATACTATTGAGCGTAGAGTTGGTGGTGGGCCACACCACGGTAGCTCCGAGTAATAAGACCTACAGCCTTGACTCTAACGCTTCAGGCCGAGTCAGGTTGGTTGACTTCATTGATGGGCACAGACGATTGAGGCTCTGAAGTAACTGCGTTATCTCCGGAGAAAAGCGTTCTAGACCAAGTTTGACTTGATCCACGATGACCACTGGGTCTGATCCAGCGACTGCCTTATCTATGAGATCACTTAGACCCTTATCAACAATGCGAAGCATGGGTACAGACTGTGATGCAGTCGGCATCGCGGTGGATAACCGTGAAAATATCCGCCTCAGCTCCCGGAGCGATTCTACTAATCTTGAGGATTCATTCTTTGCGCTGAACACTAGATCGTTGGCTGCAGAATCAAGTTGGTATAGTTCAAGACAGAAGTCCACGATTGGTCCAACCTGACCTGTAGAGTCACCTCCGCCACCTGCGTCGCTCGACTTAGGTTGACTAGTTGAGAACTGGGTTATTGGAGATGATTGGATAGAATCCGCAGTCTCACTTCCGGCCGTAGGTCCACTCTGATTGCTTGCAATCCCTTCATTCAATGGAAATGGAAATGAACCCGGGCCATACGACCCCGCCGAACCCGTGCCTACCTCCGAGTTCCTACCGGACACGACTGACGTCTCACTGGCAGCAATCGCATCGGCAACCTCCGGCGTCTTAGCCTCTCTATAAAGCCCACATGAGGTAGTCAATGTTAAGGCATATGAAAGCAATGCTATTTTAGAGAAAGATCGCATAAGCTCACTAATCCGAACGATGGACTCTGCGCAACACAAGTTTCCTGCTCGTCATTTGCGCCGAAATCGGCAGCTTCTACGGACTGATTCTTTGAGTTGTACATCTTGAGTAGGCCATTTCGAGTATACAAAGCATGAGTTCAAGCTGTCGCCCGGCACGCAGGTTTCAGGTTTCCCTTCCTGATATGAGACTTATTCTGCAGCGATGCGTCACCAGCGGAGTAGGTCAGCAAGACTTACGACAGCACGTCCCTCAGTGCCGATACCACCAGGTCCATGTCGGCATCGGTCAGGGTCGAACCACTCGGCAAGCACACGCCGGAGTCGAACAGATCATCGGCCACTGCTCCGCCTACCAGTGGCGCGTCGGCGAACAGCTTCTGTTGATGCATGGGCTTCCACGATGGACGGGCCTCAATCTCCTGTGCAGCCAGCGCGTCACAGACGTCCATCGGTCCAACGCCACGGCCACGCAGGTCGGGGTCGAGCGTCATGACCGTCAACCAGCCGTTCGTCATACCCCGGGCATCCCACGGCATAAAGCCCACACCCTCGATATCGCCGAGTTCGGCCCGGTAGGTGGAGTTGATCGCGTGACACCGGTCGATGATCGCCGGCAGCCGATCCAGTTGGGCCCGCCCCATGGCGGCGAGAATGTTCGATAGCCGATAGTTGTAGCCAACCTCATCGTGCTCGTAATGAGGCACGGGCAACTTGGCCTGCGAACCCAGATATTTGGCACGGGCCATGTCCTCGGGTGCACCCACCAACATTCCGCCACCGCTGGTAGTCATGATCTTGTTGCCGTTGAACGAATACACACCGAAACGTCCGAACGTCCCTGCATGGCGGTCACCCCACCGAGCACCGAGCGCCTCAGCAGCATCCTCAATGAGCGTCACCCCGTATTGATCACAGGCCTCAGCGATTCTATCGAGTTGTGCGGCCTGGCCATAGAGGTCGACTGCCACAACGGCCTTGGGCAGGCGTCCATCCTTGTCCGCTTTCGCCAGTTCATCGGCGAGCAGGTCCGGGTCCATGTTCCAGGTATCACGCTCGGAATCAATGAACCGTGGGATCGCTCCCACATACTCGATCGCGTTGGCGGGTGCTATGAACGTGAGGGTGGAGATCCATACCTCGTCGCCACGCTCAACACCGGAGAGGACCAGCGCCAGATGCAAGGCCGCTGTACACGAACTGAACGCCGCTGCTGACGGTGCGCCGGTGTAAGCGCATATCTCGGCCTCGAAGGCGTCGACCTCGGGGCCAAGCGTCGTTATCCAGTTGGAATCGAACGCACGCATGACTGCTTCACGTTCGGCTGCCCCCACATCCGGAGGCGAGAGGTAAATCTTCGCCATAGCTTTACCAATCTACTTTTGTGTGCCGCTAGGTGCCACGGGGAAATGTTCCCGAGGTGTGTGCGACGGACTGATCAGGTCAGACCGATAAAGTCAAAAGAGCTCAATATCCCCTAGCGACAACGACAGGTCACCTATCGTTGGAATCCCTTCACGATTGACCTCTCGCCAAACCAGGATCGGCCCCAACCGGTTTGTCGGGATGAATCCGGCCGCGAGCGTTCCATGACCGACTGCCGCTATGGCATAGTCCGCCTTAGCAGTTCGAAGCAGATACCGAATCGCTTTTCGGATCTTCGTTCCCTTAGGGGTAAGCACGTCACAGACTGTTAGCTCTGTTGCCGTCCCACGTCTACGAACGCGGAACAGCAACAGTCCGTCATTCAGTGAGTCGCCCAGGGGCAGGGCCCTATACCCGAGCGGCTTAAAGTCGTACCGCCACTGCAGATACTCGGCAGTTGGTTGTGTAGCGATTCTGTCGGTCCTTGGCAATCGATCAAGTAGCCGATTCAAAGAAAGAGAATCTCCAAGAATAGTGCGCGCATCAAGACCAGCATGCGTAGACGAGTTCCACCTCTCTGCTGGCGCTTTGGCTCCTGCCAGCCGCGAAGCGGAGAGGACGGAACTGACTTGGACACCAACAGGGACTCGCCCAACAGTCTGCCAGCCCATCTTCAAATAACCGGGCCGACTCTGCTCATTCGGCGTATTGAAGACAACATCAAGGCCATCACCCCTGAGTTCGTCCAGCGCGGCCAAGGTGAGCTTTGTGAAGATACCTCTTCCCTGCCAGTCGGGATGGGTCGCGGTGTCGACAGCTCGGACTGCCGTTATTGAGGTCCTCCTTGTAGACAACGAAGCAGGAGCCTGAAACTCCCATCGAAGAAACACTCGGAGGCCGACAATCTGACCATCTGGAGACACTGCCACCCATGACGGGGAGGCACCGAATGGACTGCGGTCGTGTTTCCATTCGAAGAATCGTTCATTTGGGTCGCTTTCCTGCCACCCAAGCGAGGATCTGCAGAGGGAAACTATTTGCTCGCGGTCCAAGGGTGTCGATCTGCGTATTTGAAGCGGCTCTGATTCCACGTTATTAGTACTACCGATACTGGACGACCTAGGCAACAGAGCCCCCCGCTGTGAGTCCATCTGCCCGGCTGACCGAGATGGGTCCAGGCGAACAGGCCTGTTGGCGAACAGTCTGACCGAGAACACGTAACCGGCGCAGATCCAACCGTATCAATACCGGAACGAGAGCGATGTGGGAGCGAGAACAGCACACGTACGCTTGTAACCTTTCCACGGCCTCCCGGTCCGACATCGTTATTGGAGGCGCTATCCAAACGAAGGGTTGAGCTAATGAAAGTTGTCGTCACCGGCGGAGCCGGCTTTATCGGAGCGAACCTGTGTCGTCACCTGAGCACATCTGCGCAGGTGAGCGAAGTCGTCGCTTTCGACAACCTGTCATCGGGCTTCGCTTCCAACCTCGATGGCATCGACGCCAAACTTGTAGAGGCAACAATCCTTGATCCCGACGCTCTCGATGAGGCATTCGAAGGCGCGTCTGCGGTGGTCCACCTAGGCGCACGACCGTCAGTCCCCCGCTCTGTCGCCGACCCGGTCGCATCACACGACGCCAACGCGACCGGCACTCTCAACGTACTGGAGGCCGCTCGCCGAGCGGACAAGGCCTACGTCGTCGTCGCATCGTCATCATCGGTATACGGATCCAATCCGACCCTGCCCAAACACGAGGACCTGGCCCCACGTCCGATGAGCCCCTATGCCGTGTCGAAGCTTGCGACCGAGTCATACGCCATCGCCTGGCAGAACTCCTATGGCATGGAGACGCTCGCATTCCGGTTCTTCAACGTCTTCGGCCCGCTCCAGGCCGCTGGCCACGCGTATGCAGCGGTTATCCCCGCGTTCGTAGACGCAGCGCTGGCCGGACGTCCACTACCGGTACATGGCGATGGCACCCAGTCCCGTGATTTCACCTTCGTTGACACGGTCTGTGCCGTCATCTCCGATGCAGTCCACCGCAGAGTGACGAGTCCGGAGCCGGTCAACCTGGCCTTCGGGTCACGGACGAACCTGCTCGAGGTGATTTCATTGCTAGAGGAACTACTTGGCCATCCGGTCGAGGTCGATCACACCTCACCGAGACTCGGTGATGTGCCGCACTCCCAAGCAGCGAACGATCGACTGATGGCCCTGTTCCCCAATGTCGAGGCAGTCGGGCTTCGCGAGGGGCTCACCTCGACCATCGACTGGTTCAAGTCTGAAGCCTGACAATGTGCCGCTGTCGCTGCTGACGGCCGACAGGACCGTGAAGGTGAGCCGGGCCGGCCTCGCCACGTATGAGTGTAGGTAAATCTACCTCTGGAACCTGAACGAATGTTCAAGTAACTTTTGTCACTGTGTTGCTGGAGGGCCCCTACAGGGGCAAACGCATTCTTGATCTCTTGCTGCTTGCGCTGGTAGCCATACCTGCCGGAATCATCGGTTTGGTATGTGCGATCGCCGTGCGATGCAGTTCAAAGGGTCCAGTCTTCTTTCGACAGGAACGAGCTGGCCTGCATGGCAGGCCATTCCGAATCTGGAAGTTCCGAACGATGGCTGATGGCATCAACCCGATCTTCCCCGACCAGTGCGAGATCACCAAAGTTGGCGCTGTCCTCCGT
The DNA here is from genome assembly GCA_963169245.1 of Actinomycetota bacterium. Taxonomy (GTDB): domain Bacteria; phylum Actinomycetota; class Acidimicrobiia; order Acidimicrobiales; family Microtrichaceae; genus JAGQSZ01. Next base: position 5,880 of record CAUJEC010000218.1, read on the forward strand.
CGCCTCTCACTTGATGAGCTACCACAGCTCATCAATGTGGCCACTGGCGAGATGAGCATCGTTGGCCCACGCCCAACTCTCAACTACCAGACTGAGCGCTACAACGAGAACCAACGTCGTCGACTCGCAGTAAAGCCGGGCCTCACGGGTTTGGCCCAGATTTCAGGACGAAATTCCCTTACGTGGCCAGAGCGCATCAACTTTGATGTGCGCTACGTCGAGATCCAGAGCCCCAAAGTTGACCTGTGGCTCGTTGTTCAGACCTTCAAGGCGATCCTTTCGGGTGAGGGTGTTCATGGCCATCCGGCAGATGATCCGCTCTCGGTCGTGCACGCAGCCGAGAGTGCCGTGGCCGAAGTCGCAGTTGAGCTTGGCGTGCTTGACGTTGGGGCGGTTGACCCTCGGGCGACTGACGTCGGGGCCAACGAGGCAGTCATCGACCTGCGTGCAGAGCGCACAATCGAACCGGCCGATGCCGATGTCACAATTGCAGAATCGGGAGTGGCCGACATTCGCTCGGCCGATATTCGAGAAGTTCTCTGAGTCCGGGAATCGCTGACTCCAGACATCTCATGAGTCTGGGCATGGATCGATTCTCCGAACAGACCTACTGACTCGTTCGCTACGATGTACCTGCCGCTGGGGAGTGGCCATCCAATCGGTTTTCATCGAGTCGGTTTTCAAGTGAGCCCGACAGGCTGACGATCAGAACGCGATGACAATCACAGACTTCACGTATCCACTGGAGGGGGCACAAACATGAATGACTTGGTGATCATCGGTGCAGGTGGACATGGCCGTGAGCTCTTTGTCACCGTCACCGCTATTAACGCGGTCGCACCGACTTGGAATGTCCTCGGCTTTGTTGACGATGCCCCCGAACACCTCGACCGGGTCGAACGCCTCGGCGCCAAGATCCTGGGCCCTATCTCGTGGCTCGAAGAGAATCCGACCAACTATGCACTCGGCATTGGCACTTCATCGGTTAGGCGAGTGCTATCAGCACGGGTCGAAGCCGCAGGATGTCGGCCCACAACGATCGTCCACCCGGGCGCGCATCTTGGGCTCGACATCCGGCTGGACGAGGGAGTCGTCATCTATGACCGATGCACGCTCACGACCAACGTCAGCATCGGCCGTCACACCCACCTGAACGTGGGATGCACAGTGCATCACGATTCGACCGTCGGGCATTTCGTCCAGTTCAGCCCCGGCATATTCGTCAACGGCGACTGCAAGATAGAGGACGACTCCTACCTTGGGCCGGGCGTCATCGTCGGCCGTGGGTCGACGATTCATCCCCGTGCCCGAGTGGGCGCTGGAGCAGTGGTGCTGACCGAGGTCGTTGCTGACGCAATGGTTGTCGGCATGCCCGCGAAGCCACGATCGATGGTCATCGAGTAGGGCGGATTGCGGGACGAGGTTCCGGGGCGCCAGTTTGAGCAGCGCTCCTGTGTCAGCTGCGCCACTGCCTCAGTTGCGCTTCGAGCTTGGGGCCTTGCGCAACAGGTTGGACACCACAAGGCCAATCAGAACGCTTGCCGCCGCAACCACCGCCCATGCCCACGCTGGTGACATCCCCATGACAGACCTAGGCAGGACAAGAGCTACCACCATGTGTACTGCGACCAGAGTGGCCGACCGATGCTGCGGGATCGATCGAGCCGACTCGATGACCGGCACCCACAAAAGCACTCCTACAGCGACCACACTCGCTCTGGCGGACCACCATCCGGCAGATCCGACCCACGCCGCACCGACAATCGTCACAATGACGGCGATGTGCTCGGCCCATTGGAATACGGGGAGAGCGGAGGAGCAGACGTCGCGCGAAGAAGCGGTGTCCTGCAAGCGTGCTGTCGCGCTGGAAAGGTCGGCGTCTCGTGGGCGTGCTGCGTCGCGGAACCGTGGAGCGTCGCTAGAGCGTGCTGCCGCGCCGGTGCGGACTACCGCGATCAGCGCTACCGGCAGCAATACTGCTCCGGCAACAAGCGCGGGTTCGGTGTCGGGTACCGCGGCCCAGATCCCGATGAGGCTTGCCATCGCCATCACCGGTGTCCATCGCCGAAGAGTGCCGTCTGGTCTCGATTGGCCGGACTCGCTGTCAGCGGATGCAGCGACCGCGGTGGCCGTAGCAGCGTCAGCGGCGGCGGTGGTAGCGGCGGCGGCGGGGTCGGCAGTGGGTGTGACGACCGGCAAACGAGCGGTGGCAATTTCCCGGGCGAAGAACACCAGACTCGCCACGACCAGCCACACCCATGGTGCCTTTCCGGAAACCGCTCCCCACCCGAGAATTACTGCGGGAGACGCGACTCCAGCGATGACCAAACGCCGAGAACCCACCACGTTGGGAAACAACAAGCTCAAGATCACAACGATCAGACCAACCACCAGGGCAACCAGCCCAAGGTCCAGATGAAAGCGATCGATCATCCCGACACCGTTGACGATCTCAACGACGTTGGCAACCTCAGTCCTGCTGCCCGCCACCGGGGCCAGTTCAAGGTTGACCAACCACATTCAGGCCAGCACACTGAAACGTCGCAACTCCCACGCGTTCTCGCGTCAAGTCCCCTGGGGAACTAAATGTCAGAAGAAGCCTCACCCGCCAATGACGCACAAGGCGCGAAGCTCGGCCGCTGCGTTTTGATCGGCCAGGGATACGTGGGTTTGCCGGTAGCCGTTCGGGCAGTTCACGCCGGCTATGACGTCATCGGATACGAGGTGAACCAGGCCAAGGCCGACGGGCTCAACGCTGGTGAATCCCACGTCGAGGACATCACCCCCGAAGACATGGCCGCCGTTCTGGCAACAGGTCGATATAGGGCGACATGTGACCCCACCGACCTCGCTGGTTTCGATATTGCCGTCATCTCGGTTCCAACCCCTATGGGCGAAGGCGTTCCGGACCTGTCCTACATCGAGTCCGCCTCGGCGACCCTCGCCCCTCACATCCGGAAGGGCTCGACGGTGATCCTGGAGTCCACCACCTATCCGGGCACCACCGAGGAACTTGCCGGCCCGATCCTCGAAGCCGGGTCCGGCCTGCGGGCCGGCACCGACTTCCACTTGGGTTACAGCCCCGAGCGCATCGATCCAGGCAACCCAACCTGGCGACTCGAGAACACCCCCAAGGTTGTTTCCGGGGTCGACGCCGAGTCGCTCGCCGCAGTCAAAGGATTCTTCGACCGCATCGTCGAAGAGACCGTCCCGGTTTCGGGCACCCGCGAAGCCGAGCTGACCAAACTGCTGGAGAACACCTTTAGACATGTCAATATTGCGTTAGTCAATGAGCTTGCAATGTTCGCGAAGGATCTGGGCATCGATGTGTGGGAGGCGATCGATGCCGCCTCGACCAAACCGTTCGGCTACATGCGATTCACACCCGGTCCGGGTGTCGGCGGACATTGCCTGCCGATCGACCCGTCGTATCTGTCCTGGCAGGTCGAACGCTCACTCGGCCAGACGTTCCGATTCGTCGAGCTCGCCAACGACGTCAACCAGCACATGCCCGACTATGTAATCAGGCGAGTTCAATCCCTGTTGAACGACCATCGCAAGGCGGTCAACGGCTCACGAGTTCTCGTCTTCGGGTTCGCCTACAAGGCGAACACCAGCGACGCTCGCGAGACGCCCTCTCGCCCGATCGTGGAGAAGCTCCAGCAACTCGGCGCCCATGTTTCTCTCGTTGATCCGCACCTGGTCCCGGCGCAGTTCCCAACGGATGTGGCGCGCTCCGAAGGTGGCGCTGATGACCTTGGAAATGCCGATCTGGTTCTGTATCTGGTGGACCACAGCGACTTCGACCGAGAGCTGATCGGCGCGGCCGACGTGCCCGTTCTTGACTGTCGACGGGCGCTCAAAGGTCCGCGGGTACAGAGCCTGTGACCACTGCGGGGGCGACGCCCGGGGCTGCGGGGGCGACGCGGGGCGCAACCACGGGCGCGTCTGGGGCAGCATCGGGCCTGATTCAGGCGTCTCGCGCCAGGGCCGTGCCGATGGCACGTCAAGCCCTCAAGGCCGCTTCGGCAGCGGTCGATGTCCTTCGAAGGCCCGAGCCGGGCATCACGATCCTGATCTACCATCGGGTCGGCGCCGGCAACGGAGGCCAGATGGACCTTTCGCCGAGCGCGTTCGCAGCGCAACTCGAGTGGCTGACCAACACCCAGCGGATCATCACCTTGGATCAGGCGGCCGCCGAATTGGGCACGGGCGAGTTGGGGGCGGGAACCGCACGGCCGGGCGTTGTCATCACCTTCGACGATGGGACCACCGACTGGGTGGATCACGTCCTACCCGCCCTCGACAAATTCAGTGTGCCCGCAACCTTCTATGTCGCAACATCTTTCATAGACGAGGGTCTGCCGTTCCCCCTCGACGGCAAACCCTTGACCTGGAGCGGGGTCGAAGAACTGGCGTCATCGAAGTTGGTCACGATCGGTTCCCACACCCATTGCCACCTGCTACTCGACCGTCTCGAGGGTTCGGCAGTCGACGATGAACTCGACCGTTCCATCGAGCTGCTGGGATCACACCTCGGAACACCAGTGGATCACTTCGCCTATCCAAAGGCCGTTGCAGGCTCACCTATTGCAGAAGCAGCGGTCCGCAAAAGGTTCCGGACCGCTGTGCTGGCAGGCACACGGTCCAACCACGCGGGTGTCGACCTGCACCGGCTCAACCGCTCTCCCATCCAACCCACTGATGGCACCCGTTGGTTCCGTCGAAAGGCAACGGGCGGTATGGGGTTTGAGGATTATCTGCGCCAGAACCTCAACCGAATCCGCTACCGGGGCAAGACCACATGACCGGGCCAGATAGCGTGACCGGGCCAGACCCGGGCACCAGACCCAGACAGCCCAACCAGAAGCGCCTTGTCCATCTAACAACGGCCGACATCAGCTTGGAGTTGCTGCTCGGCCCGCAGCTATCAGCTTTTGTCGACGCCGGCTATGAAGTGATCGCCATGAGTGCTCCCGGGCCGTTCGTTCCCGCAGTCGAGGCCCGTGGCGTAACTCACGTGCCACTGGTCAACGCGACACGCTCGATGGCACCACACCGTGACCTGTTCGCCGTTGCGGAACTCACCAAGTTGTTTCGTCAACTAAGACCTGACATCGTCCATACCCACAACCCCAAGCCCGGCTTGTACGGACGGATCGCGGCCAAAGCTGCCCGAGTCCCTGTGATTGTCAACACGGTGCACGGCCTCTATGCGCTGCCGGGTGATCGTGCCCGTAAACGCATTCCGATATACGCGCTCGAATGGATCGCCTCAACCTGTTCAGACGCCGAACTGGTCCAGAACATCGAAGACATAGACACCCTCACTCGGGTTCTGCGGATTCCCAAACACAAGGTTCACCTGCTCGGCAATGGCGTCGATCTTGACCGGTTCAGCCCTGATGGCGCCGAGATCCGCCGGCGGAACATTCGAAACGAACTCGGCATCGGCGACGACACGGTTGTGGTTGGGGCCATCGGACGACTCGTCCTAGAGAAAGGTTATGTCGAACTGTTCGAGGCCTGGGAGCGGGTTCGTCAGACCCATCCTGATGCCACGCTGGTGATCGTCGGCCCAGAGGACGAGGCCAAGGCCGACTCACTACCCTCAGCGATCATGGACGCTGGACGTGAGGCGGGTGTCAGGTTCCTCGGAATGCGCGATGACGTCGAAGACATCTACTCGGCCCTTGACATCTATGTTCTCGCCTCTCATAGGGAGGGGTTTCCACGCTCAGCCATGGAGGCTGCCGCGTGTGGACTGCCGATCATCGCAACCGACATCCGAGGCTGCCGACAGGTGGTCGACCACGAAGTGAACGGACTGCTCGTGCCTGTTCGTTCCGCCGATGGACTCGCCAACGCAATGTCACGGTTGATTGGCGATTCCTCGCTGCGTTCGGCGATGTCTGACGCAGCACTCGTCAAGGCCCGAAACGACTTCGACCAGCGCAGCGTTATCGACATCACTCTGGAAACCTACCGGCGACTGAGCGAAGACCATGTCCGACGAGGGTAAGTGCGCGCTGTCAGAAGGCGGGTCCGCATGGCGCGATGACGTAGAGGACGATGCCACAGGGCGCTATGCCACAGGGGACTCCCCACTGCGCATCCTGTTCATCTGCACCGCAAACCGGTGCCGCTCCCCGCTCGCCGAGGTGATTGCCAGAGAACAGATACACCGACGCGAAGTCGATGCGGTCACAGCATCAGCCGGCTATATGGAATCTGGATTCGAGGCAGCATCTGGTTCGATCAACGCCGCCCGCAAACGAGGGCTTGATCTTTCCGAGCATCGCAGTCGGGAACTCGAACCGACGATGATCTCCTGGGCTGATGTCATCATCGGGATGGAACCGGGACACATCCTTGACCTCTCCGATCTAGTTCCCGGTGCACAGAAGTGGGCGCTCACACTAAAGGAGCTCGCACGTCTGGTCACCGATCCTCTGGTCACCGATCTCACCGGGCGACCGGCGATCGGGTCCCCGCTTTCGACCCAACAGATTCACCACTGGGTTCGCCAGGTCGGCGATCGCAGCCTTGGGTCGCTGCTAAGCGGAGAAAACACCGTGGCCGACCCGATTGGACGCTCTGACCGTGCGTTTCGCTCCACCGCCAAGGAGATCGACGCCCTGATCACCATTGTGTTCGATGCATGGTTCGGGCGATGAGATCCAAAGCCAGCAACCGGCCGGGCAGTTTTACCCCTGAGCGGTTTAGCTGCACCGTCACACTCCTGAGGCACACTGTTCGACATGTTTGAATGCGTCGTCCGGGAGAGGCGACATCAATGACCCCTAACGACCAGACCGAGCCGACGCGGCGCCGCAATAGGAAATCCAGCCTGAGTGATGACCAGCGTCGCATGATCGCCGCTGTGTGCGTGATGGGCTGCGTGCTGGTCAGTGTCACCTCTGATGCCGCACCAACCGGACATTCGTTCATCGACGTCGCCTACCGATGCGGATTCATGGTCGCCACCGTGCTCGCAGCGTCTCGAGCTCGACGCTGGAGCCTTGTCATCGCAGCAGGACTTGTTCTGATCGGGTCAACAACCTTCATGTTGGTCCCAGCGGTTGCTGCGCTCGTTCTCACCGGAGCACTCGCTTGGGAGGACCGGCGCGACCGTGTCCTAGGAGCCGTCTCGGGCCTGCTTGTTGGCTGGTGCGCCCTCGATCTGGTGTGGCCCAACACAACCGGGGCCACCGCGCTGTTAGCGGCTGCTGCTGTCATCCCGCTTTGGTTCTCCGGGTATCGGGTGGCCCGCTCTCGATCACGACGTCGAATCAGGATCGGGCTCATCGCTGGCGTCGCTGTAATCGCTATCGGGGTGGTCATCGCGGGGGCCGTTGTTGTCACCCAGCGAAACGTTCTCAACACGGCGGCTTCGCAGACGATCGCCGCCGCTAAGGGAATGACAGAGTCGTCGACCGCCGAATCCGCCAAGAGTTTCGACGCGGCGGCTGAACGTTTCGACTCCGCAGTTTCCACGGCATCGGCCATCTGGACCTACCCCGCGCGACTCGTTCCCGTCGTTTCCCAGAACCTGGATGCCGTCCAAAGCGCTGCCAGCTCTGGTGCCGCGATCACCCGCACAGCGGCAAGCATCGCTGGAAACGTTGACTACAACCGTCTCCAACTAGAGGGCGGCGGTATTGACCTGGTCACCCTCAGTTCCTTCGAAGGCCAAGTGACACGGGCCGAGTCGGTCCTTCGGGGAGTTGACAGGCAGATCGCGAGGCTCGATTCGCCGTGGATTCTCGGTCCTCTCCGTTCCAAGCTCGACAAGTTCGCCTCGGAGACCGCCCGTGTCCGATCCGGTGCCGAGACGGCGTCCCTGGCAGTCAAGAAGCTCCCGGCGATCCTCGGCGGACAGAGTGAGCGCCGATACCTGATGTTGCTCGGCAACCCCGCCGAGGCCAGAGACGTCGGCGGACACCTGGGAACCTTTGCAGAGATCACCGCCACCAACGGCGCGCTCAAAGTCGTCCGCGTGGTGAGCCCTTACGCCGTGTTCGGTCCCGGGACGACACCTTCACCACAGATACGCAACCCGATCGGGTTACCCCCGGCGATGTTGGAAATGAACCCGACCCGCTTCCCACAGAACTGGGGGGCGAGTCCCAACATGGACGACGTCTCGCGTATTGCCGCAGACCTGTACCCGCAGTCAGACATCGGAGCACCACTCGACGGGGTCCTCTACGCCGACCCCTATGCATTCGCTGCCGTGTTGGGTGTTGTTGGACCCGTGAACGTCTCAACTGCGGTGGCCTCCGCTGGCATAGGTCCACGTGAGATCAACGCAGGTAACGCCGTCTCCTATCTGACCCGAGAGCAGTTCGCTGTTGACCACGGCGCCGAGGACCCGGTCAAGGGACTCGTCGAGACCGCTCTCGACCGACTGACGAGTGACCGTCTGCCCGCCGTCGCCAACATCGTGGATTCGTTCGGAAGCGTCATCGAGCAGGGCCGACTGCAATTCAAGTCAATGCACGGAACCGACGAACCACTGCTTCGACGTCTGGGGCTGGATCAGACGTTCTCCCAGCCCAAAGGTGGAGACCTGATGGCTGTCATCACCCGCAGCGCCTTCCCCTCCAAGATCGACTCCTATCTCAAACGCAGCATCGACTACCGGGTTGCGTGGGACCCCGAGTCCGGCGCCGTTTCCGCTCAGGTCGAGATCGCGCTGGCAAACACAGCCCCCAAGTCCGGTCTGCCGTCTCTGATCAGCGCCTCGCCCGCAGGCAGTGCGCCAGGAACCAACTCGATGGTGCTCTCGGTGATCACCCCCTTCGATGTCGACTCAGCCACCGCCGGCGGCAAGCTGATTCCCGTTGGCACGCGAACCGAGTCGGGAAACCTCAAACGACACAGCTTCCTGATTGGGATTCCACCGGAAGCGTCGCGAACTGTGACAGTCAAGCTGAGTGGTTCAGTCGCAACGGGCTCCGATTACCGGCTTTCGTGGTTCAATCAGCCCCTCGTGAACCAGGACGAAACCGAACTGACGATCAAGTCAGTTGGTCGCCCCTTCGTTGGCGGAGATCAGTCGGGCATCGTGAAAGTGCCCGACCAGAGGATGGCTCGTCTCACAATGCGGACCGAACGCTGACGAATGGTGAGAGCGATTTCACTCTGCGTGAGATGTGCGGGAGATAGTTGTTTTGCCCAAAAGAAGCCCTTTGATTGTCATTCAATTTCGGATGATAATTAGTGGTCCGGAGAAGGCGGGAGCTGGTGTGACCTTGGACAGTTTGACGAACAATGCTACGAAAC
>CAUJEC010000219.1 GCA_963169245.1 Actinomycetota bacterium
GTGGCCTCGGAGTCCTCATAGGAGCGAACGTCACACTGGTAGAAGACCGCTCTGCGTCCATCGACACTCGGCATGTCCTCGGGCGTGCTGCGACCGCATATCGCCACCTGTGCGCCCAAACCCAGGAATCGTTCGGTGATCGCCCTTCCCACGCCCCGACCGCCGCCGGTCACGAAGACTGTCCTGCCGCTCATGTCGAGTTCGTCCATGGCTCACAGTCTTGCCGACGCTGAGCATCAGTCGACAACGACAGGGCTCTGACGCTCCCACGGTTTCGCCGTGGAGCCGTTGGCCGATAGCCTGTCGCCCCATGACAATTCAGAGTGTGGGGATAATCGGTTCGGGCATCATGGGCTCGGGAATCGCTGAGGTTGCAGCGAAGTCCGGGTACAGCGTGGTGCTCCGCTCTCGCCAGCAGGAGACCGCTGACGCCATGGTCGCGTCGCTCAAGAAGTCCCTCGACCGCCAGGTCGAGCGTGGACGCATCGAGCAGGCCGATGCGGATGCCGTGTTCGCTCGGGTGAGCGCCACTGATTCACTTGAGGCGCTCAAGGACTGTGACCTGGTGATCGAGTCGGTCGTCGAGGATCTGCACGTCAAGCGTGGTCTCTTCGCCGAACTCGACGGCATCGTCAAGGAGAGCGCGATTCTTGCCACCAATACCTCGACCCTTCCCGTTGTCGAGATGGCCGTGGCCACCAGCCGCCCCGAGAAGGTTGTGGGTATCCACTTCTTCAACCCGGCTCCTGCAATGTCGCTCGTGGAGATCATCGCTCCCCTCACGGCCTCTGATGAGACCGTCGCCGCAGCAACGGAGTTCGCAACCAGTTGTGGCAAGGACGCCGTGGCGGTCAAGGACCGTGCCGGTTTCATTGTCAACGCCCTGCTCTTCCCGTACCTCAACAACGCCGTCCGTCTCGTGGAGGCCGGAACAGCCACTGCAGAGGACGTCGACACAGCCATGAAGGGCGGCTGCAACTTCCCGATGGGTCCCCTCGCGCTGTTGGACCTCGTAGGTCTCGACACCTCACTGTCGATCCTCGATGCGCTCTATGAGGAGTTCAAGGACCCCAACTATGCGGCCGTTCCGGTGCTTCGCCGGATGGTCTCGGCAGGCCTGTTGGGCCGTAAGTCGGGCCGCGGGTTCTACGACTACTCCAAGAAGTAGACCAAACGACTCAATCGAGTGGTGCGCTAGGACCAAAGCGCTTCAGGAAACCGTCGGGTCGTCCGTAGAACTTGTCATGGTCAAGACACTGGACAAGACGGAAAACACGCCGGCTTCGGTCGACACAGCGTTCGTGGCCTCGTTCACGAACCGGGTCGTCCGCAAGGAGCCCCGCATCCAACTCGAATGGGATGACAAGTCCCAGGCCTACAGGCTCGGAATCACGATCTGAGCATCGGCCTCGGGTCGAAAGGGCCATCTCGACCCACAACTGATCAAGTCCGACGACGAGGGGGAGCGCGGCCCCCTCGTCGCCTCTTTTACCCGGCGTTGCCTGACCAACTCTGCCCAGCTCCCTGCCCGGCTTTGCCCAGCCCCCTGACGCCGGGGTCGCAGTCTCTACACCTGGTCACAGCTCTCCACCTAGCATCGGGCTGAGTGCGCGAAGCGATTGAACCAAGTCGATGGATCTTTCCCGTCCTCGATGACGCACCCGATGACGGACCCGAGATCATCGGCGGCGACCTCGAACCTGGGACCCTCATCGAGGCCTACAGCAAGGGGTTCTTCCCTATGCCGCTGGGTCGTCGCAACATCGGATGGTTCTCCCCCAATCCACGTGGCGTCCTGATCCCCGACCAGGTCCACGTGAGTCGTTCGCTGCGGCGGTCGATGAGACATTTCGAGATCCACGTCGACACCGCCTTTGATGCGGTGGTCGAGGGATGTGGGGATCCTCGGCGTCGTCACGGTTGGATCAACTCAGACATCCGTAGCGCGTATGGCCGACTGCATGAGATGGGCTGGGCGCACAGCGTGGAGGTTTTCGAGTCCGGAGACCTTGTCGGCGGCCTCTACGGCGTCTCCATCGGGTCGCTCTTTGCCGCTGAGTCGAAGTTCCATCGAAGGACCGATGCCTCCAAGGCCGCCGTCGTGGCGATGTGTCGGATCCTCGCGGGTGCCCCCGACGCGATAATCGACGTCCAATGGGCGACTGACCATCTGGTGACCCTCGGGGTAACCGAGGTCTCCCGGTCGGAGTATCTGGCAAGGCTTTCCCGAGCGTTGCGTGCTGAGCCTCCGCCGGAGTTCGCCTGAGCCTCTCCGCAGGCGGTCATCGCCAGCGACACCGGCCTGCTGAATAGGCCATTTGGACTATTTCGTCACCGGACCCTTGCCTTCCCGATCGGATCTCTGTACCAATAGATACACACAGGAAAGCAGCTCGGGGAGCAAAGATCCGTCGCCATCGTATGGTCGCTCAGTCGACGGGGAGCCAGTAGCGAACCCACCCCCATTTACAACCCGCTTGTCTCCTTGGCGGGTTTCTGGGAAGCGCGAAAGTGAGGAGGGGCTTAGGCCCCTCCTCACTCGCGTCCGGGCACCCCTCCGGCCCGATAATCAATCGAGCATCGAGGCCACTGCGTCGTGAAGGGTCGCTAGCGTTTCCAGTCTCCGTGAGCCACGCCCCATGTTCATGTCGGTAACGATGACCTCGTCGACGCCAAACGCCGCCCATTGGGCCACGGTTTCGGCGAACACGGTTGCCGGCCCAGCGATTGCTGCCCGAGGCGCGACCGAGTCGACAAGTCGACGTGCCTCCGTGGGGTCCTCGGTCAGGAACACAAGGGCCTGGGTGGTTCTCGCTATCTCAGATGGGTCCCGGCCGATTCGTTCGCATTCGACGTCGAGCACTCGGCTGCGCTCACGGAACTGTTCTGGAAGGCTCCACATGTTCCAGCGGTCCGCGTGCTTGGCCACCACTCGCAGCATCAGATCCCCCTTGGCCCCGATCAGCAGCGGAAGTCTGTCCTGTATAGGTTTAGGTTCACAGAGCGCGCCATCGAGTTGGTAGAACTCGCCATCGAAGGTGGATCGGTCGTTGATCAGCAGAGTCCTGATCACGGCACACGACTCATCCAGGCGTCGCCGTCGCTCACCCGCTGGAGGCAGGTCGATTCCATACATTCGGTGCTCGTTGGTCTGCCATCCGGCGCCGAGCCCCAGGGTGAAGCGACCGCCGGTTATCAGGTCGACCGTCGCCGCCCAGTTCGCCACGACGGCGGGGTGGCGGTGCGTGTTGCCCAAGACCATCGAACCTAGACGGATCGAAGTTGTGAGCGCTCCAAGCGCTGCCAAGAGGGCGGTCGACTCCAGCGTCGGGACCGTCTCGGCACCGAATCCAGCGCCGTCGCCCATGAAGTGGTCCCACACGTACGCCGAATACCAACCGGCATCGTCCGCGTAGGTGACCACCTCGAGGATGTCCTCCCAGGGTTGCTGCGCGGTCGGCCAGATCGAGAGTCTCATATATCGAGTCTCGCGGATCTCGATCCGACCCGGAACACGCGGACGCGCTGTTCGGGGTCCAAGCCGGCTCTCGAAATCCGAAAGCTCGATCAGTGCCTTGGCGTGAACCGTCGCAGCCGCAGACTGTTGGTGACTACGAAGATGCTTGAGAACGCCATCGCTGCGCCCGCAATCATCGGGTTCAACAGCCCCGAGGCTGCAAGGGGTATTGCAGCGACGTTGTAGGCGAAGGCCCAGAACAGGTTTCCCTTGATGGTTCCCAGGGTCCGTCTGGAGAGTTGGATCGAGTCCGCCACCGCGTTGAGGTCGTCGCTGATCAGGGTCAGATCGCTGGCCTCCATGGCGACATCGGTTCCTGCGCCCATCGCGATACCCAGATCAGCCTGGGCCAGAGCAGCGGAGTCATTGACTCCATCGCCCACCATCGCCACGACCGCGCCGGACTCTTGGAGTTCACGAACCTTGGAGAGTTTGTCCTCTGGCAGAAGCTCTGCCATCACGGACTCGATCCCGACCTCGGCAGCAACTCGCTTCGCAGCGCGTTCGTTGTCGCCTGTCAACATGATCGGCTTCAGGCCCATTGCCACGAGCCGACTGATCGCCTCGGCACTCGATGGCTTCGGCGTGTCGGCCACAACGGCTAGGCCGAGCACCCGCTGTTCGGATGCGATGGTGATTGCCGTTCGTCCATTGAGTTCGTGGGCCGTCTTCAGTTCGGTGAGTCGAGGGTCAAGTGCGACTCCGTTGGCGGCCAGCAGACGGTCGGTTCCAGCCAGCAACGGCTTGCCGTCAACGATCGCTGATACTCCCCCGCCGGCATGAGCGACAAAGTCCTCGACTGTGAGCCTCGGGTCTGTGCCCAGCTGCTCGATGCCCCCAGCGACGATCGCCTTGGCGATCGGATGCTCAGACGGGCCTTCGAGTGCGATGGCAACAGATAGGAACTCCTCGGTGCTGACATCGACAGCGGTCTCCACACCCACCAGCTTCATGACGCCTGTGGTCACCGTGCCGGTCTTGTCCAACAGGACGGTGTCTATACCGCGGGCGGACTCCAGAATCTCTGGACCCTTGATGAGGATTCCGAGTTGTGCGCCTCGACCCGTTCCGACGAGCAGAGCAGTCGGCGTTGCAAGTCCGAGCGCGCATGGGCATGCGATCACCAGAACCGCCACCGCTGCAGTGAACGCGAAGGTTGTCGGCTCGCCCTGTCCCAACCAGAATCCGAGTGTCGCTCCTGATATCAGGATGACGATCGGCACGAACACCGATGAGATTCGGTCCGCCAGTCGCTGCATCGGGGCCTTGCCCGACTGCGCGCGGCGCACCAGTTCGGTTATCTGGGCCAGAGCAGTATCGGAGCCAACCTTTGTCGCCTCGACAATGAGACGCCCCGACGCGTTGATCGTCGCGCCGGTGACCTGATCACCGGGGCCGACCTCAACCGGGACCGACTCGCCTGTGAGTATGGACGTGTCGAGCGCCGAGTTGCCCTCGACCACCCGTCCATCGGTGGCGACCTTCTCCCCTGGACGCACCACGAAACGGTCGCCGACAACGAGTTGACCAATTGGGATTAGCACCTCGACTTCGGCCGTACCGGCACCAACCGTCGCCGGGCGGAGAACCGATACCTCCTTCGCGCCAAGGTCCATCAGTGCCCGAAGCGCCGCGCCGGACCGCTTTTTGGCGCGATCCTCGAAGTAGCGTCCACCGAGAAGGAACAC
>CAUJEC010000220.1 GCA_963169245.1 Actinomycetota bacterium
CGCCGGGGCCTGTGCCTGGTATGGGTTCCGCCTTCTGAATCGGCTGTCGCTCAGGTGTCTGGTGATCGTGCCTGCCGGTCTGACTCTGGTCGACCCGCTCGCGCTTGCCGAGCCGACTCTGTTTCGCCGGGAGGACATCACCCGACTGGGCCCGGCATTGGTCGACTCCAAGGCTCTGGACCTCACCGTCGCATCATCCGGGTTGATTCTCTCCGTCGATTTCTCCAGACCCCTCTCAGTGGTGCCCGCCGCCAAGAGAGGACACGCTGCGGAGGCAACCGAGGTGAATGGAATCCTCCTAGCCCTGAGCCGCCCCGGTCAGTTGCTGGAGCTGGCTGAGGACAGGCGTATAAAGGTCGAGCGTCACTGAAATGGATCAGCGACGCTCGACTTGTTGTTCGTGACGATCCCGGGGTTGGCTTCCTTGGACACCAGCGACCATGGACAGCAGACGCAGTTCCGGGATCAGTTGTGCGTCCGCCACCAGATGAACCTCAGTGGAAGGACCTCAGTGGCCAGCGGACCTGCCGTGGCAGGTCAACTCGACGCTGGGGTTCAGCTGACGCTGCGTCGACGGATAACCAGGATCGAGCCGCCAGCGAGAACCGCAACCACGCCGACGAGGGCGAGGGTTGTTGCGTCGCTACCGGTGAAGGCGAGGGACTCGCCCTTGACCTCGGTCTTGGCCGCTGCCGCAGGGGCGTTCTCCGACGTGGCGGAGAGAACCTGACCGGGATTCTTCGGGGTAACCGAAGTCGGTGTGGTCGCGACCGTGTTCCCGACGTAGGAGTTGTTGCCCTCTGCGCCCGCAACAGATGCGAATGCGAAGGTGGCAACTATCGCTGCCGCCAGAGCGATGAAAGTTGTTCGGAGTGTCTTACCCATGACCACAAGGTAACACCACGTATTGTTGATTCATAGTCAATTCCAACCACTAAAAGTGGGTAATTCGCCCCATGAAGCGATGGCCCGACGCCCAAACGGGTCGTGTTGCCACCGAGAGTGATATTCAATCGCTCGGCAGGCAACAGATCGGTCGATCCGCAACGTCGTGGCGGACGATCAACCGCCGAGACTGATTCGTTCAGGTCCGGCGTCGGTCCATTCCTGGTTGCCGAAGCTCCATTTGGAGGCCGGAATCCTGGCGCTCGGTTGAACGTCGATTGCGTCCCAGCCGGTCGGCAGGTCGAAGCCGACGCTCAGATTGAGACTCTGTCCTCTTGAGATCGTGACTTTCGCGATCATCACTCTTGTGTCGCCGTCTATGGGGAAGGCGAGCAGATCGGCGCCTTCGATCACGGGATTCCCTGCGCCACTTGGGATATTGAGAGACAGGTAGCCGGTGTAGTCGCCCGGACCGACCCCGGTCCGTGGGTCGCCCCCCGTCATGTAGCTGGGAAGGCCATCGGGTGTCGTGTTGGTCATAGTGAAGTCGATCGCCACGTGCCGCAGACCATCACTCGATGCCCCCGAGCCCGATGACCCCGACACAGTTGACACCGACATCGTTGCCTTGACGTCAATGAACTGATCAAGCTTGTTGGCCCCGCGGTTGATCAGAGCGAACAGCACTCCGTTCTCAGGAACCTGACCGGCCAGACCCAACTCGACCCATGCCGCCTGTTGAACGGGATCAGGTGACCATGCCATCAGATGTCGACCTCGGCCGACGTCCACCAGAGCGTCGATCAGTTCCTCCAGACCGAGGTCGGAACTGTTGAACGATTCGAAGACTGCCTTTGCGACTTCACCCAGATGGCTTCGTCGTTCCTCTCGGCCCGTCGCGTCGGAGTCCCGAGACATGTTCTTGTACTGCTGGATCATCAGGTATCTGGTCACGTTGCCCGATGTCAGTTCCACTACCTCGCCGTCGGGTTGTGTGATCTGCACGGGGCCGACGACCTTGAGAAGTCGAGTGAGTGCGGCGATATCGACCGCCATTGCGCCCTGTGCCTGGCCATTGCCGAGCTTGGACCACATGTCGAGCGCGATTCGTCCCGATACGTCGAAGCGTGAGGTCAGATTGATGTTGCGCCACTCTGCACCGGGTGCGAGATCATTCCAGACGCCCTGAAACTCCGGATCAAACCCATCGACTGGATCCGAGAGCGCCATGTCCTCGGTCGGGTCGAGATCGCCCATGAGGAACTCGCCGTTGGCGATGGTCATTGCTCCCGCCTGGAGGAACATCCCCGACCCCGCTCGCATCTCGGAGTTGTTCGCAGCAAGTACCACATAGGTGTTGGGTCCGCTGAGAAAGGTCCTCGTTCCCTTCACCGATGCGACCGCGCGGCTGAGCGAGTCGACGAGTTCATCACGATTACGGACGAAGTCGTTCTGGGCCTTGCGGACCGATGACGTCAGTCCCTCGGTGGTTCCAGTCTCCAGTGTGCCGAGAGGTTCAACCAGTTCCTCCAGTGACTGCTGGAGGCTGGCTGCTGCATCGAGTCGTGCGCTCACTCGCTTGTCGGGGGGTACGGCTCTGGCGTCATCGAGGGTCTGGCGAACGTCGTCGAATGTGCCCATGACAGAGCCGATGAGCGTCTCGGAGGACTCACTCAGAGTGCGGATCACGCCCAACTGTCGTCCGAGCACGGGCACGACCCGCAGCGGAGCCACGATTGGCGAGGACAGGTCATTGCTCACCTTGGCGAACTCGATCTTCGCGGATCTTGCGGGTGCAAGATCAGGGGCCTTCGTCAGGGGCTCGAGACCCGAGAAGCTACCTCCACTCGACTTACGGAACTCCTCGAGTTGCGCTCTGGCCGCCTTTGCTGATGAGTATGCGGAGTTGACCTTCAAGGCGGCGGCGACGGCCCAGACGACGAGAGCGAGAGCGACTGTTCCCAGGATGAGACGCCGGGTCAGACGTCGTTTGCCGAGGCCGGCCCCGGAAGTGGGATTCGACGGTCCGCCGCGTCGGTCCTCACCGTTGCGGTCCTCTCCACTGCCGTTGCGGCCAGCGCCAGGGCTCGGGAATTTCGGACCTGTGACGTCCTCGGGAGAGTTTGTTGAATCGGGCAAGCTGTCAAGCTACCTGCCAACGGCTCCAAATCGGCGTTGGGACGCGATCGCCGCTGCTAGGCGGGCGGAGGGCGCCATGGGACTGAGCGCTCTATGAGCAAGCGCCGGTCTGTCGGAAGGTGCCGGGACAGGAGTGCCGATAGTCTCGGGCCCGAAATGAATGACCGAATTTCCAAAGATGACGTGGAGAAGGTTGCGAGACTCGCGCTACTCCACCTCGAACCATCCGAACTCGAGACCTTCACGGGGCAACTCGCAGCGATCCTCGACCATGCCTCGGACATGGGCCAACTCGACCTGTCGGGTGTGGAGCCGATGACGCAGCCGGTACCACTCAGCAACGTCATGCGTGCCGATGAGGTTGGTGAACTTCTCGATCGTGGCGATGTGTTGGCATCGGCACCCTGCAGTGAGGATGGGCAGTTCCGAGTCCCACCAGTGCTCGGGGAGCCGTCATGACCCACGATGGAGCGACCACCTACCCGACAGCTACTGCCATTGCCGAGGCCGTGGCGGGCGGAACCCTCAGCGCATCTGCGGTTCTAGATGCTCACCTTGCAAGAACAGCAGCGTCCGAAGGCACCATCCATGCCTTCAATCACACCGATGACGACGCGGCCCGGCAACGAGCCAATGAGATAGATGCCCGAGTTTCAGCAGGCGAGGACGTCGGCCCGCTCGCCGGCGTGCCGATCGTCATAAAGGACAACATCTGTACGAAGGGTGTTCCCACCACATGTTCGTCGAGGATGCTCGATGGGTGGATTCCTCCCTATGACGCAACGGTGGTTCGCAAACTCGCCGCCGCAGGCGCGGTGACGGTCGGCAAGGCGAACATGGACGAGTTCGCCATGGGTTCATCAACGGAGAACTCGGCATTCGGACCCACCCTCAACCCGCGGGACACCACCAGGGTTCCCGGAGGATCGTCTGGCGGTTCGGCGGCATCGGTCGCTGCAGGTTTCGCTCCGGTGGCGCTCGGTTCGGACACGGGTGGATCGATCCGCCAACCGGCGGCGTTCTGCGGGCTGGTAGGCGTGAAGCCCACATATGGGCTCGTCTCCCGGCTCGGGCTCATCGCGTTCGGGTCCTCGCTCGACCAGATCGGGCCTCTCACCCACACCGTGGCCGACGCTGCACTGGTGCTGGATGTCATCTCGGGTCACGATTCAGGGGATTCGACTTCGCTTCCGACGCCAGCCCCGCGTGTATCGGCACACCTTGACGACGGAGTCGCCGGGCTTCGCGTGGGACTGGTGCGCGAACTCATGGGTGACGGAATCGCCCCCGAGGTGTTGGCGTCTGTCAATCAGGCTGCCGAGGCGCTCGTCGCTGCTGGAGCCATCGTCGAAGAGGTGTCTCTGCCGACCATCGACTACTCGCTCTCGGCGTACTACATCATCGCCCCTGCCGAGGCGTCGTCGAACCTCTCGCGCTACGACGGCGTCCGCTATGGCCTTCGCGTGGACGCTCCCACTACGGGCGAGATGATGGAACGTACCCGCACCCAGGGCTTTGGGGACGAGGTCAAGCGTCGGATCATGCTTGGTACCTACGCGCTCTCAGCTGGCTACTACGACGCCTTCTATGGCACGGCCCAGCGGGTGCGTGCGGTCATCCGGGGTGATTTCGACGCCGTCTACAACAACGTCGACGTCTTGTTGACGCCGACCACGCCGACCACTGCCTTCAAGCTGGCCGAGAAGGTCTCTGACCCCATGGCCATGTACATGAACGACATCTGCACCATCGCCAGCAACCTGGTTGGTCAACCTTCTATGTCGGTGCCGTTCGGACTGGATTCGGACGGGCTGCCGATCGGAGTGCAACTGATGGCGCCGACGCTCGGCGAGACGACGATGTTTGCGGCTGCTGCGGTGCTCGAGGCCGCTCAACCGCTGGGGAGCCAACTCGGTTCACCCCGAACGCTTGTGGCGAACGAGGGAGGTCTGTGATGAGTGACTTCGATGAAAGCGAATGGGAGACCGTCATCGGGTTGGAGGTTCACGCCGAACTCGCCACCCGTACCAAGCTCTTCTCATCTGCCCCCAATGAGTTTGGTGGTGAGCCCAATACGAACATCGATCCGGTGACGCTCGGACTCCCCGGAGCTCTGCCGGTGCTGAACGAACAGGCCGTGGAACTGGCCATCCGCGTCGGACTGGCACTCCACTGCACTGTCCAACGATCTATTTTCGCTCGCAAGAACTACTTCTACCCGGATCAGGCGAAGAACTACCAGATCTCGCAGTTCGACCTTCCGATCAACATCGATGGTTGGATTGAGCTTCCCGATGGAAAACGAATCGGCATAGAACGGGCCCACCTCGAGGAGGACACAGGCAAAAGCACTCACATCGGGGGCGGAGGTCGTATCCATGAGGCCGACTACTCACTTGTCGACTACAACCGCTGCGGCGTGCCACTACTCGAGATCGTTGGGCGTCCTGACCTGCGCAATGGCGATGACGCCAAGGCCTATGTGTCGGAGTTGCGGGCGATCCTCGTGGCTGTTGGTGCATCGGACGGAAAGATGGAGGAGGGATCGATGCGCGTCGACTGCAACGTGTCGGTCCGTCGCCGTGGCGAGACCGAATTCGGCACTCGTTGCGAGGTCAAGAACATCAACTCCTTGCGCAGCCTGGGTCGAGCAATCAACTACGAAGCCGCACGCCACGTCGCTCTCATCGAGGCAGGTGAGAAGGTCGAACAGCAGACCCGTCACTGGGACGAGTCAGAAGGCCGGACCCACAAACTCCGTTCCAAGGAGGAGGCCGATGACTATCGGTACTTCCCCGAGCCCGACCTGGTGGAACTCGATCCCTCTGCCGAGTGGATCGAACGTGTGCGCAGTGAACTGCCTTCGCTTCCGGCACAGCGGCGTCATGATCTGGTCGATCGGACGGGTGCCACGCCGGCTCAGGCCGGCCTGATAGTCGAGCGTGGACTCGATGCGCTCTGCATCGCAGCGGTCGACCTTGGTGCCGATGGGTCGCGGGTGGTCACCCACGCCGAGCACAACCTGGCTGACCCCAGGGCTGTTGACCTGACACCTGAGAACCTGGCGAAACTCACCGAGATGGAGACCGGGGGCGATCTGAGCGCGACCCAAGCCAAGCAGGTCATCGCCGAAATGGTTGAGACGGGGGCGAGTCCGGTGGACATCGCGAAGGCTCATGGTTTCGAGGCGATGGATACCGATGCGCTCGCAACCACTGTTGACGAGGTGATCGCTGCGAATCCCGACGAGTGGCAGCGTTACTGTGACGGTGACGGCAAGCTCACCGGTTTCTTTGTGGGTCAGGTCATGAAGGCCACCAAGGGGCAGGCGGACGGCAAGGCGGTCAGCGCGCTCCTCAACGCCCGAAAGAGCTGAACCTTCGATGGGTCCCAACCGGCCGTCGGTAGTTTCCGGGAACGTAGCTCGCCGGGCTCTGGGTCGTCGCTCGGCCGTCATCGTCCTGGCGGTCATAGCGGTCCTTGCCGGAGCCTGCTCGTCAACGTCTCCAACACGCGAGATCGATCACGACTCCTCACGTGACACCATCGCAGGGCCGCCTCCCACGGCTCCGCCAGTCACCGAGTACGCAGGGCCCGGCCTCAGCACCGAGGCGGTCGCGCTTCTTCAACAGCTCCGGGATTTCCAACAGGAGACCGACCTGTGTTCGATACTTTCATCCAAGACGGTCAAGACGGTGCTGGGCGGAGATCTCGATGCGTCGGGTCTGGTAACCACACCATCTGGCATCGCTCAGATGCTGGTGGCACTCGAGGACTTCTTCAGGCACCTCGTGGACATTTCGCCTCCGGCGGTTCGACCATCCATGGAGACGCTCCGTCAGACATGGAAGGACCTCTCGGCCATCGAGGCCGACGCGCTCGACCGTGAAGCCCAGACAGAGGCGATCCTCTCAAGCCCGCAGGTCGAGAGCGCGGTGGCCAACATGGGAACCTGGATGAAACAGAACTGTCTGGGTCAACCGTCCTCGCCGTTCGACCTTTCGTCCCTGTTCGGCTGAACCGCCCGGTAAACCGGTCGTCGAACTGATCGGACCGATTCGCGCGGAGTGCCCACACGCTCAGGTACCTTTCTGGGGTGGCAAGTTTCTGGCAACTGATTGAAGACCGTGCAGGCGAGACCCCCGATGCGCCGATGCTGATCGCGGAGGACGGGACAACTCTCACGTTCAAGGAGTTCCGCGACAGATCCGAGCGGGTCGCCGCGGGTCTGGCGGCCCGTGGGATCGGTGCGGAGACGCCCATCACCTGGCAGTTGCCCACGAGCATGGAATCGGTCGTGGCCTCCGCGGCGCTCGCCCGTCTGGGTGCGGTGCAGAGCCCGGTGTTGCATCTCTACCGCGAGAAGGAACTCGGTTTCGTGATGCGGCACACGAACGCGGCTTTCGTGCTCGTACCGGGGGAGTGGAAGGGCTTCGACTACGCCGCAATGGCATCCAAGCTCGCTTCCGAGATGGACCCGAGCCCCGTTGTGTTGACCTTCGCGGATCTGACCGATGGTGATGTGTCGACCCTTCCTCCGGTGGCCGAGTACGCGGATGGCGAGGAACCGGTTCGCTGGATCTACTCAACGTCGGGAACCACCTCTGACCCCAAGGGAGTTCTCCATACGGACGGGACCCTTTTCGCCGGCGGTAAGGGACTGGCTGACGCGCTCGAGATGACCTCTGCCGATGTCGGCTCGATGGCCTTCCCCTACGCGCACATAGCCGGTCCCGACTATCTGCTCATGGTGCTCTTCACCGGCATGTCGGTTGTGTTGGTCGAGGCTTTCAATCCGGCGGACGCTGTCGAGACCTACGCCCGACTGGGCGTGACGATGGCGGGCGGCAGCACCGCGTTCTATCAGATGTTCGTCAACGAGCAACGCAAGGCCCCGGGCGAGAAGATCATCCCGACGCTCCGTGCGCTCTCCGGTGGCGGCGCCCCGATGCCCCCGGAGATCTTCCGCGAGGTGCTCGACGAGATGGGTATCAAGACCTGTCATGGCTATGGGATGACAGAGATACCAATGATCACCCAGGGTTCGCCATCCGATACCGATGATCACTCAGGGTTCACCGTCGGACACCGATGAGCAGCTCGCCAACACTGTCGGAAAGCCTGTGACAGGCGCGCAGATCCGCATCGTGACCGAAGACGGCCGTGTCGCCGGGATTGGCGAGGACGGTGAGGTCCAGGTTCGTGGACCCATGGTCGCCAAGGGTTACACCAGCACAGAACTGACAGAGGCCGCGTTCGTCGACGGCTACTTCCGCACTGGGGACGTCGGACATGTTCGCGAGGACGGGCATGTCGTGCTGACCGGTCGCCTCAAGGACATCATCATCCGCAAGGGTGAGAACATCTCGGCCAAGGAGATCGAGGACCTGCTCTACGCACACCCCAAGGTCGGCGATGTCGCTGTCATCGGGCTTCCCGACCGGGAGCGCGGCGAGCGAGTCTGTGCGGTCATCGAGCGCCCCGAATCCGGTGACGAGTTCACCTTCGATGAGATGGTCGCCTATCTAGCCGAGCAGGGGCTGACGCGTTTCAAGACCCCCGAGCAACTCGAGATCGTCGATGCGCTCCCACGCAATGAGACACTCCGCAAGGTCCTCAAGTACAAGTTGCGTGAGGAGTTCGCCGAGAAGGCTTGGCCGTGACCGGGATGGACCGATCCGACGGTGAATGACGAGCCTGATTCCTCCGGATCAGAGGATCCAGAACCAGCGGACCTCCCAGAACCAGCGGACCTCCCAGAACCGGCCGAGGACCCAGAAACGGCAGCGGACTCAAAGCCCGCCGAGGGACAGGAGTCAGTATCCAGCGACGAGGCAGTTCGCGTCGTGCGGGTCCGCCCCGGCGATAAGCCATCGTTGGTCCCACCCCTGCTGAGTGGCCGGTCCCTTCAGCCGATCCATCCGAAGTCGCGTATGTCGGTGGTTCGCGAACATCGTGGGGCGGTCATCGGGATCGTGGCACTGGTGGTCGTGATCGCGCTGGTCGTCGGCGCCAAGGTCCTCGCCGAGAGAGCAGCCGACTCGGTCACGGATCGCATTGCGGCAGACCTCGAGGTCCTGTTGAAGGACGCGACACCACGGGACTTCCTGGCCTTCAACGCTGGAGTCAAGAAGCCCGGCTCGCTTGCCGAGCAGGTGCGAAACACTGACGGGTTCGTCAACGTCAAGGCGGTGGCGGATTCGTCGACGGTCCGTTTCCAGCCGTCGGGCTGGTGGTCAGGATTCACCGAGCGTTGCATCGTTGCCGTCGTCACAGCCGATTCGGTGGATGTGTCCGTGCCCAAGGTTGCGTGTGTGAGGGTGAACGAAGCTGGTCGGTAATGGCGTACGGTTGTGCCATGACTGA
>CAUJEC010000221.1 GCA_963169245.1 Actinomycetota bacterium
CGCGGAGGCTCGGTCCGCGGAGTGAGATTCCGCCAAGGCGTGACCGTGAGGGCCGTCGGCGCGGCCGGTTGGCCCGTGGCGCGCTCAGAACGATGAGCCTGCCCGTCGACCCCCGACCTCACGCTCCGTACACCATCAACCACTTCCAGCCATATCCAGGAACTTTGGCTATTTTTCCAATTTTCTCTTGCATCTCATGCCCCTAAGACTAGAATAGAACACATGTTCGATATCGGTTCAGATGCTGGCTCCCCGGGTTACGACCCGAGTGCGCTCACCGATGTCATCCACCAGTTCTCCCTTGTTCGTTCCGACCTGATCTGCCATGGCGCGCTCAGCGATGTCGACGACAACCAGCTCTGTGAGCTGGCACTGAACATCGAGTCACTCCGGCGAGGACTCGACTCGCTCTCCATTACCGTCCTCGCAGAACTCGACGCACGCGGAACAACCGACACTGTTCACGGCATGCGAACTGGTTCATGGCTTGCAAACAATGCCCTCCTGCCCGGAGGTGGATCCCGCTCCCGGGTGAAGGTCGCCGACAGAGTCCGACGCCATTTCCCTGAGATCGCATCATCACTCGAATCGGGGGCGATCGGCTTCGACCACGCAAAGGTCCTCGTCGATGCCGCGAATCCTCGCATCATCGACGAGTTCAAACCATTCGTCACAAGGCTGATAGATCTGGTGCCGCTCATGACCTTCGAGCGGTGGAAGAAGGAAGTCGAGGGGGTTGCCGCGCTCCTCGATCAGGACGGCGGGCACAACCCGGGCGACGACATCACCGACAACACGCTCACGCTCTCGCCGGGAATGAGCGGGACCCTCGGAATCAAGGGCCAACTCTGTGGTGACAACGCCATCATTGTCTTCGATGCCATATCAGAGCGGGCCGATCAGATCTTCCATCGGATGAAGAACGACGCGAAGCTCGCTGGAGGCGTCAAGGGTGACCTCAAGATCCCACCCCGCCGCACGCTGCTGGCATTAGCCCTTTCGGAGCTTGTTCGAGAGGCGCTTGGCAAACCGGCATCTGCAGCATCCGCACCAACCGTCGCGCCGCGCACTGACGTGTCCCTCGTCATCAACGCCGCCAACCCCGATCTGGTGACCGACTCGAACGGTACCCCTATTGGCGATACGAGCAAGTTCACCCTGCTCTGCGATCCCACCTTCCGTCCGGTTGTCATGAACACCGAGGGAATGGTCATAGACCTGGGACGCGATCAGCGACTCGTCAACGACGCACTTCGCCGGGCACTGTTCCATCGTGACGGTGGATGCGTCTGGCCCGGGTGTGAGAACCCTGCCACCTGGTGCGATGCACACCACGTCCAGCATTGGATAAACAACGGCCGAACCGACCTTGCCAACACTGGTCTCCTCTGTCGATACCACCACGGCGTGACCCACCGTAAGGGTTGGTCGATGCACGCAACCGACGATCAGTGGTTCTGGTGGGAATCACCCTCTGGCAAGTCATTCTGGTCGCAACGACACGGCAAGCAGCGCACGGGTTGCCCTCCTCCGCCACCCTCTCAGTCGCCCAACGCGCCACCGTCCAACGCGCCACCAAGGCCCAGTCAGTGCTGAGTCTGTTGGGTTGAGTCTGTTGGGTTGATTCTGTTGGGTTGATTCTGTTGGGTTGAATCTGTTGGGTTGAATCCGTTGGGAGCCGGGCGGGTGGGTTGGATCACTCACGCCCGGGCCTTGGCGCGCGCTCCGGGCGTTGGCGCGCCTATGCGGCCGACGCCACCGCCGCCTGTGCACCTCGAAGCAGGACTCCGGGCCGTTCGCCCGTTGCCTTGCCGTTCTCGCGCACCACTACGCCGGACTTCACCGTGGCGACATACCCGACTGCATCCTGGATCAACCGCTTCCCACCGGCAGGCAGGTCATAGACCATCTTGGGTGGCAGAAGTGTCAGGTTCTCCATGTCTATGACGTTCACGTCCGCCAGATAGCCCGGTTCCAACAGGCCCCTGTCCTCAAAGCCGTACAGGAGCGCCGCACGCCGGGTCTGGTGATTGACAACCTCTTCCACCGACAGTCGATCGCCACGAGACCGGTCCCGGGCCCAGTGAGTCAACATGAACGTAGGCAGGCTCGCGTCGCAGAGCACCCCACAATGGGCACCACCATCGCCGAGTCCCAGAACAGTCGCAGGATGACGCAGCATCTCGCCGATGTCGTCCAACGAACCGTTCACATAACCCAGCATCGGAAGATACAACAATTCAGTACCATCGTTTCGGAGCATCATGTCGTAGGCGACCTCAAGAGGCGCTCGCCCCTCGCTCGCTGCCACCGCAGCGATACTCGTGGACGGATCAGGTTCGTAGTCAGGCGGATCGCCCAGCGGGAAGAGCTTGTCGAGGTTGGCGGCCATGAACGCTTCCAACCCTGCCAGTGGTCGGCCGGTCGACGCCTCGATGATCCGGGCCCGCACCGCGGGATCCTGCAGGTGTTCAACCCGCTCGGCGAGTGGCATCGCCGCATACGGCCGATACTCCGGGTTGTTGATGAACGGATGGAAGGTCGAGTCGAACCCTACGAGCACCGATGCCGGCTTGCCCGCCACCTGAGGTACCAACCAAGCGCCCTCCCGATTCGCTGCCAACGCACGCGCTATCCAGTCACGCCACCAGTGCGGTGCGAAGTCCACCGCCAGCACCTGGAACGTGACGGGGATCTCGGCCCGCCGGGAGATCTCGGCCATCCAGTCGAATTCCGAGGCCGGGTCCATCATGTCCGACGCTATGGAGAACACCCGATGCCCAGTTCCACCCAGCGCGGAACCGATCCCGATCAATTCGCGCGCCGCCGCAGTCGTTCCTGCCGCAAGCTCACCGTCCTTGGCCCGGTGCAACAACGTGCGCGTCGTGGACACTCCGACCGCCCCCGCCATCACCGCCTCACGCGCCAGGGCAGCCATCTCGGCGATCTCGCCATCAGTCGCCTCGTCGTTCGGGCGGTCCGTTCCCAGCACGTAGGTACGGAGAGCCCCATGGGGGACCAGCGCCGCCACATCAAGCACCCGAGCCATCCGCTCAAGCTCATCGAGGTATTCGGGGAACGACTCCCAGTTCCAGGTCATACCCTCATCGAGTGCCGCACCGGGAATGTCCTCGACACCCTCCATCAACTGGATCAGGAACTCCCGCTCGCCCTTGCGGACCGGGGCGAACCCGACCCCGCAGTTGCCCATGACCACTGTCGTCACCCCATGCCATGACGACGGAGACACCTCGGGATCCCATGTCGCCTGACCGTCATAGTGGGTGTGGACGTCCACCCACCCGGGAGTCACGGTAAGACCGGTCGCGTCGATCTCGCGAAGACCGGGGTCGTCGACCTCGCCGACTGTCACGATCCGATCTCCGCTGATCGCGACGTCGGCAGTCCGAGACGGTC
>CAUJEC010000222.1 GCA_963169245.1 Actinomycetota bacterium
GGGCCAACCGGCCGGGGCGGCACCGGTAGCCGAAGCAGCCTGAAGTAGGTGTACTCCGTTACCTGCGACCGCCTCGTTCCTGCCGTCCCCGTCGACGTCGACAATTGCCGGAGTCACAAAGAACGCGATGTCGGCGGTGACCCTGGGAAAACCACTCCGGATGGAACCATCTCGACCGTTCCAGACGGTCAGTTGAGGGTCGCCGTCCTGGGAGTTGGTGAAGAGGGTGTCGAGTGCCCGCCCCAGACCCGAGGTTGTCGCCACAACATCCAAAGAGTCATCCGATCCGATACGACCTATCGATGGCCCCCCGAAAGCACTGACGATTAGACCGGTGTCGGTGCTGTCGGTTCCGGGACCAACAGCGTTGAGCCAGTTGGGAGCGATCTGCAGATCCAATATCTGATACGCCGAGCGTCCCCAGGTATTGAGGACCATCACCTGTCCACTCACCGACGAGACGACCACCTCGGGTTCGGGACCACCTGTCACGTCTCCGATGGCGGCCTGGGTCGAAACGCCATCACCAATGGTTGGCAGCACGTCACTCAGGAGCATCGGGAGAGGAACCGGCCAACCCCTAAGAATGGCCTGCGCGTCGGGTTGGACCTTTGACGGTCCACGAGAACTTGCCCCTGACGCGAGAGTCCCCTCGGGTGAGATGGCGTAGACACGCGTATTTCCGCTGGTGCCACCAAGTCCGATGGCAGGGAAGACTGCCACCTGCTCGTCGTACTGCTCCTGTGCTCCGACGACGATCTCGGGATGACCGTCCCCGTCGAGGTCACCGAGCGCAGGCGTTGCGATGAGTTCACCGCCGATACCGGTCCCCTCGGGCGACCGGAAGGTGACGTGGTGAGAGTCGGGATCCACCGATTCGACCATGTTCGGGTCGACTGCGAGCACCGGGAATCCATCTACGCGGCGGCCATCAGCGTGCCATGCGTAGACATGTCGATCCATTGCGGCGACAACCACCTCAAGAGTCCCGTCACCATCGAGGTCATCGACTGCAGCGGAGCCAGCGATGCCGCGTTTCACCCTGTTCCACCTGTCGGTGTTCTCCTGGCGGGAGAAGCGCGGATCTGTACTGACCTGACCTTTCAACCTGCCAGTCGAGTCCCACCAGGAGACATTGCCCCCAAGGTCGGTAACAACGATCTCACTAAGCCCATCACCGTCGAGGTCCGCAACCGCTGGTGACCCCACCGGGATGGCCTCACCCGGGCCGATGATGCCGAAGTCCTGTGCCGCGAGCGATTCGCTGTGCCAATAGGCGGCTGGCGGGGTTCGGACGGGGAACCCGGGTAGATCGATGCCATCTGCATCCACTGCGTGGACGTATCCGTCGTCGGTACCGAGCACCATCTCATCGGTTCCATCGCCATTCACATCGACCAGTCGGGGGCTGGACATTCCGGCCCCCGTGATGACCCGATCGGTGGTGAGCGTCGGGTCATCGTGGACGCTGAACTGGCGGTTCATCGTCCCTAGACGGCCTTGGTCGTCGGTGACCACGACCCGGACACGCACGGTGAAGCGATCCGGGTCCGGCTGGCCGCTCGCGTCCAAAGGCGTTCCAGTTGCCCCGTCGGGAAGAGCCGCCGCAATCTGAGCCAGATCGAGAGTGGCGAGTTCACCGTCGACCGGGGCTGTCAGGCCCTCGCGTTCGGCAACGACCCGCCAGTCGTCGACAGCGGGGTACGGCGGGGTCTGCAGCCCCGTTGTCCATTCGACCCGGTAGCTGTAGGAGTCTGCGCGATCAGCAGCGACCCGCCCGATCACCGGCACCGTCCCGGCGGTGGGTTCCATGGCGAACCACATCGGAGAGGTGATGTCGGCCTCGGGGGGAATGTTGTGATTGACGACTGCTTTGACAGACTCATATGAGTTGATCCGACCGAATCCGTGGCTCGCGTCCCACCCCCTGACGCTGGGGAAACGGCGCTGGCCGAAGTCGTCGGTCATGTCATTTGCGGGGTCGATCGCGTTGGGGGTCGAGAAGTCGATGTCATCGGCCGTAGCCCTGATCACCTGAGCGATCTCGTTGGCGCTCAATTCGAGCCCGGCGCGCTTCGCCGCGGACACGATGAGCCCCACCATGCCTGCGGAGTTGCCGGTCGCTTCGGAGGAACATCCATCGGAGGGGACGCTCACCCACAGCACTGCACCGGTGTTCGTGCATCCGTTCATGGCGAGGGTGTCACGACGTCCAACCACCAGGGAACCGATCGAACCGAGGAACGACATCGACTCGGTGATCGAGTTGACAGGGATGGTGTGGTTCATCGCTGCTGGCAGGTTGGCGTGCTGGGACTGCTCGTCGGCCATCGATGCGACAATCGGGACCCCTGAGTAGTAGGCGGCATCAATTGCCTCCTGAGTCTGCGGAGGATTAGTGATCGCCCCGAGTGCCTCTTGAACTACTGACGCCTTGCTGTCGAGAGCAAAGAGCACACCTGCTGCAAATCGACCGCCCTCGGCAATGAACGAATCCGAGACGCGAACCGGGAGGTGGCTGCAGTTACCGCAGACGCCGAATGCTCCCTTGCCGTTGTGCGCAGCCGTCGAGTCCCTGGCCTCGCCGGTGCCGTGGCCGTACTCGACGTCATCGAGTGGGTTGTTGTCGTCGTGGAGGAAGTCCCACCCGGAGATGTCGTCGACATAGCCGTTGCCGTCAGAATCGATACCGTCGTTGAACTCGGGTGTGAGAATCACATCCTCGGGGTCGAGAATCTCGTTCTCGTTGCGATCCCACACACGCGGGTCATCCGCATAGTCCTCGACGGAGAACCGGCCATCCCCGTTGATGTCGTAGGCATCAGCTTCGACCGAGTCACCGATTGGTACGGGAAGCTCGCCGCGGTTCAGATAGGTCGTCGGCCCAAGATCAGCGGCCGTGTCGGGGTCGCGCCACTCCACACCGGAGTCGAGCACGGCGATGATCGTCGAAGGATCACCGGTCTCCATCGACCATGCCAGGTCCACCGCGGAACCGAGTTGACCGCACTGGCGGTGTGGGCTGCGGATGGAACCCGAGTCGCGATCAGAGGTGAACCTGTAGTCGCTGCTGTCCCACTCCTCGGGTAGCGGCCCCTTCTCCACGCCGTCATAACGCCAGCGAGCACAGTCAAGGTGCGACGGCAGAAGCGGTGTCCCCGGCGGCGGAGGCGGATCGGTCGGCGGCACCGTCGGAGGCGCTCCCGGGGTACAGGACGTGATCATCACGACCGCTGCCGCAGCGAGGCCGAATCTGCGCCTCAGAGCTACCATCGAATTGAATCGATCCATCTGCTGACCCCCGTCCAACAAGTGGGAACCAGAGCAAGGTAACACCCCCTGCAACGACCGCGACGGGATATCCCGACATGTCCAGCCGATGCGCGAAGCTATGGCCGATGATCATGGGTTGCGCCGCATATCGGGATGGACATCTGATCCAGGACGGACACGAGCGTGTGCCGTCACCGATCACCGGACCGAAAGGCGCCACCGTAGCGACAGCAACGCCCTCACTCGGGTCCCATCATGCGGATAATCACGACGTCGACCGGATCACAACCTGCGCCACGGCAGCTGCCGCCGAGGGAGGGTTCGTCTGGATCGGGCTGCTGGACCCAACAGAGGCCGAACTCGCCACAATCGGTCGAGCCTTCGACATCCATCCACTCGCGCTCGAGGATGCCCAGACATCGTGGGAGCGACCGAGGGTGGACATCAACTCACAGACCCTCACCGTCGTCATGCAACCCGCCCGCTACGACGAGGTACATGAGATCGTCGAGTTCGGTCAGATCACCATCCTCGCCGGACCCGACTATCTGATCGCTGTCCGCCATGGCAACGCTATACAGCCGACCGACATTCGCCAGGCCATGGAGTCGGATCCCGCCTGGCTCGCACAGGGTCCGGGTGCTGTCCTGCACGCGATGATCGACCGGGTGGTCGAATCATACGGACCTGTCATCGCTGGTGTTACCGACGACGTGGAGGAGGTCGAGGCACAGGTCTTCTCCGACCATCGTTCCAGCCCAACCCAGCGGATCTACGAACTCAAGCGAGAAGTGATCCAGTTCGCCAAGGCCGTCGGCCCGCTTGTCGGCATTCTGCGTGAGTTGTCCACGGCCGATCATCCCCTGATCAGCCACGAGCTACAGAAGTACTTCTCCGACATCGGCGATGACGCTCAGCTTTTCGCAGATCAGACCACCACCCAACGCGATCTGCTGACCTCTGCGCTTCAGGCCAACATGACCGAGGTCAGCCTGAAACAGAACGAGGACATGCGTCGCATTTCAGCCTGGGGCGCCATCCTGGCGGTGCCGACGATGATCAGCGGGGTCTATGGCATGAACTTCAACAACATGCCCGAGTTACAGACCAACTACGGCTACTTCATCGTCATCGGCGTGATGGCAACAGCGAGCGCGAGCCTGTACTTCTACTTCAAGAAGATCGGCTGGCTCTGAGCATGGGAACGCTCAGAACGGCAGACGGCCGATGATTGGACTCAGCCGAAGCGACATCGAACACCGGGTCCGACGGAACGTCAACCGCGCCTGGCACCCGCTCAGACATCGCCTTGCCACCGCTGCCACAGACCTGGTCCGAGAGACACTCAGGTGGGCATACGTAGGACCAGAGGACCAGGACCGCCTGGGCTTCGTCTCATTCGGCGAACGCACGCTGATCGAAGCGCCCTACAAGGTTCTCATCGGTCACGAGTACATGAGCATCGGGTCCGACACCCTCATCGCCGCTGGAGCAATTCTGGCGGCCTGGCCCGACTCAACCGACGCCCGACGCGTCGATGACCGCCCCGTCCTACGCATCGGCGACCGGGTGTGGGGAGCCAGAGGGCTCTCAATCGTGGCACATCTCGATATCGAGATAGCAGATGACGTCTGGTTCGGACCGAACGTGTACGTGACCGATGCTGGGCATGACCCATCCGACCTGGACAAGCCGATTGGACTGGCCATGGAACCGGCCGAACCAGTTCGTATAGGAGCAGGGTCCTGGATCGGCACCGGTGCTGTGATCCTGCCTGGAGTGACCATCGGCGAGCACGTCGTGATCGGAGCCAACGCTGTGGTCACCAACGACATCCCTTCGTTCTGCGTCGCAGTCGGATCGCCCGCCCGGGTGGTCAAGGACCTTCGCGAGGAAACTGAATGACCACAGATCTGATCGTCATGGACGCCATGGCCCTTCGGGAGTTCATGGAGGCGGCTTTCACTGCTCGGCTGACATGGGTGATCGAAAGGGTCGATGACCAAGGCATCAGCATCCGCCAGCCAGTGGACGATTCCAATCTTCGTCCGGGTGGAACGGTCTCGGGCCCAACGCTCATGACCCTGGCCGACGCGGTTGCCTACATGGCTGTCCTGTCACGCATCGGACCAGAGGCCCTGGCCGTCACTTCCAATCTGAACATCAACTTCCTACGCAGACCACGAGCTGGCGACTTGGTGTGCAACGGTCGGATTCTCAAGCTCGGTCGAACACTCGCTCTTACCGAGGTGGAGATCTTCTCGGCGTCAGATCCTGAGAACGCGGTCGCTCATTCCACGGTCACCTACTCGATGGCACTCCTTCAGCCACCCAACTGAGTCCGAGACTGCCGAGAAGCTGGGCCGAACCGCTCGACTTCCAACAGTGGCGGCAATTGGGCAACTCGCCCCGAGGTGTGACCTTGACCACATCACCGATGGGACAGATACTTGATATATGTCCCACGTTGAAGTCGGCGAGATCACCCACCCCGGACTGCTCTGGAAATGGGCAACCGACTGGCGCCTCGGGCTCACTGGCCTGAGCAACGGACTACTGCAGTTGATGCACCCTGGTCTGGGCGCTGGTGTGGCCGAACACTCCGACTTCTTCTCCGACCCTTGGAATCGCATCAACCGGAGTATCGGCCCCATAATCGCCTCGATTCGCGACGATGACACCGCTCATGCCATCAAGATGATGCACAAGCGGATCACTGGCGTCGATGCTCATGGCAACAAGTACCACGCTCTGGACCCGGAGATCTTCTGGTGGGCACACATCACGCTGTATCGCGCGGTCGAACTCGCCGCTCGCCGGTTCTCACATTTCGGACTCAGCGATGCCGAGCGTGAGTCGATGTATGCCGAAGGTGTCATGTGGTATCACCGCTACGGCGTGAGCGACAGGTCGGTGCCAGCCACGCGACGCGAGTACTCAGAGAAGTTCCGGGACATCTGCGTCAACACCCTTGAGATGACACCGGCCGCCGAACGTGCCGTGGACATGGCTGTCAACGGGCGTGTCGAGGGAATGCTCGAGCAGCTCCCACGCTGGGCGGCCGACCCGATCGAACGGTCGGTCACACCGATCGCCCGCATCACAACACTCGGAGGACTGCCGGGGGTCGTGCGGGAGAAGTTCGGTATTCCGTGGACGGTCTCTGACGATCTTGAGTACCGCAGCCTGATCATGGCGTCTCGCAACGTCTCATTGGTAATGCCCGAGCCCCTGCGACGAAACTCAATGCGGAAACTCGCCGAGATTTCGAAGATC
Source organism: Actinomycetota bacterium (assembly GCA_963169245.1). Taxonomy (GTDB): domain Bacteria; phylum Actinomycetota; class Acidimicrobiia; order Acidimicrobiales; family Microtrichaceae; genus JAGQSZ01. The sequence continues at coordinate 6,550 of CAUJEC010000222.1, forward strand.
CCCGCCGCAGCGGGAGCTCCCTCCTGATACGGAAACCACTTGAGTCGAACAACCCGGATTGACCTCGAGCCTCTGCTCGGTGCGCTCACGTCACCAGAACACGACGAGAACGGGGATCGGATCCTCGACGCGACTCTGGAGTCGCTCGTGGATCTGGGTCTACGGCGCTGCACAGTTGAGGAGGTAGCTGAGCGTGCAAACATCGGGCGGAGCACGATCTACCGACGTTTCGATGATCGAGACGGACTGATCCACGCCGTCGTCGCACGCGAGTTACGTCGAGTACTCGACGCCGTGAACTCCTCCGTTGCTGATGTCGACGGCGTCGCCGACCGACTCGTCGAAGGGTTCCTGGCCGGCCTCGATGTGGCCCGTGAGTCCGACTTCCTTCGCTTCATTCGCTCCGAGCCGGACCTGACCATCTTCCTACTGAAGGATTCATACCCCGCGATCGATCTGGTCACCGGCGTACTTGTTGGGCTGCTCGTTGAAGCCACCGGATCAGGGCTCAATGGCCCCCCTGGCGGCACGGTCGACCCCGAGAAGGCCCGCCATGCCGCCGAGATCGTGTTCAGACTGGCGATCTCATTCGTCTTGGTTCCAACGTCAACTCTCCCTCTTGATGATCGTGACGCAGCACGCAAGGCGCTGCACACGATCTTCGACCCCCTACTAGAGGCCGCAACATGTCCACCGTGATCACGTCGTTCAAGGGTCCATTCAGCGATGGCCCACCCGAGCACCTTCTGGACTCCCCCGAGCCCGACCTCACCAGGATCGGCCTGAAGGAGGCGTCACGCGTCGCAAAGGTTGTCATCCTGATCATCGCGTTCGTCGTGAGGCGACTCGCCACCGGGCTCATATCCAAACTTCGAGGTGGTGACACGAGCTTCGCTGACTCGGCCGCCAACGGACTCATCGACGGTTTCATGCATCTGGGCCCGACGTATGTCAAGCTCGGTCAGGTCGTCGCCTCGTCACCCGGGATCTTCCCCGAGTGGCTCACTGCGCCAGCGCGGCGCTGTCTGGATCAGGCTCCACCGTTCCCGACCGAGTTGGTCCGCCGGACAGTGGAGGAGGACCTTGGCGTCAGGATCGAGGACATATTCGAGTCCTTCGAGGACATTCCGCTCTCTGCCGCGTCCATCGGTCAGGTACACGGATGTGTACTTGCCGACGGTCGGAACGCTGTCGTCAAGGTGCAACGCCCAGGGCTTCGTGAGCAGATGACCCAGGATCTGAAGGTTCTACATCTAATCGCCCGGGTCGCGCAGCGGACCAAATGGGGACAGAGCGCGAATGCCATAGGCATGGTCAACGACGTATCCGCGCTGACCGCCAAGGAACTCAATCCCGTCGTCGAGGCATGGAACCAACAGCGCTTCCGTGATCTGCTCTGGAGCTACGGTGACAACTCGAATGTGACGGCACCCGAGTTGTACTGGGACTACTGCGGTCCGCGCACTATCTGCATGGAACGTGTGAGTGGCATTCCAATGGATCATTTCGACGAGATCAGGGCCCGGGGGCTCGACGGGGAGTTGGTCCTGCGGCGCGGCGCAAAGGCATGGGCAGAAGCGGTCATGGTCCACGGCCCGTTCCACGGCGACCTTCACGCAGGCAACATTTGGGTCCTCGACGATGGTCGGGGGTGTTTCCTCGACTTCGGAATCATGGGAGAGCTCACCGACCAGTGGCGACAGGTGATGCGGGACATCTATTACACATGTGTCTTCGACCGGAACTTCACCCGAGTTGCAACCGCATACCGGGCAGTAGGTGTGTTTCCCGAGGGTTTCGGCACCGACGAGGAGATCGGTGCAGCCATCGGCATGATCATCGAACCGATGCTGGTCTCGGGTATGGCCTCAGTAAATCTGGGCGAGTTGATCACATCGAGCGTCTCCCTCATGAAGGAGTTCGGCGGGATTCCACCCCAGGAGCTCATGCTCGTGGGCAAACAGCTCCTCTATATCGAGCGCTACACGCGTGAACTGGCACCCGATTATGCGATCATCACCGATCCATTCATCGTGAAGAACATCTTCCCCGAGGCAGCCAAGGAACTGGCCGCGAAACTCGGAACCACGTATCCGGACTGACTACGGTCCACTTCGACAGAAGTGTCCAACCCGACAGATTCGACGACCGACAACGGCGCTCGACTCTTGAACCCCCAGAACCATTCGCAGAACCATTGGAGTACCAGTGAGTACTACAGACCCATCCACACCTGAGGCCGCCACACACGCCCCAGCAGTACTGACCGACCGGCATGGCCACCTTTCGATCATCACGCTCAATCGACCGGAGCGTAAGAACTCGATCAATGGCGAGATGCTCGTTCGCATGTACGACGCCTTCGTCGAGGCCGACGAGGACCCCGATATTCGAGCAGTCATTCTGACGGGCGCCGATGGAAACTTCTGTTCCGGGGCCGATCTGAAGGAGATGGCCGGCGGGCATCAGGCTGCGCCGGGCGAGATCGATGTCAACGCCAGGCTCGCCGAGGACGGTGACCTGCCGTGGAAGGCGCTCCTTCGCACATGGCAGCCCTCCGTTCCACTCATCCTGGCCGCTGAGGGTGTCGCCATCGCGGGAGGGACCGAACTGCTGGGCGCCACCGAGATCCGCGTGGCCGGACGGTCGGCCACCTTCGGGATCTCCGAGGCCAAGTGGTCCCTCTACCCAATGGGTGGGTCAGTCGTCAGGATCCCACGTCAGATCCCCTACACCGTCGCAGCAGATCTGCTCCTGACCGGCCGCCACATCAGCGCCCAGGAGGCACTCGATAAGGGCCTCATCGGCCATGTCGTGGACGACGGCAAGGCCCTTGAGAAGGCCATAGAGATCGGCGAGGTCATCTGCGAGAACGGCCCACTCGCCGTACAGGCCATCCTCCGAACGCTGCGAGAGACAAATGGTATGAGACTCACCGAGGCACTCGACCACGAGTTCACCTACGGATGGGACGTCTTCGGTTCCGACGATGCCAAGGAAGGCCCGAGGGCATTCAAGGAGAAGCGCAAGCCCAATTATCAGGGCAGATAGTCAACCGGTCCCGGCTGAGTCGATCGCCTCATTGAGACCTCCTCAGATCAGCACACGCCGTATCCCCGATAGCCTTTCGCGCAGGGTTAGCTCAAGAGGTCATAAAGGACATGCCACGTCGGCCGTGGCGCTACAGAACCATCGCGTTACAACACGCTGACAGTCAGGTGTGGGACGGTTGAAACAAGGAGGTGAGCATTGACAGATCATGTGTCGGCAGTGAACTCCGCCGTCGAGGCCATGGACGGACTTCTCGACCGTCTGGAGAAACTCGATGCGATCACCCCGGATCTCCGCTCGGCTCTCCAGCGACTTGCCAACCGGTCGGCTGATGTCGCAGGCATCACCCTTGGTGAACAGCGCTGGGATGGGGTGGTCCTCACCGACGACGAGGCATTCGACTCTGCCCCAGTGCCGCTGATCGTCACCGATCCACTCGGCTTCGTGATCAGGGCGAATGTCAAGATGTTGGAACTCACCGAGACTGCGCCCGGGACCCTGCTGGGAATGCATTCCGGCGACTACATACATTCCGACGACTACGACTTCCTCGCCGACATCTGGGTCAGGATGCAGGTCGAGACTGATTTCAACACCGCTATAACCGAATTCCGGCTCCTGTTACCCAGAGGAGCGCGGTGGGTCCGGGGAGCCATTCGGGCCTCGCGCAACGACGATCTCAGCCTTGCAAACCTGGTGGTCCATTTCACCGACGTCGATGACAAACACGCCGTCGAACAGGCTCTGGATCGCAGCTCACGCAAGTTCGGTGACCTGCTCGACAGCCTGCCCGATCCAATTGTTCGGGTGAACAGGGCCTTCGAGGTCCAGTTCGCCAATCCAGCTGCTCGCCAGTACCGCAACCTCGGCCGGTACCACGAATGGCCCCGAGTCACCGAAGAGAACCGCGCCGAATATCTGGAGGTGGCGGAGCGCTGTTGGGCCACCGGCGAGTCGACGACCTTCGAGCATTCGATGCTCGCTGGCGACGACGTGCTGTGGTGCGAATCAACCTTCGTCCCCGAAGTCGGCCCATCCAGCAAGGTCGAAACTCTGCTGGTCATCTGGCGGGATCAGACCACCCGTCGCCGTCACGAGGAACTGCTCGCATACAGGGCGACGCACGATGCCCTCACCGGGCTCCCAAACCGGGCCAGATTCTCCGACCTTCTCGAGGTCGCTGTCGAACGCCAGGTGACTTCTGCCGAGTTGGGTCAGAAACGACCGATTGCTGTTCTGTTCCTGGACCTCGATCGATTCAAATTCGTCAATGACTCCCTCGGCCACCTTGCCGGTGATGATCTGCTCAAGAACGTCGCAGAACGGCTCACAGGAGCCATCCGACCGGGAGATGTCATCGGCCGCCTCGGTGGAGACGAGTTCACAATCCTGGCCGAAGACATCAGTCGGGAAGACGCCGTGATGATGGCCGAGAGGATTCTGGAGCGGCTCAAGGAACCGTTCATGATCAACGGTCGTGAGTTCATATCGAGCGCATCAATCGGTGTTGTGAGTTCCGAAACCCCGGCAGGCTCCACCGATCTGATGCGTTGGGCTGACTCGGCGATGTACCGTGCAAAGGGACTCGGACGGAGTCGGGTCGCAACCTATGAGGAAGTGCTCGCGCCAGAGGTGATGGACCAACTCGAGTTGGACCAGATGATCCGCTCTGCGGCTGAGCGCGGAGAACTAGAGCTCTACTATCAGCCCGAGGTTCTGATCGCGACGTCAGAGATAGTCGGGGTGGAGGCCTTGTTGCGCTGGCACCACCCGACGAAGGGTCTCCTCGGGGCCGAAAGATTCATACCGGTCGCCGAGGACAACGGGATGATCGTCCCGATCGGCGCCTGGGTTCTGCGACAGGCCTGTGAGCAGGTATCCCAGTGGATTGCCGACGGCCTAGCAGGGTCGGAGTTCATGCTCAGGGTCAACCTCTCCCCTAGGCAGATGGACCGCGACGGATTGCCAAAGGTCATCACGGAGACCCTCGAGGAGACGGGGATTCGACCCACGAACCTGTGCCTCGAGATCACAGAGACCTCGCTAATGAGCGACACCGAGCACACACAGGTCTCCTTGGAGGACCTGGCCTCTGTGGGAATAACTCTGGCGGTCGATGACTTCGGAACCGGGTACAGCTCACTCAGTTCTCTCAAGCGTTTCCCCATCGATGTCCTCAAGATCGACAAGTCGTTCATCAGCGGAATGACGAAGAAGTCACGCGACGAGGCCATCGTTAGAACAGTGATAACGCTGTCTGACACACTCAACCTGACCCCCACCGCCGAGGGTGTCGAGACAGAGGACCAGCGCGCCCTGCTCGAGGAGATGGGTTGCCCACGAGGTCAGGGTTTTCTGTTCTCCCGGCCCGTGCCAGCCGATGAGTTCGCCGAGTTGCTTCGAGATGGCATCCCTTCGGCTCAGCCCACACAGCGTGACAGCTGAGTGCTCCAGCCTCCGCGCCGGGTCTCAGTAGCGGCTGCCGCAGCGAGACGGCGTCATCGACGCCATCTCCAGCGTGCATAATCGACTGATGCAACTTGGACTCGCTCTTGGCTATTGGGGACAGATGCCCTCACCCGATTGGGTTGAACGGGCAAAGGCTGCCGAGGACCTCGGCTTCACCTCTGTGTGGACTGCAGAGGCGTGGGGGTCAGATGCCCTCACCCCTCTCGCCTACCTAGCCGCGGTGACCGATCGGATTCAGCTCGGCACCTCGGTCATGCAACTCGCTGCCAGGACCCCAACAGCAACAGCGATGTCCGCTATCACGATGGACTACCTGAGCAACGGTCGATTCCGGCTCGGACTCGGAGTATCCGGACCTCAGGTTGTGGAAGGGTGGTATGGCCGCCCATCGAACAAGCCCCTGACCCGCACCCGCGAGTACGTGGAGATCATCCGTCGCGTCGTCGCCCGTGAGGAACCTCTCGATTTTCAAGGGGAGTTCCACCAGCACCCATTCCACGGTGAAGGAAGCGTCGGACTGGGCAAGCCCCTCAAGTCGATCGTCCACCCACTCCGTCGCCATATCCCGATCTACCTCGGGGCAGAAGGCCCCAAGAATGTTGCCCAGACAGCTGAGATCGCTGATGGCTGGCTACCGCTCTACTACTCGCCGTATCGCCAAGATGTCTATGCGGACCAGCTCATGAACGCTGCCGATGACTTCGAGGTCGCTGCTCTGGCTGCTTTCATTGTCACCGCCGATGACTCACCTGAGACCATCGAGGAGGCGCTCGCCATGCAACGTGCGATGCTCGCCTTCTACATCGGAGGCATGGGGGCGAAGGGTCAGAACTACCACACCAAACTCGCCGCACGGATGGGACTCGGCGAACAGGCCGAGAGGATCCAGGAGATGTTCCTCGAGGGCAAGGGCGATCAGGCGGTCAACGAGGTACCGGTCAGCTTCGCAGACGAGATCTCGCTGGTCGGAACCCCGGCCCGGATCAGGGATCGGGTCGCGGCATGGAAGGAATCGGCAGTCACCGAGATCCTGGTCCATGCCTCGGATGTGGATCAGCTACGTCAGGCAGCAGAACTGATCCTCCCGGCCTGACAGCCGGGCATACGCCCGCGGGTCATCCCGTGGGCCCGACCGGCCATATGGACACGGTCGAACCAGCCTGGATGTGCACGCTGGTCAGTTGGCGTTGACAGCGCGTGCCGACTCAACCGCCGGCGCAACAAGGGGCCAGCCTTCGCCGTCCTCGCACGCCTTGGCGACATCCAACAGGAGCCCGTCACGGTGATGAGCGGCGAGGACCTGAACCCCGACCGGCAGGCCATCGATCGTTGATCCTGGAATCGAGACGGCGGGATTGCCGTAGATATTCGAGATGATCGTCAAACCGCCCATGGACACAAGATCGGGGAACCGTTCATTGACCTGATCCATCAACTTGTTGGGTAGCGATGGCATCACGGCGCTCACCATGCGAGCCCCGCCCAGAACCCCTCGGAAGGCGTATTTTGCGATCTGGTTCGACTTGGCCCAGTCCAAGAAGCTGTCGGTGGGGCTGCTCGTGGTGGCGTCCGCAGCGAAAGCCGGACCGGGGTTGGTCGCGGCGATCACCAGATCGACCTGTTCGAACATTGCGGCCATCGCCTTGTACGCCTCGACACGTTGACCCTCGGCGGCAGCGGCGACGTCGAGGTTGTAGAGCGACCGCGACATCATCAGACCCATCGCGACCTCGTCGGTCAGGTCGTTGGCACACCCAGGCCAGCGGTCACCCAGTTCGGCGAGCAGTGTGGATAGATTGCCCATCATCCACTGGGCGGCCAGGTTGGGCAGCTTCAGTTCGAAGTCGACCTGTTCCATTCCGTGCGCCTCGATCAGCTTGGCCGCTCTTGAGCGAATGACGTCCTCAACTCCTGGCTCGAGTTTGACCATTCCCAGATCCGGCAACACCGCAACCCGCAGACCCTTGAGGTCATGCGAGCCCAGGTTCTTCTCCCAGTTGCCGGGATTGGGCAGCGACGACGGGTCATAAGGATCTATACCGGCGGTGACGTCATAGTGGCGGGCCACATCGCGCACCGATCGGGCGAGGCAGCCCAGCACGACGGTACCCGGCTGGAAGTATGCACCCGGGCCACGCGAGATGCGCCCGTAGGT
>CAUJEC010000223.1 GCA_963169245.1 Actinomycetota bacterium
GTGTATTCGGCTCTCCTCGAGGCAGCAGCGTCGGAGCTCGCGTCTCGTCAGCGTGCCATGAAGGCGGCGACCGACAACGCCGAGGAGCTGATCATCAAGTACACCCGCAAGATGAACCAGGTCCGCCAGGACGCAATCACCACCGAAATCATGGAGATCATCGGCGGTGCCGAAGCCCTCTCCGGTGATGACGCCAAGTCGGCCGACAAACGCGTCGAGCAACTCATTCTCTAGTAGCAAAGCTCTCTCGCTCAAAGCGCCAGTGGCGCCCGGGCGCCATCCAGATAATCCGAACAAACCTTTCCCACACACCAGATCCTGACCAGGAGAATCCCATGACGGTCACCGCACCCGAACTCAAGGACGGCAAGATTGTTGCCATCGCCGGTCCGGTTGTCGACGTCGAGTTCCCACCCGACGCCATCCCCGAGATCAACACGGCTCTCGAGTTCACCATCACGGTCGACGGAGTCGACACGAAGGTAACCGCCGAGGTCGCCCAGCAGATCGGTGACAACCGAGTACGTGCCATCGCCATGAAGCCGACAGACGGTCTCGTTCGTGGCACTTCGGTCCGCAACTCGGGCAAGGGCATCTCGGTCCCGGTCGGCGACGCCGTCCTCGGCCACGTCTTCAACGTCATCGGCGAACCGCTCGATGTCGCATCGGTGGAGGTAAAGGAGCGCTGGGAGATCCATCGTCAGGCCCCCGAGTTCGCGACGCTCGAGCCCAAGGCCCAGATGTTCCCAACGGGTATCAAGGTCATCGACCTGCTCACCCCATACCTCCAGGGTGGAAAGATCGGTCTGTTCGGTGGCGCCGGTGTGGGCAAGACCGTGCTCATCACCGAGATGATCAACCGTGTGGCCAGCCAGTTCGGTGGTGTGTCGGTGTTCGCCGGTGTGGGCGAGCGCACCCGTGAGGGAACGGACCTGCTCATCGAGATGGGCGAGACCGCTCTTGGCGAGTCGGGATCGGTTCTCGACAAGGCCGCTCTGGTGTTCGGTCAGATGGATGAGCCGCCAGGCGTTCGCCTCCGTGTTGCTCTCTCTGCTCTCACCATGGCCGAGTACTTCCGTGACGTTCAGGGCCAGGACGTGCTCCTCTTCGTCGACAACATCTTCCGATTCACCCAGGCCGGTTCCGAGGTGTCCACACTCCTCGGTCGTATGCCGGCAGCCGTGGGTTATCAGCCAACCCTCGCAGACGAGATGGGCGAGCTTCAGGAGCGAATCACCTCGACCGGTGGTCGTTCGATCACCTCACTCCAGGCCGTGTACGTACCTGCTGACGACTACACCGACCCTGCGCCGTTCACGGCGTTCACCCACTTCGACGGTACCACCGAGCTCAGCCGTGACATCGCGGCGCTCGGTATCTACCCGGCTGTGGACCCGCTCGCATCGAGCTCCACGATCCTCGCCCCCGAGGTCGTCGGCGAACGCCACTACGCAGTCGCCCGTCGTGTGCAGGAGATGCTCCAGCGTTACAAGGAACTCCAGGACATCATCGCGATTCTCGGTATCGACGAGCTCTCCGAAGAGGACCGCATCACCGTCGACCGTGCACGCAAGGTTCAGAAGTTCCTTGCCCAGCCGATGTTCGTCGCCGAGGTGTTCACCGGTCTGCCCGGTATCTTCACCCCGGTCGAGGACACCGTCGAGTCCTTCGAGGCGCTCGTCCGAGGCGATCTCGACCATCTGCCAGAGCAGGCGTTCTTCAACGTCGGCGGCGCAGAGGACGCGATCCGCAAGGCTGCTGAGCTCGAAAAGAAGGCCTGATGGGTCTCGTTGTCGAGCTCGTCTCACCGGAACGGATTGCGTTCTCGGGCAACGCCAACATGGTCATCTGTCGTACCACGACCGGTGATCTGGCGTTCCTCGCAGGTCACGTCCCGTTCATCGGCGTGCTCGACGCACACCCGGTCCGAATCGTGCTCGAGAACGGCTCCGAGCAGGTCGTCGCAGTTCACCACGGATTCGTCGAGGTCTCTCCGACTGAGGGCGAGACCACGCGCGTGACGGTTCTCTCCGATCTTGCGGAGCTTGCAAGCGACATTGATGTCGCCCGTGCCGAGGCCGCACGTGATCGGGCCGAGGCAATCCTTGCCTCGGACGAGAACAACGTTGAGGCCCGTGCAGCGCTTCTACGGGCGCAGGTCCGTATCTCCGCAGCCAACGCAGCAGCCTGAGCATAATCCCGACAGCTCTCTGACCGGCTCCTCCGGCCAGTCGGTATCGCCGCGTCTGTGTTCGCTGACGGCCTTTCCGACGTCAATTCACGGCACGGGTAGCTACCGCGCATAGGGTCGGCACATGGGCAGGCGGCGGATACTCGTGGCGATCATCCCGCCGGCCGCGGTCGTCGAGGGCTCCCGAGTTCTTCGCCAGATGCTCGGCGATACGCGACCAGAGCGCATTGTCCCCCACATAACCGTTGTTCCCCCCTCCAATATCGACGTCGGCAACTTCGCAGCTGTTCGCCGTCTGCTCCGCAGTGTGGTCTTGGGCGCGTCTCCGTTCGATCTTCAGGTGGAGGGATTGGCCAGCTTTGCGCCGTCGACGCCCACGCTGCATTTCAGAGTCGGCGGACCCGGAATGGCCCAACTCACCAGAGTGCGAGATCAACTGATGGGGCAGGGCGTTCTTCGTTCTGACCCTCGGCCATACAGCCCCCACATCACCGTGAGAGCGCGGATGGCAGAGTCGGCACTTGCACAGGCGCTCGCTCTCTTCGACAGTCCTGGCCTCGACTGGGCAGGCGGATCAACGTGGACCGTGAACTCGATACACCTTCTGGAGCAGTTTGCCTCGGAGGAGCGCGGTACCTATTGGGAACCAATAGTCTCCGAGGCGCTCGGACCCCAGACAGTGGTCGGACGCGGAGGCGTAGAACTCGTGCTGCGAACTGGCTCTCTGATTGAGGCCGACCATATGGCGGTACTGCGTGCGGGTGTGATTCGACCGGGCGTTGTTCAGCCTGGCGCGATTCGACAAGATGGTCACCGAGACAGTCCTAGCCAAGGTGACTCTTCTGCTCACGGTGGGGGCTCTGTTCGCAGCGACAGTGATAGGCGTTCGGTGGTCGTGAGCGCTGAGCCGCCCCGCAAGGTGGGTCAGTCAGTGGGGGTCGCCATCGGACAGATGACGACAGCGGGAGCGGAACTGCAGTCGCTCGTGGTCCGTGAGGAATCGCGCGGCTTAGGCATAGGACGCCAACTCCTCAAGGAGTGGTGCCATGTTGTTGCGGCCTCAGGTGCACCACTCGCCTGGGCGCGCGACTGCGATGGCGCGGGCGTCCTAGCAGCGGTCGGGTTCGTCCCGATCGGTCACCTGTGGGTGCGCGAGCTTCTCTGAAGCCCACTGTGCGATGGGCCCGACTGCTTGTCCCGACTGCCCGTCCCTATTGGCCGGCTGCCGGTCGAGGGCTTGGCCGAGATTCGGCCAAGCCCCCAGACGATCAGACGTCGAGCTTGTTGTGGCGGTGCTGCGCTTCCACGAAGCGCACTGTGCCTGACCGGCTCCGCATGACGAGCGAATGGGTGGTGGCTCCGAGTCGGTTGTAGCGGACACCTCGCAGGATGCTGCCGGTGGTTATGCCAGTCGCTGCGAAGAAGCAGTTGTCCCCAGCGACGAGGTCATCGGTGCTGAGCGGCCGCTCCAGATCGTGACCGAAGGCGATTGCGGCTTCACGCTCCGCGTCATCGCGTGGGTAGAGACGACCGACAATCGCTCCACCTAGGCACTTGAGCGCCGCGGCTGCGATTACCCCTTCCGGTGTTCCGCCGATACCGAAGAGGATGTCGATTCCGCTGCCATCGATCGCGGTCGAGATGGCTCCAGGGGCGTCCCCGTCGCTGATCAGGTGGATACGTGCCCCGACCTCGCGGACCTCCTCGATGATGGGAGCGTGACGGGGGCGGTCAAGAACCATCACCGTAACCTCACGAACGTCGAGACCCTTGGCCTTGGCGACCGCCTTGACATTCTCCCCGACGCTCGCCTCGATGCTGATGGCCTTGGCTGCCTCGGGTCCGGTTGCAATCTTTTCCATGTAGACGATTGGGCCCGGGTTGAACATCGTTCCAGTCTCAGAGACTGCAATTATGGCGGTTGCCCCACCTCGACCGTTGGCAGTGAGTGTGGTCCCTTCGACCGGGTCGACAGCAATGTCCACGTGTGGCTCCGAGCCGTCGCCAACGACTTCGCCGTTGTAGAGCATCGGAGCGTCGTCCTTCTCGCCCTCGCCGATGATCACGGTTCCGGTCATTCCAACGGTTCCCATAATCAGGCGCATTGCGTCGACTGCGGCGCCGTCGGCGCCTTCCTTGTCGCCGCGTCCGACCCAGTTTGACGCCGCCAGAGCGGCAGCCTCGGTCGTCCGGACGAGTTCCATGGCGAGATTTCGATCTGGTGCTGAGGACGTCATGGACAGACCCTACAAGGCGTGCATGAGGGGGTGAAGTCCGCTGTCGAAGAGAGATCAACTATCAATAAGCGAACGTGTCGGCACTTAGGTTGCCCACGGGCAAAGTGCGGTGTGGAATCATCTGGGGGTGACCACGACCGAATCCCATGACCCCGATGCCGGTGCGACATCGTCGGACAGACACAGCGACAAGGCAACAATCGGTGTTCCTCATCCTGAGGCTGATGGCGGCCAAGCCGTTGAGCCTGTGATCTATGACTGCACCGAATGGTCTGGAGAGTCCCGCCGACTGTTTGCGTCGCTGCTTGAGATGGCCGGACTTGGGAGTGCCTGGCAGGGAACCGAGGTGACAGTGTTCTCTACCGATGTCGAACTGGTCGATGACATGGTCGCCCAGGTGCTCTCAACCGCACGCTCTGCCATTGACCCTGATGCGCCCTCGATCGTCTATGAGATAGGGGAGTGGCCTGATGCTCTGCAGAACGAGTTCGCAGCGCAGCTGACCATCTCCGAGGTTGCATACATCTGGAATGCCGACGGCGACATAGTTGTCAACGAATCAGATGAGGAACTGGTCGAGGAAGTGATAGAGATGCTTCCGGACGCGGAGAGCTTCGACAACGTCGATGGCCTAGAGGTCCAAGGTCTCTTGAACGAAGCCTTCATGTTGGCGGATCGCCTTTCGTCAAAGCCCGAGGATTCGACTGCTTTGGAACAACTCGCTCGGATCGCCACGGAGTTGAGCCAGGTCTCGACGCCGTTCGGTTTCGACCAGCGCGATTGGGAGACACTGGTGGCGAACGTTGAATCTGCTGCTGATGCGGATGCTGAACTGAGTCACAAGTCTCGGGCTAAAGCAGCCAAGTCGCTCAGAGGCCTGCTCAGGAATTACATCTGACTTGAGCCGAGAGCGCGCGGTCCTGCGATCAACTCTTGAGGAAGACGCCTTCGACGACGACTCGAACTCCGATGCCAATGAGGATGAGCGCGCCGACGATATCGGCAGGACGCTGATAGCGGGTTCCGGCTTTGTGTCCCAAGAACACCGCGACAAACGAGAGTGTGAATGTCACGATTCCAATTGCCGTGACAGTGAACCAGATCGACACCTCGAGAACAGCGAGCGATACCCCCACCGCCAACGCATCGATGCTTGTTGCGATCGCAAGCATAAACACCTCGGCTCCAGGAAGGTGCTTTGGGGCCTTTGAGCCGGCGGCATCGCCCCCTGGAGACTCATCGTCGCTCTGGAACGCTTCCCAGAGCATCTTCGCTCCTATGGCGGACAGGAGAGCGAAGGCCACCCACGGCGCGACCGCCGAGACTCGACTGGCGAACGCACTGCCTAGCGCCCAGCCGATTACGGGCATGATCGCCTGAGCTAGGCCGAACGCGGCTCCCAAGGTGAAAGCTGTCCTCAGGATACCTTCACGAAGTTGAAGTCCCTTGCCGATCGAAACGGCGAAGGCGTCTGCTGACAGACCGGCCGCAAGGAGAAACAGAGTCCAGGATGACATGATGGGACTCTTCTCAAGGCCGGACGGAGACCACTGGAGCGGGTGAAGGGAATCGAACCCTCGTCAACAGATTGGAAATCTGTGGCTCTACCATTGAGCTACACCCGCAGATCCTGAACGGCAACAGCCGATCGGGCACGCAAGAACGTAGCAGGCCAGATGGGTGGACGGCTAACAGTGTCCTGATTGACTCCGGGGCGAAAGCTTGGGCTGGTCAGTTCTGGGGTCGACCACTTGGTGGTCGGGACGGGGAGATTTGAACTCCCGACCCCCTGCTCCCAAAGCAGGTGCGCTACCAGGCTGCGCCACGTCCCGTAGCGGGGAACACTACAGCGCGTGGAGCCGGGATCAGTAATGCGCCTTCTGAGGGCCATCGCTGTGGCCGGACTAGCGGAGCAACATCCCTGATGTCTGAGATGTCACCGTTGGGGACTACGATTGCCCCTCGCATGAAGTCAACTGTTGAGCCCCTAGAGGGCAACAAGGTCAAGGTCCTCGTCGAATTCGAGGAAGTCGAACTGGAACCCTCCATCGCCGATGCGTGGAAGCAGATCGCCAAGGAAGTCCGCATCCCCGGATTCAGGCCCGGCAAGGCTCCCCGCAAACTGCTTGAGAAGCAGTTCGGCCCCGAGTACGCACGCTCCGAAGCGCTCAAGAACGCGGTGCCTGAGTTCTACAGTCAGGCCGTTATCGAGGCAGACGTCGATGTGATCGCTCCGCCCGAACTCGAACTCACCTCCGGCGAGGAAGACGGCGACGTCGCATTCGAGGCAGTGGTTGAGACCCGCCCCATCGTTCAGGTGGCCGGTTATGGCGGTCTCAGAGTCGAGATTCTCAACCCGGAACCATCCGAGTCCGATCTCGACGAGTACATCGACCGGATCCGTAGCCAGTACGGCCAGATCGAAGTCGTCGATCGTCCGGCTGCAGATGGCGACTATGTGACCATCGACATCAACGGAACTCAGGATGGCGAGCCGGTCGAGGGTCTGAGCGCGGACGGTTATCTCTACCTGATCGGCTCGGGCATGATCGTTGCCGAGTTCGACGAGCAACTCCTGGCCGTCAAGGCCGGTGACACCGTCGAGTTCGAAGCGAATCACCCCAACCCAGATGAAGAGGGTCGGGTCAATTTCGAGCTGAAGGTCCAGGACGTCAAGGAACGCGTTCTGCCCGAACTCAACGACGAGTGGGTCTCAGAGGTCACCGAGTTCGACACGGTCGAGGAACTGCGCGACGAGACCCGCAACAACATCTCGACGGCGCGTCGCAGCGAGGCCGCGGTCTCGGTCCGCAACGCGATCGGTGAGGAGCTCGCCAAGCTTGTGGAGATCGACGCGCCGCCCTCGCTGGTGGGTTCAGAGGTCGAGGCGAGGATCCAGAATCTCGCTCACCAGCTTCAGCATCGTGGCATGCAACTCGAGGATTATCTGCGCTTCACCGGTCGTGACCCCGAGTCGTTCGTAGCAGAACTCAAGGAGGGCGCCGAGGAGTCGATCAAG
>CAUJEC010000224.1 GCA_963169245.1 Actinomycetota bacterium
GGGGTTCTGCACCGGCAACGCGACTCTCACCTCAGGTACGGCAACGCTCGGGGTGTGGGAACTGACCTGTACCGCACCGGCGCTCCTGAATGCGGGCACCTACCAAGCGGGTACCGCTGCCGTTGACGCACGACTCAACGCGACGGCAACCGGCGAGGATTCCCCAGAGAACATCCGGGGCCTCTTCGAGGTCTCGGGTGAGACCAACGACATGGACGCACCAGTCATCGACAGCGTCATCACGACGCCAGCGAGTGCTTCACCGGGGGCTCCGGTCACCATCTCGGCACACGTCACCGATGTCACTGGTGTGGCAAACGTCGGCTTCGTGGTTCGTAAGGACATGACGGACACCATGGACTGGTGTGCCGAAGGGGCGACGCTCGTCTCGGGTACTCCCACAGATGGGACTTGGGAACTGACATGTGTGGTCGGAGCATCCGCCCAGGGTGGCTCCTACCGTGTGAACACTGCCGCAGCCGACGTGCTCAACAACTTCGGTGGCATCGGCGACGAAGGTGTCGATGCGGTTGCTGGTCCGTTCACCGTGGTGCTCAACGCCGGCTGAACATCACGCTGTCTACAACTGATACAGACGATCGGGCCGTTCCAGGAGGAGCGGCCCGATTCTCGTGTAGGCCCTCAGCGCTTCCGAGCCAACGACCCCAGATATAGCTCGATGACCTTGGGGTCGTTCATGAGTTCCTCGCCAGTGCCCGTATAGGCGACAGCGCCCTGATCGAGGACATAGCCGCGGTCGCATACCCGTAGCGCCTTATACGCGTTCTGTTCGACGATGAGGATCGACACTCCCGAACTCTGGATCTCGCTGATGCGTTCGAACACCTCGTCCTGCATCGCTGGCGACAGACCAGCAGAGGGCTCGTCGAGCAACAGGAGCGATGGCTTCATCATCAGCGCCCTACCCATCGCCAGCACCTGACGTTGACCGCCGGAGAGCAACTCCGCTCTGGTGCCACGGCGATCAGCGAGGACCTTGAACAGTTCGAAGATCTCATCGCGCCGAGCGGCGAACTCGTGTGGCTTGAGGAATGCTCCCATCCGCAGGTTCTCCTCGACGCTCAGAGTGCCGAAAACATTGCGAACCTGGGGAACGTATCCGACTCCGACCTTCACGAGTTCGAAGCCGGGCATGCCGGTGATGTCCTTGCGGTCGAGGGTGACTGTCCCTGAGCGGATGGGCACCAGTCCGAAGACGGCTTTGATCAGCGTCGACTTGCCGGCACCGTTCGGGCCGATGATGCCGACCATCTCACCGGTCGACACGTGCATATTGGCGCCCTGGAGGATGTCGACACCGGTGATGTAACCGGCGACGACATCTGTGAGCTCAAGCAGTGCCTTGGAGGTGTCGCTCACAGTTCACCGTCCGAGCTGTCTGCTCCGGTTCTGGTATCGCGCAGGTCGCCACTCGATGCGCCGAGGTAGGCCTCGATCACATGCTCGTTTGCGGCAACCTCGCTGGGGGTCCCCGATGCGATGATCTGACCCTCAGCCATGCAGACGACTCTGTCAGCGGCTGCCGAGACGACGTCCATGTCGTGTTCCACGAACAGGACAGTGATGCCCTCGCCGGGCAGTTCGGAGATCTTCTCCAACAGTGCCTGCCTCAGAGCGGGGTTCACTCCGGCCATCGGCTCGTCGAGCATCAACAGCCTGGGTGCGGCCATGACCGCTCTGGCGAGTTCCAGCAGCTTGCGTTGACCTCCGGAGAGGATTCCGGCGAAGTCTTCTGCCTTGGGGCCGAGCCCGACCCACTCGACGAGCTCTCTGGCGCGTTCGGCAAGCTCTGCCTCCTGATCACGCCAGGACCATTTCATGAGGGCCTTGGTGAAACGTTCGCCCGCTTGGTTCTGTGCGCCCAGGCGAACATTGTCGAGCACGCTCAGGCGAGGGAACACCCTGGCCGACTGAAACGTGCGAACCATTCCGGCACGCGCAATGTAGTAGGCCGGCTTTCCGCTCAGATCGTGGTCCTCGAAGCGCCAAGTTCCCCCATCGGCCTTCTCGAATCCGGTCAAGACGTTGAAGAACGTGGTCTTACCCGCGCCATTCGGTCCGATCAGCGCAACGATCGATCCACGTTCAACCTCCAGATGGTCAACCGAGACTGCCCGGAGTCCGCCGAAGGACCGGTGGACATCGGTGGCGACGAGAATGGGGTCACCCGACGACGATCGAACCGGTCCAGGTGCGGGTGAGCGTGATTCGTCAATGGTGTCAGTGCTCACCTATCACCGCCTCCTCCTTGTTGCCGAAGAGTCCCTCTGGTCTGAATACGAGCAGCAGGGCTATTGAGACACCTACAAGCACATATCGGACAGCGCCGACGTCTGTGGAGGAGATGAACCACCAGCCATCCCGACCGATCGCCTGGGAGAGGAGGCTGTTGAACACCGAGATCACGAACCAGTAGACGATCGCTCCGACGGTGGGTCCGATGATCGTTGCAGCACCGCCCAAGATGACGACCAGGTACCAGTTGAAGGTCGTCTGGGCGATGAAGAAGTCCGGCTTCACGAAACCGCCGTCGAAGGTGAAGATGATGCCGGCTATGCCGCCGATCACCGAACCCGCAATGAAAGCCTGGAGCTTCATGGCGAACACGTTCTTGCCGAGCGATCGGGTCGCCTCTTCGTCCTCACGGACGGCTTTGAGGAGACGACCCCAGGGGCTGTGCGCCAGGCCCCATACGAAGAGGGAGGCGAGGGCGACAAGTGACCAACCGACCAGCATTGCCCACAGCGTGTTGTGGTTGTAGCTGAACGATCCCCAGCCGTATCGGCCATCGGGGATCGGGTTGATGGAGTAGAAGTCATCAGCGACATTGCTGATGCCGATCGGTCCGCCGGTCACGCTCTGCAGGCGGGCCGAGTTCGCGAGCACTCGCAGGATCTCGGCGACCGAGATGGTTGCGATAGCAAGATAATCGGCTCGGAGGCGCAGGGTGGGGAGGCCCATGAGTAGGCCGAGGACCCCCGCAGCGACAACACCGACAATAACGCCGACCCACAGCGGGCCGCCTTGATTGACGACGATCGCCGCCCCGTAGGCCCCCACGAGAGCCGATCCGATATGACCGAAGTTCAACAGGCCAGCGAAACCGAACTGCACGTTGAGGCCGATGCCAGCCAGAGCACTGACGCAGGCGACGACGGCTATCGAATCGCGCAACCCGTCGATCAGTGCGGAACCCAGGCTGAGTGCGAACATGTCAGGCCTTCCTCGCTCTTACGCCGAACACGCCCGACGGTTTGATGAGTAGGACGAGCACGAGCGTGGCGAGAGCCACGACGATCTTGAGATCCGCGTCGAGCCAGAAGGTCGACATGTCAGAAACGACACCCACGAAGATCCCGCCGAGCATTGCTCCGAAGGTGGTCCCCAGGCCTCCGAGGAGGACCGCCGCGAACATGATCAGGAGAACGTGTTGGCCCATGTTCCATTGGACACCCTCGGTTGCTCCGAGCATGACCCCAGCGAGCGCTCCGAGTCCACCGGCGAGTGCCCAGACGGTGCGAATGACGCCGGCGTCGTTGATTCCCGATGCGATGGCAAGCGACGGGTTATCCGAAACGGCCCTGATAGCGGTGCCCAGTCTGGACCGCTGCAGAAACAGGCCAACCGCCACCAGGGCGATTAGGGCAACAGCCGATATGACCAGGTCCTTGGGGCGAAGTGAGATGATTCCCAGATCGACCGTCGGCGACTGAGCGGCGTAGTCGGAGAACTGCTTTGCGTTGGAACCAAATATCACCGAGAAGGTGTATCGGGTGGCCAGGGCGAGGCCTATCGATACGACCATCTGTGAGACGACGGGCATTCCCATGCGGCGAAGCGGGCGGTACACCACAACGTCGTATGAGGCGCCGAACGCACAGCCCAGAATCACCGCGCCGACGGTTGCGATCAGCAGAGGGATACCCAGTCCACCGCTGTTCGAGTTGAGATACCAGGCGGCCATGGCTCCGAATGTGAGCAGTTCACCGTGGGCGAAGTTCGTGAGGCCGGTCGTACCGAAGATCAGTGACAGACCAACCGCAGCCAGAGCGATGACCAGACCGAACCTGAGACCGCTCGCGAACAGGCCGACAAGCCGCTCGGCGGTTCCGGGGCCCGAAGTCGAGGCTTCCGATTCCGTTGTGAGACGGAAGATCACTGGACGGTCGTTGTTGCCGAGCACTAGGGGTGTGAGTTGCTTGGGTGCATCGGCTTCGAAGGTCACGCCATCTGGGAGGGTCAACGGGTCGAGCTTGACCTGATACTGCCCGGATCCGGGAACCGCTACCGCAGCGAACCCCTCGGCATCGGTCTTCGACCGCCCGATCTCCTCGCCGTCCTTGGAGACGATCAGAGCGACGCCTTTGACAGCTTTGGTCCCGGCTTTCAGTCGGGTGATGATCTGGGGGAGGTCGTCCTCTTCTGTGGCCGTTGTCGACGACGCGGTTGTCGCAGCTGTAGTGGTGGGCGGGGTAGTGGTGGGTGCGGTTGTCGACGGGGTCTGCAAACCGCTCGACACGGATCCCCCCAAGCCCCTCATCGCCGACGCCTCAGTTGCGGTGAAAATGGCGGCTCCGATTGTCACCCACAGGGCCAGGGTGATCCCGAGGAATGGGACCATGGGACGGCGGACAATCATCCCGGCGAGTGTAAGTGACAAGCGCCTCGCAGGTCACGATGGATGCAACCGGATCGCCGCTTTTGGGCGAACCCCTCCGACAAGTCAGACTTGGGGCGATGCAGCCCCCGATCGAGCGAGACGTCCTGGTGATAGGCGGTGGACCTGCTGGTGCAGCCACAGCCATCCGTGCGGCAGCCGGAGGTGCCCGGGTGACGGTCTTCGAGAAGGGTGCTCCTGGGCGGGACAAGATCTGCGGTGATGGTCTTACACCAAGGGCGATCAAGGCTCTCGACGACCTCGGAGTGAGCGTCGAGGGCGGGCATCGAACCGACGGCCTTCGGATGATCGCCAACCGGACCACACGCCAACTCGAGTGGCCGGGTCTGGACCCGTTCCCAGCACATGGTGCGGTTTGGGCGAGACGGAGCCTTGACGCACATCTGATGGAAGCGGCGGAGCGTGCCGGAGCAGAGGTGCTCTGGGAACACGACGCACTCCCCATTGTGGAGAACGGCAGGGCTATCGGTGTTGAATGTGCCGGAAGGCGCTGGAGCGGTGAGCTTGTAGTGCTCGCTGCTGGAGCGCCCGGACCGGCTCACAAGGTCCTTGGCGTTGCAAGGGATCCCGATGAACCCTTTGGCCTGGCCATCCGCACTTACGCAGCCTCCCCGCGGCATGCCGAGCGATACCTGGAGGCGTGTCTGACCCTGAGGGATTCCAAC
>CAUJEC010000225.1 GCA_963169245.1 Actinomycetota bacterium
GGGAGAGACGCTGTCCATCGCGGAGTGCGTCAACGGCGGCGAGTGTGAACCGCTCAGCGAATGGTTGGAGCGTCCGATACGGCTCTGTTCGGTCGATGACATCTCGGAGCTCGGTGATGGTCATCTCACATACCAGATGACCTTCGATCCGCCCAACGATGACTCCGAGTACTACGACATCCCGATGCCCGAGGGCAGCTTCGTGGACTTGGCGCCGATGCACCTGCTCACCACTGCGACTCTCGACGGCTGTGCCGCTGCCAGGCCGGACCTGAACTGGGACGTGCGGCGGTTCCGCCCGAATGTTCTGGTGGATGTCGAGGGCGAGCGGTTCATCGAGAGCGCTTGGACGGGCAAGCCGATCGGGATCGGTGATGACCTGGTGATCGAGGTGGCCCAGGCCACCGTCCGCTGTGCCATGCCGTTACGGCATCAGCCCCCACTGGATCCCGGCTCTGACTCGGCCGCAGATCCACTGCCAGAGCTCGCCAGCCAGCCGAGTCTGTATCAGGCGATGAATGAACTCCGTCCCGATATGCCCAATCATCTGGGTGTGTACGTGAACGTGCTAGAACCCGGTCAGGTTCGAGTCGGAGACAGGCTCCGGTTTGTCTGAACGGCGCCCTCGCGGTGCTCCGGGTGCTCACGTTGCCCCGAGCGGAGAACCATTGGAACGCGCAGGCGCTGTACCTCGCGGGTCTGGACGTCACAGCAGTTCACTATCGTGGGTGCAGTGAAGGATCTCGGCTTGGCCAGCAAGGCTACGACCAGACGGCTGGTCGACACCTTTGGACGGGTGGCCACCGACCTGCGGGTATCGGTCACGGACCGCTGCGATCTTCGCTGCACCTATTGCATGCCCGAGGACGGTCTGGACTGGTTGCCCGAGGCCAACCAGATGACCTTCGATGAGATCGTCACCTTGGTGTCGATCATGACCAGGCTGGGGGTACGAACGGTCAGGTTGACCGGCGGCGAACCTCTGATGAGGGCTCATCTGCCTCAACTCGTCGACCGGTTGACAGATCTCGATCTTGTCGAGGTGTCAATGACAACCAACGGGACGACCCTCGCTCGTCATGCTCAGGCGCTCGCCGAGGCAGGTCTGGCTCGGGTGAACGTCAGCCTCGATTCCCTTGTGGCGTCAAGGGTGCGAGAGATCTCGCGTCGCGATGTGCTCGACCGTGTGCTCGAAGGAATAGATGCAGCCATTGCCGCTGGGCTGGGTCCGGTCAAGGTCAACTGCGTGCTCCTGCGTGGCGTCAACGATGACGAGATCCTCGACTTCGTTCGTTTCGCCAGAGCAACCGGATGCGAGGTGCGATTCATTGAGGACATGCCACTCGACGCGGACCGTTCCTGGACCAGAGCCGTGGTGGTTCCCGGTGGTGAGGTCATCAGCCGGATCGCAGAGGAGTTCGCGCTGGTCGAACGGGCGCGTGGGACGCATCCCGCGGCTACCTATGGTTTCGCAGATGGAAGTCCCGGGACGGTCGGCGTGATTTCGAGTGTCAGTGAGCCGTTCTGTGAGAGTTGTGACCGACTCCGGCTCACCTCGGACGGGTATCTGCGCACCTGTCTGTTCGCACACGAGGAACTCGACCTGCTTACTCCGCTGCGGTCGGGAGTGGCCAAGGCGGAGCTCGCTGAGATGATCGCCGATGCCGTCTGGCAGAAGGGGCCCGGTCACGCCATCGGGCTGCGCGAGTTCGAACAACCGGTTCGGGTGATGTCGAGGATCGGCGGATGAAGGTCCTCTACTTCGCACGTGCGCGGGAACTCTCTGGCACCAAGACCGAGGACCTGGGTGACGTCGACGGTTTCACAGTTGCCGATGTGCTCACCGAGTTGGGTTCCAGATTCGGCTCCGAGTTCCAGATGCTCGTCTCCCGCTCAACGGTCGTGCTCGATGATGAGATCATCCGACCCGATGACTTCGCCAAGCGGTTGATCGGGGACGAGATGGCCATTCTTCCCCCGGTCTCGGGTGGAGACGGGCCGGTAGACGACTTAAGTGAGGCCGCGGGGTTGGCGTTCTCGCACCACCATGGAGACTCCGCCGGAGCCATTCGCGCTGCGGTGCTCACCGCGTCGGACCGGGCGAGCGCGGGTCAGTACGAGGATCTGACCGGCGCGGCACTTAGAGCCTTTCTGGCGGATTCGCTCGGAGCCGATGTGGTTGCATCAGCAATAGTTCCTGATGATCAGGATCTGATAGCGGCGACAGTGCGGGCCTGGTGCGACGGATCGCAGGACGGGACGAACACGGTGGACCTGGTTGTGACGAATGGAGGCACCGGGCTGTCGCCTCGAGACGTGACACCCCAGGCCATCCGATCCGTGCTCGATGTGGAAGCGCCCGGACTGGCAGAACTCATGCGTTCCACCGGGCTTGCCAAGACGCCGCTGGCAGCGATGTCACGCCAGGTGGCCGGTCGACGGGGTGCGACGATCATCGTTAGTGTGCCGGGTTCGGTGAAGGCTGCAACCGAGTCGCTGGAAGCGCTCGTCGATGTCCTGCCCCACGCGTGTGCGGTGGCTCGGGAGTCCCGATGACGTCTCTCGATGGCATGCGAGTCGCCTCTGAAGAGAGCGGAGCAGTGGACGTTGGCCAATCGGCTGAAGCTCCGCATGGGAGCGGTGCAGTTGCTGCGTTGCCCGCAGTGGCGGTCATCCACGCGGGCCTAAGCGATACTCCACTGGACACGCAGGCCCTCGTCGATCTGGTCCGTCGCGCCGACTCCGGCGCCATTGTCGTTTTCGAGGGAACGGTCCGCTCGCCCAACCACGGACACGAAGTCGAGGCGCTCGTCTACGAGGCCTGGCTGGAGAAAGTCCCAGAACAGCTACACCAGATCGCGAGCGAGGTGGCCGCAACCTATGGTCTACGCGGTTCGGTGGCGGTCCACCGGGTCGGCCGTGTCGGAGTCGGTGAACCTGCGGTTGTGGTTGTGGCAGTGGCTGTCCACCGGGGTGCGGCTTTCCGAGGGGCTGAAGAGCTAATCAACAGGGTCAAGTCAGAGGCATGGATCTGGAAGAAG
>CAUJEC010000226.1 GCA_963169245.1 Actinomycetota bacterium
TCAGTAGTCCAACGCCCTCGATGCACCTAACGCCGTTGCGGCACCTCCACTGGCGACTCGGAGAACTCGAAGCTGGCCCCGGTCGAGTACTTCGTGAGCGTGACCTCGGTCGCCTCACCCGACGGCTGCGCGTCGCGGCCGATAACGGCCCTCCAAGTTCTTGGCCTGTCACCCTCTTCTATACGCATGCATGGGTTGACCGCGTATGCAATCGCATCGAGCGCACGATGATCACCTGAGCCCATGAGAGTGATCCACGAATCGACACCGCTTTCATCCAAGGCAAGACAATCGCGAAGTTCCACTATTACCGAGTCCGGCTGGGGCGTGACGGATAGGTCGACATAGGCACGCGGTCGAAACGCCGGATGAAGCTCGAGCACCTGAGCCAAGGCGGTCAGGTCATCACCTAGAGCAAAGGCCTTGCGCAGACGTTCAGCTATTAGGCCAGCGATACCAACGAACTGTTTCCCTACAATCTCTGTCGCCTTCTCAGTGTCGGTTCGACGCTCCAACGCTCGACACATCGACATGACCAACAAGTGATACTGGACACCCACTTCATCGACGAGGGTCAGCAGCACGCCTTTGGCGAATCGTTCGAGGCGGAGGTCGGGATCCAGTGGCGCCGAGTAGTCGGACCAGTCTCCGTCGCCACCCGAATCGATCGACGCCGATGGCAGTGAAGTCAGGGGAGGCGTGGTCAACGGCATCGAGGCGAGCACGCTCGTCTGCATCTCGATGAGCGCATCGGGATCGGGTAACGGCTCAGCGTCGGGGTCTATGCGAACCTCCCAATGACAATGCGGCTGACGGTCAGCCGGCTCGCGAGGTGGGCGGTGAATAGCACTCATCCGTGCCCGCCGGTTGGTGGCGATCGCCGTTGCGTCAAAGGTCGGGTCCTCGATGGTGTGACACATCGTGAACACGTAGTCGTCACCGAGTGGCTCCACGTCCATGAGAGCACCGCAGTGGTCTAACCAGAACTCGCCATGGTCCGGGCTGATCACGTTGTAGCGGAAGTCCATGAACTCGGGCGGCGCACCTATGTCGAACTGCATCCCTTTGAAGATCGTCTCTACATCGTCGCCAACAAATCCCAGCAACTGCTGGATTCGAGGCGTGTAGATGGGGCTTGCTCCCATCCACTCCTCTATTGCGATCTCACCCATGACATCCCGACCGAAAGCCGAGATGATGTGAGGCATTCCCGCACGGTCGATCAGTTGGCCACCAAGCAGGTACTCGCGCACCAGCACAGCGAGTTCATCGCGGGAGAGTTCGCTGACCGGTCGCACCCTCTTTCCGCCAACCGTTGCGTCGTCATCGACTGACATTCGCTCGACGTCGCTCATTGCCCGATGGATTGCTGGACGGACTGCTGGATGGATTGTTGGGCGGGTTCCAGCCCGAGGGCCGGTCGCAACATCTGAAGGGCCAGTTGCGCTACGGGGCTTGGGACCCCGAGTTCATTGGCCATTTCAACTGCAAGCGCCAGATCCTTGGAGCCCAACGTCGCAGTGTGTTCGAAGATCGGTCGTAAACCGTCGCTTGGGTCCATCTCGGCAGCGGTTGGTCGCAACATAATCGCCCCCGCTCCACCGGTGACCCGGTCCGAGTGGCGGACGACGTCGCCCAGCTTATTCAGATCGAGTCCCGCTGCCTCGGCAATGCGTTGCGCCTCGCCCACCGCAGCAAAGCTGGCGAAGGTGATCAGGTTCCGAGCGACCTTGGTTCTGGTTCCCGATCCGAGCGGACCCATGTGAACAACGACAGATGCGAACTGCTCCAGAACTGATCGACATCTCTCGACAGCAGATTCGTCGCCGCCGACCATGACGGCCAGGGTCCCCTCAGCGGCACCCATCGCGCCGCCGCTCACGGGAGCGTCTACAACATGGACTCCGTGGGCGTCTGCGAGTTCACCAAGCCGGATGGCATCGGTCGGGCTGATTGTGGAGTGGACGACGACAACATCGCCGGGTTGCGCGGCGGCCAGGATTCCGTCGGTGCCAGACATCACGGCTTCGACCTGCTGGGCGTTCTGCACCATGACACAGATGATCGACGCCAGTCGCGCAACCTGAGCACCAGTCGTCACCGCAGTCGCCCCTCTGGCGGCGAAGGGTTCGGTTGCCTCTGACCTGGCATCGGCAACCACCAGTCCACCTGGCCAGTCTCGAAGTCGCTTGGCCATTGGGGCGCCGATATTGCCCAGACCAATGAACCCGACCGCGCAACGCTCTGTCATGTCCTCACCGGTCGCGCCCGCACTGCCCGGCTGCTCGCCCTCCCCCGATCGCTCACCGCCATTCATGCACGCACGACCTGACCACCATCGACGTTGAAGATCTGCCCTGTGATCCAACTCGCCTCATCGGAGAGTAGGAACTTGACCATTCCCGCCATGTCATCGACAGTTCCCTGACGTTTGAGCGCCAGACCTTTGACGATGTCTCGCATGATCGACTCTGGCACCACTGTGTTTGCCGCCTCGGTCGCTGTCGGCCCAGGGGCGATCGCGTTAATACGAATATTGGACCCGCCGAGTTCATGAGCGAGTTGGATGGTGATGCCATTCACTCCGGTCTTCGCCAGTCCGTAGTAGTTGGAATACATCCACGCGGCAGTCGAGGACTGATTCACTATCGCCCCGCCACCACCGGCGGCCATGTGTTCCCAACACGCCCGGATGCACAGGAGCGCGCCGTCCATGTTGACGCTCATGAATCGGCGGTAATAGTCCCAGTCGACGGTGAGCAGCAGGTTGATCTCCATGCCACCGAAGATCGCCGCGTTGTTGACCAGATGGTCAACGCGGCCGAACTCCTCCATGGTCGACTCAGCCATGGCGCGAGTGGACTCGGGGTCTGCGACATCTACCCGCAGGGCGATTGCCTTTCCGCCTGATTCAACTATCGCTGCCGCAACCTTATTGGCACCTTCGACGTTGATGTCCGCTACGACGACGGCTGCTCCCTCTTCAGCGAGCGAACGAGCGTATGCCTCTCCGATCCCCCCGCCAGCACCGGTGACGATGCTTACCTTGTTCTCGAAACGTTTGTTGCGATCCATTCAGATT
>CAUJEC010000227.1 GCA_963169245.1 Actinomycetota bacterium
CGCCCATGAAGCTTCAATCAGCAAGCGGCCGGGCTTCAACTCGGTTGGCTTTGAGCGCTGGCAGGCCGACTGGCCAGGCCGGAATGACGCTGGTCGAGATCATGCTCGGTCTTTCAATTTCGATGATGGTGATGCTGCCCCTCAGTGCATGGGGCGTTGCAGTACTCAGGTCTCAACCGATCAGTGCCGACTCGATGATGAAGACGATCCGTGCCGGTTTCGTCTCCGCGTATGTGCCCGATGATGTTGCCTCGGCAACGGCTGCCGACGACATGAGCGGTCAGGACCCTCCAGCGGGTGAGGAGTGGTGGAGCAACTGGTCACGCTCCGACTGCAAAGGTGGGCCAGGGAGCAACGGCAGGAAGCTGATCGTCCTGCTGTCCAGCAACGGTCCCCTAACTGGCGCATCATCAACGTCCACTGCATCGACGACCACGGTCGCCGGCTCGATGGACATCGGTCAGCGCAAGGTTGTGTACTCAATTGCCAAGTCATCCGAGGATCCCTCCAAGTTCAGCGTCTGGCGTCGCACCTGCAACGCGGCGGACAAGTCGCCGACCATCGAGAGCAAGGAGCTCTATGAGGGCATCGAACCCTCGATTTCGAAGTCCAAGGCCGCCTGCTCCTCGCCGGTGGGAGAGCTTCCCTGTCGACAGATGAGGCTGATCCTTACGCCCAAGGGGTCGAATTCGCCTGTTGTGCTCAACGTCTACCGACGCACCGATGCCGAGGCGAAGCTGTTCATCGACAATGGGGCGGGCGAGACAAATCACGTCCCAGCGGCGCGGCTCAAGTTGATCAGCCTGGCTCCAACCGGCACTGGTCAGGTGACGGCCGTTGCCCTCGATGCATCGGATTCGAGCGATCAGGATGGCACCATCGTCAATTACATCTGGCGGATACCTGATGCAGCGGTTGATGAGTCGCCGGTGTACTCAGAGATCAGCGGGCCCGGTATGACGACGCAGACCTTCGATCTCCCCAAGTCTGGTACCTATTCGATCGAGCTGACAGTTGTGGATGACAAAGGTGCATCCACAACGACATACCGTAGAGTGGTGGTGGAGAACCGCAAGCCGGTTGCGGTCGGTTCGGTGAGCGCGAGTTCGGTGGTTCTGGGTGTGGACCCATTCAGCCTGACCGGTTCTACGTCCTATGACCCCGACGGCACGATCAACACGACGTTGAGTCGCTGGGTCATAAGCGGCAAGGCAGCATCCGGCTCTCAGGCGCAGATCGAGCTGCCCGGGCTCGACCACAGCGGACTGGTACTCGGCGACCAATGGGCCCCGGGGGTGATGAGCATCTCGCTGATCGTCGTGGACAACGACGGGGTCATCGGCGTGTATGTGACCTCACTCGACCTGGTTGGGCCGACGCCTCCCACCACGATTCCTACGACGAGCGACCAGACCGTGCCCTCAACCACCGAAACTCCCACGACAATTCCGCCGACCTCATCGCCAACTACTTCGACGCCAGAGAACGCTGCGCCGGGACCGGTGGGACCATGACCTCATCCCAGAACGAAATCCAGCCATTCGTGAGAGCTGAGTTCTTCAGAACCGTTACTTGCCGGAGGGGACGAGGCCAGAGAGGCTTCGCACTCTCGCTGACGCTGGTCCTCATACTCCTCACGGCGCTCACGTTGGGCGCACTTTTTGGTCTGCTTGGTCTGACGATCAAGGCCACCGCAGCCAGCGAGAAGTCGGCGAGAGAGGGGCGCTCTGCCGACGCTGCAGTAGAAGCCGCAATCGTTGCTATGCGCAACAATCCCGACGCCTGTGGGCGGTCGTCCCAAACAGTTCTTGCAAACACGGAGTTCGACCAGAACACCGATTCGACCCGCGATGACGTGAAGGTCGACGTCGAGTGCGAGCCGGTAGGCGGGTCGGCAGCTTCGAGTGACCAGGTGCGGATCATCGGAACCGACGGCTATAAGGGGTCGGTTAAATGGGCGACTGATTGTGCAGGCGCGGCGACCACGCCGACGTGTACTCCATGGTCGCGCCTGTTGAGTGGTTCGCCGTTCGATCTGGCCACCAGCAAGCCGGGAATTGTTCACACCGGGCCCGAGTCTCTGCGATTCGCCTCTGGGGTCACTGTCCGCACAGGAGTGGCGGCGCTGGGCTCCAATGTAGGAGGGGTTTCCTCTAAGCCGGCACTGACCGTTAGCGGTCAATTCATTCAAGGTTCTGCCGGCCTGAAACTCAACACCGGTGACGGACCCGGCGCCCAGAGGTGCGGCTTGTTGGGCATTGTGGACTCAGCGACCTTCATTCTGGATCGAGATTCTCAACCGGTCTGTGACAGTGCAGATGCCCGAGCAGTTGCATCAGACCCGACAAGTATCGAGGCTGACTCGGGGCTGGTCGCTCCGACATCGCGTCCAGCGATCCCCACCACGTGCAGCGGTTCGGTGATGACTTTCCAACCGGGAACCTACGACGAGGCCGCGGTGACTCTGCTCAACGCGCTGCTCGATGGTTCCAAGCCGGCATGTCGTACCAAGACCTTCTGGTTCGCGCCCGGCAGCGCCGGGACGCCCGGCATCTACTCCTTTGATGCTGCCAAGGTGACCTTCGCCGACGCTGGCTCGACCTACGTCTTTGGTGCTCCACTCGGGTGGAACCCCGCATCGGGGGGAGTCCCAGCAGCGTTGTCTGCCGACGCGTCCGCTCAGCTTTGTGACCAATCGGCCAGCGGATCGACGTTGATGCTCTCAGCTCGCACAGCTCTCAAACACAGCGCTGGGCGAGTCTCGATCTGCCCGTCGTTCGCAGTGACAGGTGAGCCATACCCGGCGGTCTATCAGACGACCAGCGTCCCGAATGTAGTCAAGATGGTTGGCACCTCTCCGATGCCTCTCCGGTTGGGCTTTGTCTGTGACCTGCTGAACGATCCGATTGATTGGAGTACAGGTGAGTGCTCTCCTACCAGAAACGCGGACTTCAAACTCGCCGCACAGGGCGCAGCAAAACTCGAATCGCTTCGTGTTCTATTGACTGGGACTGAGGGCAACCTGACCCAGAACAACTTCATCAATCGCAGGACCGTCCGACTCCAATTGTTCGGTAAGTCCGGGTTTGTGTGCTCAACGGATCCAACGACAGGCACACCAAACGCTGGCCTGAGCTTCACCTACGAACTCGTCGCTGGTGGGTGCGTCAACGCGCTTAAGAGCTATTCGACAGCGTCTCTTGATGGTATGACACTGCGTGTTCAGTCCACGTTCGTCCTTGCCAGCGTCGCGTTCTCGCAGTCGCTCTACCTGACCGCCGCAGAAGCGCAGGTGAATGCTCTCACCGGGGCGGTGACCGGATCGGCAGTGACCAGCGGCCCCGGAGCGTGGAGCAACGTGGCGGGCATTGTTCACGCGGATAACTCCCTCGCTTCACCCCAGATGAGTTGTGCTCAGCTCGCCTGTCCAGTGGCGCTCGCAACTCGAACCCGAGCCCCACTCGTAAAAGATCACACGCGTCGGTTTGAACTCTCCATCGGCGGCGGGTTCTCTTTTGCTGGACTCAACGCCTATTCGAGCCAAGGCGTGGACCCCAGACTCGAGTCACTACGAGTGGATGTTGACCTGGCAACGGCACAAGAAGCAATGCCTGGCGCCTTGTCCATGCTCGCCATAAACGGGCGAAACTTCCGGTTTGATCTCAACGCTCGCCTGGAGATTCGGACTCCATCTGGAACCAGATGTGTGTCACATGACGGCGGCGTGAACGGCGGATCGGCAAACGAGAGGCAACGACTTTCCTTCAGCGTCGACACACTCGATGATCTGGAGAACGGCGGGTCGTGCAATCACTCGATTCGTACTTTCGATGAACTGACAGATCCCGCTACAACGCTCAAGCTGGCGATCGACATGCCCTGTGTTCGCAACCCAAGCCCAACCGCTGACTGGCTATGTTTCCAAGAGTTCCTACAGGATGATCACATCTGGGAGGTTCGACCACCGAGCATTGACCGTGTCACGGTGTCGGCCACCACCGACTCATACATCGGAAACCCAGCCAATTCGGAACTCGCAATAGATGCAGCGGCTCCGGGCCCGCGCAAGATGTTCCGCACCTTCGGGCGTGCTTGGATGCCACTCACGGATCTGGACATCCATTGGCAGGGTGACGGCGGCACCGCAACGCTGTTCAACAACGACCTTGTTCTCCACGGACTTGGTAGCGACATGTTGCCAGCAGCGACGACAGCGTTTGTGTGCTGTGGCAAGCCAGACACCCGAGAGGTCCGTATACGAGCAGTCGTCGATGGTCGCAGTCTTGTGGTCGCAACAGTCCTCTACTCCGATGTCGCCGACAACGGTGCCGGTGGAACGGTCTACAGCCCGGGCTCCGAGGTGCACGTCCTCGACTGGCGTCGAGGACGGCTGACCAAGACCGGCGACTGAACGCGCCGACCTCGCCGTCTGAAGCGAGCCCGCCGTCTGAGCCTTCCGAGACGTTGGAGCGTCAATTGAGCAGATCTATAGGCCACAAGTCACTTTGGCATCGGTGGTGCTGAGCAACCCTACCCACCTGCGTTGACCCTGCTTGTGATGTCAATCAGACTCTTATTTCTTCAGATGTCTCTTTCCTGCTCCGCTCCGCGTAGTTTTTTGGATCGGGCTCAGAGATTTGAACATCGGACGCTGGCTGAGGCCAGGGCGGGATCACGAGTGAAGTTAACGAGCACCATCAATAGAGGGGCCATTGACGGGAGCCAGCTGGCGGGTCCCGATCTTGAGCAGCCCGCAACGCCCGGTCGCGGGCATCCCCAGGGCGGGTTCTCCTTGATCGAGATCCTGGTGTGCATAGTGTTGGCCGGCACGGTGATTCTTGCGCTCGCTTACGGAATGTTGACTCTGATGCGGGTCAACAAGTCAACCTCGGAGCGTGAGCAGATTCAGTTGGCCATCGGGAACTTCACCGAACGACTGGTTGTTTCCAAGTACATTCCCTGCGCTGCGAGTCCGGCTCCGCAACCAACGGCATTTTCATACAACGCCCTACCCAACAAGTGGGTTCCGACTCAACCTGGAATGACGGCGAAGGTCACGAATGTGGAATTTTGGGATGACGCCGCTAAGAAGTTCGTGAGCACCTGCCCAACGGCTACAGATCAACAGGCGCAGCGTCTCAACGTCGAGGTCACCTGGAGGGGCCGGGCCGGGACCGGGCAGATAGTCACCACCCAAAGACCGGATCCGACGCCATGATCTGGTTCATCAGCAACGCTCGACGAGAGCACTCCCAAGGTCGAAATCAGAGTGGATACACCCTGATCGAACTGATGATCGGCGTGAGCATAACGGCTGTCATTCTTGTGCCGCTCATGTCCTGGGCGATCCTCGTCATGCGTCAACAACCAGTTGAGCGCGACGGCATGATGCGCACCGCTCAGACCGGTCTTCTGGGATCGATGTTCCCGAGTGACGTCTCAGTCGCTGGTCAGGCTTGGGTGAGCGGGATGAGCGAACCATGGGCGACTGATTGTGCTGGCGGCGAGTCCGCAAATGGGTCGGTGCAACTGGTGATGATCGGTTCCGGGACGACGGTGCAAAAGGTCATCTACAGCGTTGCGCCATCAAGTGATGATGCAAATGCGCTCAGTATCTGGCGACGTACCTGTGGAGTTGGCTCGGATGACTCGCTGTTATCTGAAAGCCAACTGTTTCGCGATGTCAAACCTGGACTCATGGCCGTTACGTGCTCATCTCCGAATGGTGATTCCCCATGCAGGGAGATCGAACTGACGATGACACCGGCAGACTCCCTCCGGTCGATCGAGCTCACTGCCACCCGGCGAGTCGACAACAACGCCGCCTCTCTCGATGTGCTCGGCAACCCGCTCCCGGTTGCGGTCATCACGCTCGTGTCTCGCACCGCGATGCAGCCGATGCAGGCCGT
>CAUJEC010000228.1 GCA_963169245.1 Actinomycetota bacterium
GTGGTGCTCGGCGTCTCCATAGATGAGGTGCTCGTAGATCTCGTCGGTCATGACGATGATCCCGTGCTCGAGTGCCCACTCACCGATCGCCTTGATCTCTTCGGCGGGGTAGACGGCGCCGGTCGGGTTGGAGGGCGACACGAATACCAGCAGCTTGGTACGGTCGGTCCGAGCGGCTTCAAGTTGGTCCACAGTCACTCGGAAACCGCTGGACGTATCGGTCTGAATGACAACCGGGACGGCACCCACGAGGGTCACAGGCTCGGGATATGTCGTCCAGAAGGGTGCGGGAAGCAGAACCTCGTCGCCTTCGTCGAGAAGCGTGGTGAAGGCGCTGTAGATGGCGTGCTTACCTCCGTTGGTTACGACAACCTGGTCCGCGGTCACCTCCACTCCCGAGTCTCGCAAGGTTTTCTCCGCGATGGCTGCCTTGAGCTCAGGCAGCCCGGCGGCGGGTGTGTAACGGTGGTTGCGATCATCCCGGGCTGCCACCACCGCCGCCTCGACTATGTAGTCCGGGGTCGGGAAGTCCGGCTCCCCAGCACCGAACCCGATAACGGGCTCGCCCGAGGCCTTGAGTGCCTTGGCCTTCGCATCAACCGCCAGGGTCGCCGACGGTGTGATCTGGGCGACCCGCGTCGAAATTCTGTTGCCTCGTCCATTCGCGCTGGTGCTGCTTGTCATGACATTGAACATACACACAAGCAACGACACTCTCTAACGGGTTTCAGGCTGTCGGCCTTCTGCTACGCCCTGATCGAGCGAACCCATTCGACCCGTGGCGCAGGGGCCGCGAGAATCAAGGAGTGAGCATTCCAGATATTTCGATTCCAGACGACGTGATCCCCTCAGATGGCCGATTCGGTTGCGGGCCGTCGCGCATCCGTCCCGAGTCGATCGAGATGCTGAGCGCAGCGGCCGACCTGTTCCTAGGAACCAGCCACCGACAGGCAACCGTGCGGTTCAAGGTGAGCGAACTACGTAACGGTCTGGCCGAGATGTTCGCCCTCCCGGACGGCTACGAGGTCATCCTCGGCAACGGAGGGACAACGGCGTTCTGGGACGCTGCAACCTTTGGCCTCGTGGAGCAGCGCAGCCAGCACCTGCATTTCGGTGAGTTCTCCTCCAAGTTCGGCAAGGCAGTCGCCGCTGCCCCCCATCTGGGCGACCCCGAGATAATCACCGCCGAGCCAGGTGATCATCCACTCCCCCACGCGTCCCCCGGAGTCGACTCGTACTGCCTGACCCACAACGAGACCTCGACAGGCGTCGCGATGCCCCTTTCACGCCCCGAGGGTGCTGATCCGGGCTCGCTGGTTCTCGTGGACGCAACCTCGGCGGCAGGCGGGTTGCGCTTCGACCCCTCAGAGGTCGACGTCTACTACTTCGCCCCACAGAAGTGCCTTGCCTCCGACGGCGGACTCTGGCTCGCTGCATGTTCGTCGGCCGCCATCGAACGGATCGAACGGCTCTCTGGTGGTGACCGTTGGACCCCGGCATTCCTGGATCTGGGTATCGCTCTCGAGAACTCACGCAAGGACCAGACCTACAACACGCCTGCTCTGGCCACCATCTTCCTGGCGACCGAACAGGTGCGTTGGGTGAATGAGAACGGTGGCCTGGAGTTCGCTGCTGGTCGTTGCGATCAGTCAGCTCACACCGTCTACTCCTGGGCCGAGTCGAACCCGCTCACCAGCCCCTTCGTCTCTGATCCGGCGAAGAGATCTCACGTCGTGGCAACCATTGACTTCGACGAGACCGTGGATGCTGCGGTGCTGGCGTCCGTTCTGCGGTCAAATGGCATCCTCGACGTTGAGCCGTACCGCAAGCTGGGGCGTAACCAGCTTCGGATCGCGATGTTCCCCGCAATCGACCCGGCTGACATCAAGGCACTGGTCGCTTCGATCGACTACGTGCTCGAACGCCTCGGCTGAGCCGGGCTCATTACCCATTGGGTTCCACGAGCCTGGCCCGGCCACCGACTGTCCCGATCCACACCGGCAGGCACCGTCTCCCAAAAAACAGTTCTGCGGACCCCCTCTCCCGAAGGTCCGCAGAACGATCTGGGTGATGGGACCGAGCGGCGGCTCGCCCCATCCGAATCTTGGGTCGACTCAGCCCTTGGCAGCGGCGAATCCCTTGTCGAGATCCGCGATGATGTCCTCGACGTTCTCGAGTCCCACCGACAGACGAACCAGACCTGGTTCTACGCCGGTCGAGATCTGCTCCTCATCGGTGAGTTGCTGATGAGTCGTCGACGCCGGATGGATTACCAGCGAGCGGACGTCGCCGATATGCGCGATGTGACTGTGGAGTTCGAGCGCATCGACGAACCTGCGGCCGGCCTCGCGGCCACCCGAGATGATGAACGCCGGCACCGAGCTTGCAC
Source organism: Actinomycetota bacterium (assembly GCA_963169245.1). Taxonomy (GTDB): domain Bacteria; phylum Actinomycetota; class Acidimicrobiia; order Acidimicrobiales; family Microtrichaceae; genus JAGQSZ01. Next base: position 2,390 of record CAUJEC010000228.1, read on the forward strand.
CCCTGGGCAGGTACTTCTTTGCGAGGTCGTTATACGGGCTCGACTCGTGCCCTGCGTACTGCACCCGCTCGACCTGGGGATGACTGGCCAGATAGTCGACAACCTTGACGGCGTTGGAGACGTGACGATCCATGCGAAGTGAGAGCGTCTCGATCCCTTGGATGGCAAGGAAGCAGTTGAACGGCGAGATGGCTGGGCCCAGATCGCGCAGAAGCTGGACACGGGCCTTGACGATGTAGGAACCCGGGCCCAGGGCCGGCCAGTAGGCGAGTCCGTGGTAGCTGGGATCGGGCTCGGTGAACTGGGGGAACTTGTCGTTCGCCGAGAAGTCAAAGCTTCCGCCGTCGACGATGGCTCCGCCGATGATCGTGTTGTGGCCGTTGAGGAACTTCGTGACCGAGTGGACGACGATGTCCGCGCCATGAGCGAGAGGGTTGATCAGGTACGGGGTGCCGATCGTGTTGTCGACGATCAGCGGGACACCGTTGGCGTGGGCAACGGCGGCGACTGCCTCGATGTCGAGTACGTCGTTGCGCGGGTTGCCGATGCTCTCGCCGTAGAGCGCTTTGGTATTGGGCCTGATTGCATCGGCCCACTGGTTCGGATCCCGCGGATCATCGACGAAGGAGACCTCGAGACCCAGCTTGGGGAAGGTGTGGTTGAACAGGTTGTAGGTACCGCCATAGAGCGAGGACGCTGCAACGATGTGATCGCCGGCCTGGGCGAGGTTGAGGATCGCAAGCGTCTCGGCCGCGAGTCCTGAACCGACAACGAGCGCACCCGGCAGACCGACAGCCGTATCGGGAGCACCTTCGAGGTTGGCGATTCGGGCTTCGAGAACACCCTGGGTGGGGTTCATGATGCGGGTGTAGATGTTGCCGATCTCGGAAAGCGCGAACAGGTTTGCGGCGTGATCGCTGTCACGGAACTGGAACGCCGTCGTCTGGTGGATCGGCGTGGCTCGCGAACCCGTCACCGGGTCGGGCTGGGCTCCTGCGTGGATCTGACGGGTATCGAAACCCCAGTTGTCACTCATCTCTACCTCTTGTTGGGTGGTTGTCCGCCAGCATAGCCAATTGTCGACCTATTTAGTCAAGAATCGAATGTCACAACCGCAGCGTGGGCTCAGTACAGCCCGAAACATCGCCGGCGCGACAACCCGGCAAAACCACTCGTCCCGGATCCGCCCGCGGACCTACGGTGGGCCACTGCCGCTGGCCCGACTCCGGGTTGATGGGCGATGTCCCTCAACGCACGGCCACGGTGGCACCGATCAACAGCACCGATCAACAGGGGGTATGCAATGACAACTCGAACCACTCCACCGGCTGGCGCTCCGGTCTGGGCAGACCTGTGGACTTCGGACGTGGAGCGCGCCCGGAGTTTCTATGGCGAGCTCTTCGGCTGGGAGGCAGAAGAGCCCAATCCGGAGTTCGGCGGATATTTCCAGTTCCACTACCAGGGATCACCCATCGCGGGTGGAATGGGCGACATGCCAGACGTCCCTGCGCAGAACGTCTGGACCACCTATTTCCACACCAATGACATTGACCGTGTGGCGAACGCCACGAGCGACAACGGCGGCATCCCCCTCTTCGAACCGATGGCGGTGGCTGACCTTGGCAAGCAGTTCCAGTTCACAGACCCCCAGGGCGGCGGCGCAGGGGTATGGGAGCCGGGGACCTTCTCGGGGTTCGCCACGATCGGTGAGCCCAACACACCGAGTTGGTTCGAGCTGCATACCCGCGACCACGCCTCCGCTACTGCTTTCTATGCGAATGTCTTCGGCTGGGACTACGACAAGGTCTCAGACGTCGACGAGTTCAGATACTGGATGGTCAAGGATCCCACCGGCGGCGAGGGGCTGGCAGGGCTGATGGACAACCACAACGATCTGCCCGAAGGCGCTCCGGCGTACTGGCAGATCTACTGGGAGGTGGCCGATGTCGACGCGACAGTCACCACTGCTCTCGCCAATGGTGCAGCGGTCACACATCCGGCAGAGGACACCCCCTATGGTCGACTCGCCGTTTTGAGTGACCCGATGGGAGCAGCGTTCAGCCTGCGTACGTCACCAGTCTGAACGTATCGACCTGCACGTCACCGTACCGACGTCACCAACCTGAGCGCAGCCTGCGGTTGGTCCTAAGCGCAGTCGACTCCGCTCGATGCGATCCGAAGCACTCTGGTGACTCCCTCGGGACCGTTCTGGCTTAGATCCGTGGCCAACTCCTCCGCATCATGGACATAGGCGAGCGCGGCCACGCTGGGACCCGAACCAGAGAGCCATGCGGCTATAACCTTGCGCTCGGACAGCGCCCAGTCGAGAACCTCTGCCGAGTCGGCTCTGGAAGCCAGACGCTGGGGCTGATGAAGTTGGTCGACACACGCTGCGCGAAGTAGGTCCAGTCTCCCCGTCGCAACAGCGGCAACCCAGAGCGAGGATCCCGCTATCGACCTGGAGGCGACGACAAGGGGTACGGATTCGGCCAACTTGGCCCGCGCACTACGGGTTGAGGTTCCGCCCTGGGGAGACCAGGCGATAACGGCAAGGTGATCCGCCAGGTCACCGGGAAACTCGACCCGAACCGCCTCTCGGCCAGCCACACAGAACCCTCCAAATGCTGAGGCTGCAGCGTTGTCGGGGTGACCTTCGAGTTGGGTTGCAACCGAGAACGCGATGTCTGCCGCAGCCCATCTGATCACAGGATCAGAGGTATCAGTCGCTCGCAGGATCTGAGCTAGGAACGCTCCTGCAACCCGAGCAGCTCCAGAGAATCCAAGGCCGCGACCGGGCGGGATCGGAGATCGCCAGAGCAACTCGAGTTCCGGATCACCACCTGCGAAGTGGTACGCCACTTGGGCAGGGTGCCCTTCTTCGACCCGCAGATAGTCTCTGGCACCTCGGTTGGTACCGTCACCACGGCTCTCCGCTGTTCGAACGCGCGCGTCGTCGCCGAGCGAGTCAGCCGCGATCAACTCGAAGGGAAGGTCGAGTGCCAGACCCAGGGTGTCGAAACCGGGTCCCAGGTTGGCTGTCGAAGCGGGAGCGATGACTCTCATGTTCAGCGCTCCCGTTCGACCATCACCAACTACCTGCCTTGTGCTCCGCGGACTGAACCGACCCAGCTGATCGCCACATCGGGATCAGACGCTGCCCGAACGGCTTAGTCGCGGTCTGGACGGCTCAATCGCCGCCTGAGATGTCCTCGACCTTGGCCTTGCCGGCCGAGATCCAAGGCATCATGTCGCGAAGCTCAGCGCCGACCTTCTCGATCTGATGATCCTTGCCGGCCTGGCGAAGTTCGTTGAAGCGACTACCGCCCGAGCGGACCTCGTCGATGAACTCGGTCGCGAACTCACCGGAACGGATCTCGCCGAGGATCTTGCGCATCTCGTCCTTGACAGCCGAGTTGATAACACGTGGCCCACGAGTCAGGTCGCCGTACTCAGCCGTGGTGGAGATCGAGTAGCGCATTCCGGAGATGCCCTGCTCGTACATCAAGTCCACGATCAGCTTCAGTTCGTGGAGACATTCGAAATAGGCGGACTCAGGCTGATAACCGGCCTCGACAAGAGTCTCGAAACCGGACTGAACCAGCGCTGTCAGACCACCGCAGAGCACAACCTGCTCACCGAAGAGATCGGTCTCGGTCTCCTCCTCGAACGTCGTCTCGAGGACACCGGCGCGTGATCCGCCGATGGCGTCCGCATAGGACAGCGCCAGAGCCTTCGCGTTGCCGGTCGCATCCTGGGCTACAGCGATGAGTGCCGGAACACCGCCACCCTCGGTATAGGTACGGCGGACAAGGTGGCCCGGTCCCTTAGGTGCGACCATCGCAACGTCGACACCGGCTGGAGCCTTGACGTATCCGTAGCGAACATTGAAACCATGCGCGAAGAACAATGCGTCGCCGTCATTCAGATTGGCGGCAACCTCGGCCTCATAGACAGGGCCGATCTCGGTGTCGGGGAGAAGGATCATGATCAGATCCGCCTCGGCAGTGGCTGTCGCGACATCGACGACACGCAGGCCCGCCTCTTCGGCCTTGGCCCGCGACGAGGATCCATCACGCAGACCGACGCGGACATCAACGCCGGACTCCTTCAGGTTGAGAGCGTGTGCATGGCCCTGGGAGCCATAACCGAGGATCGC
>CAUJEC010000229.1 GCA_963169245.1 Actinomycetota bacterium
GAAGTACTGGAGCGTGTTGGGTTGCTCTGCCCCGTCATCGGCCATCGCGGACGCAAAGGACTGACCGGTGACCGGGAGCTGCGCGTGGCCGTTGAACACCTCTGGAGCATCAATGCCCACAAGCTCATAGATCGTCGGTGCGACGTCACTCACATTCGTGAACCGGTCTCGAATGGTTCCCCGTTGCTCTGCTCTGGTCCCAGAGGGCCCGTGCACGATGAGCGGGACGTGGACCCCACCCTCGTGGGTGTTGCCCTTGTACCAGCGAAACGGCGTGTTGCCACACTGTGCCCATCCCCACGGGTAGTTGGTGTGGCTGTGAGGACCACCTATGTCGTCGATGCGGCCAATGGCCTCGTCGGGAGTCTCAAGAATCCCGTTGAAGAACTTCATCTCGTGGGTGACTCCGAAGGGACCACCCTCCTGGGATGCCCCGTTATCCGACATGACGATGATGATCGTGTCGTCGAGTTGCCCGAGGGAATCGAGCCCCTCGATCAGGCGTCCGATCTGGTCATCGGTGTGATCGAGGAACGCAGCGAAGGCCTCCTGCAGACGACTCGCGAAACGCCGGTGGTTCTCGGGGAGATCATCCCATGCCTCCACTCCCGGATTGCGGGGTGCGAGTTGTGTGCCCGCGGGAATCAGACGCTTGTCGAGTTGACGTTCGTAGCACTGTTGGCGATGGATATCCCATCCGTCGTCGTAACGACCGCGGTACTTCTCCAGGTACCGCTCCGGCGCCTGATGTGGAGCGTGCGTGGCCCCGAAGGCGAGGTAGGCGAAGAATGGCCGGTCGGGCCGTACTCCTCGGCTGTTTGAGAGCATCCGGAGGAGTTGGTCGATGAGATCCTCGCTCAGATGGTAGCCATCCTCTGGCCCCCGGGGCGGGTCTACGGGATGGTTGTCACAGACCAGGTCCGGGTGGAACTGATCGGTCTCGCCTTCGAGGAAGCCGTAGAAGCGGTCAAAGCCACGACCCAACGGCCACTGATCGAAGGGCCCCGCGGCAGAGCACTGCTCCATTGGGGCCAGATGCCATTTACCGACACAGAACGTGCCATAACCGTGGGACCGAAGAACTTCGGCAATGGTGGCCGCGCTGTTGGAAATGTGACCGGTCTGGTTGGGGAAACCGGTCTGGAAGTTCGACAGTGCACGCATACCGACGGCGTGAGGAGAGCGTCCGGTCAGCAGAGAGGCCCTCGTCGGTGAGCAGAGCGGAGTGACGTGAAAGTTTGTGAACTTGAGGCCATCTGCGGCAAGGCGGTCGATGTTGGGTGTGTCGATGTCCGAGCCGAAACAACCGAGTTGGGCGTAACCGGTGTCGTCGAGAAGGACGATGAGGACGTTGGGCGACCCGGGCGCGGGATGTGGTGGTTCGACGAAGTGCGGCACGGAGTCCGCAAGTGTCCGTCCGATTGTCGCCGACTCCCTCGGAACCGGGTCGTCGCTGATCGCGTCGTCGCTGATCGTGTCATTGCCGGCCAAGTTGTTGCCGGCCATCTGATTGCCAGTAACCCCGACCAATTGACTTCCCCCTGTCGACAGCTTCGACTTGTTGACAATTTCGATCCCCCAGACGTCAGCCTGAATAGACGTCCCGAACATGAACCTAATCCATTGCGGTCGATCACTCAATGACTTTTGAGAGTGCCTGTCTCACAATGACTCGACGCTACGATGGACCGGGTGAGTAGGGCTTCAGGGATCGCCAAAGCGAGTTCCGCCGTGGACGACGAGTCGATTGGTGCAGAGTCAGTTGTCGTCGACCAGCGTTCCGCACGGCGTCAACGCGGTCGGGAGTCGGTCATCTCGGCTGTGCTCGAACTCATTCACGAGCACGGCGCGATTCCGGCGTCGACAGAGATCGCGTCCCGTGCCGGGGTGTCGCCGGCGAGCCTGTTCCGCTACTTCGACTCTCTCGACGATCTCCAGCACGAGGCAGTCCGCCAGCATTTCGAATCCAACCACGAGTTCTTCGCTGTGCCCCGAATCGGTGAGGGTGCGCTCGATGAGCGCATCGCCACCTTCGTTGACGCACGGATCGCTCTGCACAACAGAATTGCGCCGGTTGCCCGCTTCGGGCGTGGGCGGGTGGTCGAGGTTCCGTATTTCGCGCAGAGCATCAGCGCCGTGCGGCTGGAGCAGTCTCGGCAGGTACGCGTTCACTTTGCCAGCGAACTCAGGCCCATGCGCCGCTCAGCAGCCGACGATCTGGTGGCTGTGATCACCACCATGACGTCGTTCGAGTCCTGGGACCTGCAACACAGCGATCTGGGGCGCTCGGACCGCCAGGTACGGAGATCGTGGGTGGAAGCTCTGGCCGGGCTCCTCGGGCCGGGCTGAGTCAGCGGGTTGGCTCTGTTCGGTTGAGTCCGCCGGGTTGCCACTGTCGGGTCTACTCTGCCTCAAAGAAGCTCTGTGAGTCGGCTCTGTCGCACGGATTCATGGCATGGTCTGACCACTCAGCATCAAGCGAACGGGTCGAACTGCCCGGTGAGGCCCCGGGGTTCATGGGCCCAGCAATCAGGTGCTAGCTTTCGACTCCGAGGTCAAGCGGCAATCGTTGCTCGCCGTACGATCTGCACCGACAAGATCCTGCTAGCCAAGGAACTGTCGGCCTGCGGGTGTAGTTCAATGGTAGAACATCAGCTTCCCAAGCTGAATACGCGAGTTCGATTCTCGTCACCCGCTCTCACTGAAGGTCCAGGTCAACCGGTGTTTCCGGGGTCCCTGGGCCTTCGTCGCGCTTCGCTCCGTATAGCCCGAAATCGGCAGCGTGACCCTAACGTGACCCGAAGCGACCCCCTCAGCCGTAGTTGGTTGCTGTAATCGCGGAGGGGTCGCGATTACAGCAACCAACTAAACGGGCGCTTCGACGGGAGCCAGCGTGACGGACGGTGTGGCCGTGTCGGCGGGAGTCCAGATGGCCTCCAGCTGCCGCCAGACGGCGTGCGCGGCAGGGCGAACGGCGTGCGCGGCAGGGCGCTAGCCATGCACCCAACCAAGCGGCATCGACGCCCTCGCACAGCGCCGTTCTGGGCGCTCCCACGGGAGTTTCAACACACGTGCCGTGGGGAATAGTGTCCATGGCTTTACGACTCAGAGTCGCCTAATCTGGACTCAGGGTGATTAGGCCTAAGGGAGCATTGTTGAAGGGAGAAGCGGTGATTCTCATAATTATCGGCCCGTCGGGAAGCGGGAAGGCGGCCGTTGTTACCGCACTTGGCGAGGAGGGTGTCCTCCAGCCACACGCAACTTGGGCCGATCGTCAACCACGAACAGATGACGCCAACTCGATCGAACACGTCTTTGTGTCCAAGGAGGAGTTCGATCGGCTCGCGAGCGAGGGCTTCTTCCTTGGCACGGCGGAACTCTTCACACACCGCTACGGACTGGCGCGCTGGCCCGGTGAGCGCAGGGGCCTGCTGACAGTCATCCTTCGCGCCAACCTGGTTGATCAGTTCGTCTCGGTCGCTGGGGCCGAGGATGTGCTCATCTACCAGATCACAGCACCCCGCGAACGCCTAGAGCGGTCTCTGGCGGATAGGGCCCTATCGGTGGCTGAACAGAACGCCAGGCTTGCCGAACACGACGGCGAAACCGCCCTTGGCACTCTCATCGCAGATCGTATCTTCGTCAACGACGGCTCCACCGAAAAGCTGATCAACGAGGTGCGCTCAGCGGTACTGATTGACGCTGGCCCGTTCATCGATCTGGGTCAGAAGGCAGAGATGCTCGACCTTCGTACCTCAGATGACGAGGGTCAGCCGACAGTCGACGTCTCGGAAGCCTCGGCGATCCCCTCCTGATCAGATCTCCACCTGGGATCCAACCTCAACTACACGGTTGGGCGGCAGCTGGAAGAATCTGGCCGCACCGGCGGCTGAACGCAACTGGAATGCGAAGAGCCGTTCTCTCCACCCAGCCATGCCCTGAATCGGGGTCGAGATGACCGTCTCGCGCCCGAGGAAGTATGTGTAGTCCTCGCCCGACAGGTCCAGAGAGGGATGCTCTAGAGAGCGCAGTTCACCGTCTACGTCTGGCTCCTCGAAGAACCCGTAGAGAATCTCCACCTGGAAGAACCCATTGCCGAAGTCCTCAACCTTAGCTCGACTAGTCGACAAGACATAGGGCGTATCAACAGTCCTGACGGATACGAGCACGACATGTTCGTGTAGCGCGTGGTTGTGTCGGGTGTTGGTCAGAAGCGCTGGAGGAGCTGCTCCCGACCCCTTGAAGAGATAGACAGCAGTGCCCGGCACCCGCCGGATGGTGGCTGGGTCGAGGTCCTCGAGGAACTGGTCGATCCCGACCCGACCGCGACGCATTCGCTCAGCGAGTTGCTCGCGACCGGTGTGCCATGTGGTCATGAAGAGGATGATTGCGAGTGCAACGGCGATCGAGAACCAGCCGCCATCGGGGATCTTGGCGACGTTCGCCAGGAAAAACGACAAATCGATTATCAACAACGGAACTGTAACGACGGCAATCCTTCCAGCCGACCAATTCCACTTCTTATGAGCGTAGGCAGCCATGAGCATCGTCGTTATGCCCATCGTTCCGGTCACGGCGATTCCGTATGCTGCTGCCATGTTCGCCGAACTCTTGAAGACGATGACCAAGGTGATACTTCCCACCATCAACAGCCAGTTGACAATCGGGACATAGACCTGTCCCTCGTGTGACTCCGATGTATGCGATATGGCCAGACGCGGAAGGTAGTCGAGTTGTACAGCCTGCACCGTCATTGAGTACGCACCCGATATGAGAGCCTGTGATGCGATGATCGCAGCGAGTGTTGCGATACCGACCAGAAATGGGCGCATCCATTCTGGGCCGAGGAAGAAGAAGGGATTCTCAACCGCGGCTGGATTCTCCAACAACAGGGCGCTCTGTCCGAAGTAGTTGAGCATCAGACATGGCAGCGCAAGGGAGAACCAGCCGATCTTGATCGGCTTGGGTCCGAAGTGACCCATGTCCGCATACAGCGCCTCCCCACCTGTGACAACCAGGAAAACGCTTCCGAGCGACAGGAACCCGTCGAGACCGTTATGGATCAGAAACCTGAACCCGTAATAGGGATTCAGGGCTTTGAGCACTTCGACGTTTCCCATCGCCTTCCAGAGCCCGAGTGACCCGATGACGAGGAACCAGAACGTCATGATCGGCCCGAAGACCTTGCCTACTGCACCCGTTCCTCGACGCTGTACAGCAAAGAGTCCGACGAGGATCGCCACGGCCACCGGCACCGCGTAGGAGGCGAGTTCAGGGCGGACGGTGCCAACACCCTCCACCGCGCTGAGCACTGAGATGGCCGGAGTGATCACCCCATCGCCGTAGAGCAGAGCGGTTCCGAACAGCCCGAGAATCACCAAAGAACCAATGACTTTGGTGGCGTCTTTTCCCTTGTCAGGCTTGACCATCGCGGTGAGCGCCAGAATGCCACCTTCGCCCTTGTTGTCGGCCTTGAGAACGAAGAGCAGGTACTTGACTGACACAACGATGATCAACGCCCACATGACCAGCGAACATGCTCCGAGCACGTTGAGTTCGTTGACCTTCAAGTGGTGGGCGTGAAAGGTCTCCCGGAAGGAGTAGAGCGGGCTGGTGCCGATGTCGCCATATACGACCCCGAGCGCGCCCAGGGTGAGGGCACCTAGACCAACCTTGGCATGACCGGACATGCCGCGAGGGTCGGTTCCAGAACCATCAGGAGCCGCCTCGCCAGAACCATCGGGAGCCGCCTCGGGGGTGCCCAGAACTCCCTCATGACCCGTTTCGCCATCACCCCTGGGAGCAGCGGCGTGATTGTTCGTATTCGCCTGCTCGGCATCTGAATCGGACACAGACATCAGAATGTACGCGCACAAGACTCTCCACAGGGAAAACTGAGAGCCAATTCCGATAGCGGATCTCGGCCACCTCGTTGTCGTCGGGAATCGCTAGCCTCGTCCGACATGAGACTCCGGAGCCGTGGGGCCGTCGTTCTGGTCGCGTTGGGACTGATTGCGTCGGGATGCACCAAGGGTGACAATCCGGTGGTCAGGCCCGTAACCAAGACCTCTGAGCGATCCGAGTCGAGCTCCGGTACTGCTGGGTCCGTCGGCGGGTTGGCATGGGGTAGTTGCGAGAACCGTCTCGCCAGAGCAGCCAACCTTGAGTGTGGTCGACTGGCTGTGCCCCTCGATCCGTCCAAGCCCGATGGCGAGACTACCGAGTTGGTTGTGGCCCGTCAGAACGCCACCGGTGAACGCTCCAAACGGATCGGTTCGCTGGTCTTGAACCCCGGAGGTCCGGGGGGCTCGGGAATCGAGTTCCTCGCGGCTGCAGCCCAGGCGTTCCCTCCAGAGTTGGTCGAACGATTCGATCTGGTCTCCTTCGACCCTCGGGGTGTGGGCGAGAGCAGTCCCGTCAAGTGCCTCACTGACGAGCAGAAGGCCGAGTCGCTCGACGGCGACCTGAGCCCCAGTACGGAATCGGAGATCGACGAGGTGTTCAAGGAACAGAAGGAATTCCTTGACGGCTGCAAGAACAACTCGTCCAAGCTGCTCGAACACATGAGCACTGCAGACGTCGCTGCAGACCTCGACCGGATCAGAGAAGCTCTCGGCGACGAGAAGCTGACCTATGCCGGGTTCTCCTACGGCACAGCCATCGGCGCGGTCTACGCCACGCTGTTCCCCGAGAACACCCGTGCGCTGCTCCTCGATGGCTCGGTCAGCCCCAACGCGTCGGATGCCGAGATGATGCTCACACAGGTCAAGTCCTTCGAGTCGGTGCTCGCCGAGTTCGAGACAGCATGTGACGCATCCCCGTTGTGCGTGATCGGACCTGACTCCGCCTCTGCCATTGCAAAGGTTCGGGCAGATCTGAGCGCCTCGCCGGTGAAGGTGAAATCGGATTTCGGAACCCGCACGATGGGCGTGGATCAGTTCGATCTGGCCCTGGCCACAGGGCTCTACGACACCTCGCTGTGGGGAGTGCTCGCTGGGGCTATCGCCGGTCTGCGGACGGGCGGCGCAGACTCACTGTTTGCCTTGATGGATCAACAGACCGGACGTCAGGCAGACGGGTCGTTCAACAACTCCGCTGATGCCCAGACGATGGTGAACTGTTCGGATAGTTCCGAACGCCCCACACGCGACGAGGCAGCTGCTCTTGCCCAGCAGATAACGCTCGAGGCTCCGACCTTCGGGCCAGCCTTCGGATGGGCGGCGGCGAGTTGTATCGGATGGCCCAAGCCGGAGAACCCAGTACCAACCATCACCGGAGCCGGTTCTGCCCCGATTCTTGTTGTTGGCACAAAGGGCGATCCAGCAACGCCCTACTCATGGTCCGTTGCCATGGCCGACGTGCTCGAGTCCGCCACTCTGTTGACATACGAAGGAGCCGGCCATACCGCCTTCATGAAGGCCGGCGCCTGTATAGATAACGCTGTGGTGGGCTATCTGGCGGACCTGAAGATGCCCGCCGCGGGCACCTCGTGTCCCGCCGCAAAGGATGCCATCTCGTTCGAGAACCTCTCCGACCAGGTCATCTCGATGATGGTCAAGGGCGGTCTCACCGAGGACATCGCACGCTGCATCGTCAAAGCGGCGATCGACGACATCGGAGAACCCGAGTTCAACAAGCTCGTGCTCGGCCAGGACAGCGAAGCGATCACGCAGTTGATCATGGCCAAGACGCTGTCGTGTGTTCAGACGAAGGCGCCCAAGTAGAGCCACCGTCCTCACCCGATCAGTAGACCCTCACCCGAGGAGACTGGCCACCGCCCAAAGCGCCGCTAGGGCTCCAATGGAGATCATGACGATTGTTCGCCCCAGTGGAGCCTTGGTCTCCTGCTCGGCAGGTGGCTTGAGGATCGCGAGTACATTCCCGACCACCATCGCCGCGCCCAGAGCGAAGACAATCCATGCCATGGAGTCCTCACCCAGAAAAGCCCAGGATTCCTGTCCGCTGTCCTGCCCCAGCAGGAGAAGAAACGACTGTCCAAATTTTGTGCTCAAGTTTCTGACCTCGATGACGATCATATTCATACCGGTGGCCTCGCCCCCACCGGACACAGCAGGGGCAATGGAGTGTGGATCACATCTCCCTCCAACGCATCGCCTCCAGCGCTTTCCCAGGTGCTGGCTGCTTCCGTGGTTCACGCTCCGCCCCGCTGCTCTCCCGCTCCACTGAGGACCTGAGGCCAGAGGGCTGAGGCCAATGCGACGGAGACAAGAGGGACCTGAGCCGAGAGGGGCCGGGGCAGATCCCGGAGTCCAGAGCGATCGGGGCCCGCTCAGGGTAGTCACTGGCTGCTGAAACCCCACCCACGGTGACCCTACTCAGCGCTCACCCGAGAGAAGAGCAGCGGTTGTTCTCAATTCCGTCGCGAATCTGCCGATCCTGTTGTTAGATGTCTTCTACCGATTCCTCACCTCTGGACCACGCGTCAACCGATGGGTACTCGGACGGGGACTCCGGCAACTCCCCGGTGCATGTCACCGAAACGCCACAACCAGCCTGGCCCGAATCCTCAATGACCACCGGACCGCCCATGACCACAGAATCCACCAACAGCGATGAGCCGATGGACGAGGTGACCCACCTCCGTCTCGAGTTGGCCAAGGCCCGCAAGCGGATTTCCGCGCTCGAGGCCGAACTCGCCGGACTCTCGCCGGGAGCCGCTGAGTCCAATGACGATTCGCTCCTACTCGATCGCGACTCAGAGCTCTACTCCGAGGCCTACTTCAATGTCGCGCTCGAAGCCAGGGTCGCTGCAGCGAAGCGTCACCTGCGTCCGGTCGCAGTGGCACTCATCGAATTCAGCGAGGGCAACGGGACCTCTCGCGTGCCCGCTCCCCCGTCCCATGGCGCCGAGGCAATCCGACAGACCCTGAGGGACGCGGACACCGCATGTCGCCTCTCGGATGGCACCTTTGCGATCATCCTGGAGGACACGCCCGAGAACGGAGCGGTGTGGACCGTCGAGCGTGTTCGCCGCAATATCGTCAGCCGATTCGGAACCCACACCATGTGGGCTGGAGTCGCCTGTTACCCCGCTCACGCGTTCTCAGCGGACGAGTTAGTGATCCAGTCGCGTCAGGCGCTCACGTCGGCTCGTGACTGGAATCAGGATCGCATCGAGGTGGCGATCTCCGAATAGTCTCGCCATCGGCGTCCAGGGCTCTACCTGCGTGCCGAATCACACCCGGAGTTCGCGAGAGCCTGGCGACTGGGCCTGGCATCGGAATTCCATCGACTTCGATGATCGCCCCACGTTCGCGGAAGTGGGCGTCACTGAAGATATCAGCCATGTCGTAAACCGGCGCCGCAGCAGCATGGACCCTGTCGAACTCGGCGAGCACGTCGTCGGCGTCGCGTCGGGAGATCCACTCGCCAAGGCGCTCGTCGATCAGTTCACGGTGAGCCACCCGATCATCGAAGGTCGCGAACCGATCGTCTTCTCCGAATCCGATGAGTTCCATGACTCGGGCGGCAACGCTCTCGGCGCTAGATGACACCGCAATCCATTTCCCATCGGCGCTCCGATAGGTGTTACGCGGAACCGTGTAGGGAATGCCCGCACCGAGACGCTGTTGAAGTTGCCCCCTCAGCCCATAGAGCGGGACCTGTGGGCCCATGAGTTGCAGCATCGACTCCATCAGGTT
>CAUJEC010000230.1 GCA_963169245.1 Actinomycetota bacterium
TCGCGCACAGGTTGCGAGGACCCCGATGGCAGGCATCTGGTGATTCTCGCCAGAAACCCGAAGGGCTACGCACAACTCGGCGTGTTGTTGTCAGAGGCGCAGATGGCAGGGGAGAAGTCCCGTCCACGCATCTCCTTCGCCACCGTCGCCGAGGCCGCAGCGGGAAGAGCGCGAGGAAACTGGGTTGTGCTGACGGGGTGTCGCAAGGGGCTGGTGCCAGCATCGCTTGATGAGTCGAAGGGAACTGCCGAACGAAACCTCCGTTCCCTCACGGGCGCCTTCGGTGTCGAGAACACCTTTGTGGAGTTGTGGGATCACGGAAACCCCATCGACGATGAACGCAACGACGCGCTGACCCGAGTCGCCCGTATCTGTGGAACACAGATCGTCGCCACCAACAACGTGCACTATGCGCGCCCGCGGGAGCGCGCCCTGGCGAGCGCTCTCGCTGCGCTGCGTGCTGGTCGCAGCATGGAGGAACTCGACTCCTGGCTTCCGGGTCCGGGGGCTGCACATCTGCGTTCGGGATACGAACAACAACAGCGTTTCAAGAGGTTTCCAGGTGCGGTAGCCACCGCGTACGAGATCGGCCTCGACTGTGCCTTCGACCTGTCACTCGTAGCACCTCGGCTCCCTCCCTATCCGTGCCCCGAGCATTCCCTGGGGCACCCGTTGGCGGGCACTCCGATGAACGAGATGGACTACCTGCGCCAGTTGGTCGAAGAGGGCGCCACCGCTCGTTACGGTCCACGTCACGCCGAGGGGATACCGGGGGCATGGAAACAGATAGACCACGAACTCGACATGATCGAGATGCTCGGGTTCCCCGGGTACTTCCTGGTGGTCTGGGACATCGTCGAGTTCTGTCGTCGTAGCGACATCTACTGCCAGGGCCGTGGTTCGGCAGCCAACTCGGCCGCTTGTTTTGCACTCGGCATTACCAAGGCGGATGCCGTTCGACTCGGACTCCTCTTCGAACGGTTCATGTCACCCGAACGCGACGGCCCGCCCGACATCGATCTCGACATCGAGTCGGCAAGACGTGAGGAGGTCATCCAGTACGTCTATGAGCGCTACGGCCGAACACATGCCGCGCAGGTGGCGAACGTAATCACCTATCGGGCGCGCTCCGCTGTCCGTGACGCGGCGCGTGCGCTTGGTTTCTCAGCGGGCCAACAGGACGCGTGGGCCAAGCGGATGGACCGCTGGGGTTCCATTCCCACATCGAGTGAGTCCGGTGTCCCGCTGCCTGTGACCGATCTTGCCGGTCAACTGTTGGGTCTCCCACGACACCTGGGTATTCATTCGGGTGGCATGGTCATGTGTGACCGGCCGGTCACCGAGGTATGCCCCACCGAGTGGGCGCGTATGGAGAACCGTTCGGTCCTCCAGTGGGACAAGGACGACTGTGCATCGGCCGGACTCGTCAAGTTCGACCTGCTCGGACTTGGGATGCTCACAGCGCTGCACAAGGCCGTCGACCTGATCTGGAAGCACCACGATGTGTCTGTCGACATCGCCGATATCCCTCAGGAGGACGGGGTCTACGAGATGCTGTGCCGTGCGGACTCGGTCGGAGTGTTCCAGGTTGAATCCCGTGCGCAGATGGCGACGCTGCCGAGGCTGCGCCCCAGATGTTTCTATGACCTGGTGGTCGAGGTGGCGCTGATCCGGCCCGGCCCCATCCAGGGTGGTTCGGTCCATCCATACATAAGACGCCGTAAGGGGCAGGAACCGGTCACCTATCTGCACCCCCTGCTCGAGAACTCGCTGGCCAAGACCCTTGGGGTGCCACTCTTTCAGGAGCAGCTCATGCAGATGGTCATGGATGTGGCGGGGTTCAGTCCCTCAGAGGCCGACCAACTACGTCAGGCCATGGGGTCCAAACGTTCGGCACGCCGCATGGAGAGACTCCATAACCGTTTCAACGAAGGGTCTGCGGCAAACGGGGTCACACCTCCGGTGGCGGACGCGATCTGGGCCAAACTCGCGGCGTTCGCCAACTACGGGTTTCCTGAGTCCCATTCGGTCAGCTTCGCATACCTGGTTTACGCGTCCTCGTGGATCAAGTACCACTACCCGGCGGCGTTCTGCGCAGCATTGTTGAACTCGCAGCCAATGGGGTTCTACTCGCCCCAGAGTCTGGTGCAGGACGCCCGCCGCCACGGGGTGGTTGTCCACAAACCAGATCTGAATCTCTCGGACTGGTGCGCCACCCTGGAACGATGTGATGAGGGTGGGGACAGCGAGCAGGCGGTTCGCCTCGGTATCTCGTCGGTCCGTTCGGTGGGGGAGGACCTCGCAAAGCGGATCGCACAGGGCCGTCCCTATGCCAGCATCGAGGACCTGTCGCGTCGTTGTGACCTGAACCAGAGGGTTCTCGAGGCCCTCGCAACCGCAGATGCCTTCGGGTCACTCGGTTCGGCGACGGGCGAGAGGCGCGCTGACATATGGATGGCGGGTGCGGTGGCGCGTAATCGTCCCGGACAACTCCCGGGGATGATCTTCGGTGCTCAGGCACCCCAGTTGCCGGGGATGACCGAGTGGGATGAGACGGTGGCCGATCTGTGGGCTACGGGGATCTCACCCGAAGGGCATCCGGTTGAGTTCCTGCGGGCGGATCTGGATCGGCGTGGTGCTGTCCGTTCCGCTGACCTGCACGACATGGCTGACGGTGCCAAGGTCGTGGTGGCAGGACTCGTGACTCACCGTCAACGCCCAGCGACTGCCGTGGGAGTCACGTTCGTGAACCTCGAGGATGAGACGGGGTTCACCAACGTCGTCGTCTCCATCGGGGCATGGAAGAGGTATCGCCGGATTCTCCAGGGCGAGCCGGCGCTGTTGGTGGCGGGGCGTCTCGAACGCAGCGAGGATGACGTGGTCAATGTCGTGCTCGAAAGGGTCCAGCCCCTGCCTGTGGTGGTGCATTCGAGGTCCAGGGACTTCTGTTGAGAAACCAGGCTGCCGCCCATCAGAGTCGACATTTTTCGCATGGCAACCGCACACATGGTCGCTAGGGTCAACATGTACGTTTTCAACAACATGACCAAGGGGCATCGAGGGGTCATGTGAGAGGCCACGAGTTTGTGGCCTCTGCCGCTCGGCCATCGGAACCCAAAGGGGATGGAGACAACAATGACAATTCACGGCTCACTGTTCGCCGATCACAGCGAAACAAAGGGAACCGACCCGTTCACGCTCCAGAACAAGAAGATGCTCAAGGTCTTCATGCAATACGGGCCGGTCATGGCGAAGCTCGGATCCATGGTCGCCTATCAGGGTGATGTCCGCTTCCAGAACCAGGGTTCGGGCGGACTCAACAAGATGCTCAAGTCCAAGATGACGGGTGAGGGCGTCAAGATGATGACGTGTGAGGGGACGGGCGAACTCTTCCTCGCGGACCTGGCGAACGAGATCCAGGTCATCTATCTCGAAAACGACATGATCTCGGTCAACGGGAACAGCATCCTTGCGTTCTCGGCTTCGATTGACTGGGACATCAAGCGGATCAACGCCGGAAGCGGCGGAATGATGGCCGGCGGCCTCTACAACGTCGAGCTTCGCGGAACCGGCTATGTCGCGATCGTGACCGAGGGTGAACCGGTCGCGTTCGACGTCAGCGCCGCACCCACCTATGCCGATGCGCAGGCGGTTGTCATGTGGACAGCAGGGGTCTCGATGGACATCCGCGTGGACACCGGCGGTCTCAAGTCGATGCTCCGTGGCGGTACTGGTGAGCTTGTCCAGATGGCGTTCGGAGGCCAGGGGTATGTCCTCGTGCAGCCAGCGGAGAACGTCAACACGGGCGGCGCGCAACAGACCCAACAGTCCTCAGGCGGACTCGGCGGACTGCTCGGTATGTAGCGGGTTGCTCGGTATGTAGAGGTTTTCAAAGAACCCCTACCCAAAATCGACACAGTTCTGTAACATCTTCTGTCGCAAAGCCGACAGAAGAACTGTGAAATGTCGATTCGTTGTCAACCGGGGGCCTCGATCAGTCGATGAATAGACCGATGTCCTCGCAAAAAGCACGTAGAGCGAAGGTGTGGCTACCTGTCGTAGTCGCAGCTTCTGTGATCGCTTCGGGGCCTGTGACAGTGGGTGCCTCGGTGTCCTCTGGTGCAGCGTCGACGAGTCGTGCTGGCGTGATCGGTAAGGATTCAGGTTCTTCGAAGGCGAGTGCAACGAGGCAGTCCAAGGGCGATGATGGCAAGACTCCACGCCTGAAGGTCAAACAGAGTGCTGCGACCAAGGATGCCAAGGGCAAGGTCAATGCACTGACCGCGACCCGCGAGGAGATCGAAGCAAGACTCGCCGAACTTGACGCACAATACGAGGAGCGTCAGAGCGCTGCGCTTGCTGCGGCAGAGGCTGTGACGGCAGCCGAGGCAAAGGTCGAGGAATCAAAGGGTCGGGTAGCGGCCGCCCAGGAGGAGGTGCGGATCGCTCAGGACGTAGTCCACGAGTACGCACTCAGGACCTACACGAAGCCCCCTGCCGCTCCTTCGATGCGGATCCTCTCCATCGGTGACACTCAGGATGCTGGGTACGCAAAAGAGATGCTCAAGATCATGACCAACGAGCGTCACAAGGTCGTTGAGACCCTGGCCGTCAAGAAGAAGATCGCTGCTATGGAACAGGATCGGGCACAGCAGGCAGTTGCCGAGGCTGAGGCAACCTCGGAGCAGGCTCAGGCTGAGTTGGAGGCACTGGCCCAGTTGCGTGACGAGCAGGTGGAACTGGTGGCTCAGATGGACCAACGCCTCGACGATGCTCTGGCTGAGGCCGCGGCACTAGAGGCGATAGACGTGGAGGCGGCCAAGGAACTCGCTGCAAAGGAACTGGCGCTTCGCGAGGCGGCCAACGCCGCAAAACTCGTTGCGGCTCGGAACGCGCCACCCAAGGTCATCAACGTCGTAGCGCCACCAAGCACCGCTCCCTCCAAGCCGACTCCCACCAAACCCACAACGACATCCCCGCCCACGACGACAAAGCCGGGAACCACCTCACCCCCGACGACCAGTCCATCGCCGCCAGTGTCACCCCCAGCGGGAACGGTCACCTGGGCTGATGTCACCTATGTGGGTGGAATACCGGTCCACAAGTCGGTTGCGTCACAGGTTTCAGCAATGCTGAATGCCGCAACGGCCGCAGGGTTCTCTCTCTCCGGTGGTGGTTACCGCGACAGCGAAGGCCAGATCCGTACCCGGATGGCAAACTGCGGAACCACGTACTACGACATATATGAGAAGCCGGCCAGCCAGTGCAGCCCGCCTACGGCGATTCCCGGTCGCTCAATGCATGAGCGTGGGCTAGCGCTCGACCTGAAGTCGAACGGCTCGCTGATCACCTCGCGATCGAATCCCGCCTTCATTTGGCTCTCGGCGCACGCGCCGAACTATGGGTTCTACAACCTGCCTTCGGAGCCGTGGCACTGGAGCACCACCGGCCACTGACACCTCAGTTGAGGGCTACTGACACCACAGTTGAGCCTGCGCTCCGGCCACTGACACCACCGCGGCCACCTACACCACCGCGCCCGCGGCCACCTACACCACCGCGCCGGCGGCCACCTACACCACCGCGCCGGGGCCGACCTATCGGCGGCGGGTTGCCTGCGCCTCAGTTACTGCGGAGCTTCGAGAGCAGCCGCAACATCTCCAGATACAGCCAGACCAGGGTGACGATCAGCCCGAACGCTGCGTACCAGTCCATGTAGGCCGGAAGGTTGTTCTGCGATCCCCGCTCGATGAAATCGAAGTCGATGATCAGGTTGAGCGCCGCGATCACGACGATGACGACGCTGATTCCGATTCCCATCACACCGCTCGAAGCCCAGAACGGAACAAAGCTGGAGGAGAACATGCTGATGATCCAGCCGATCATGTACATCGCCATCACGCCGAAGGTGGCGGCAATGACGCCCTTTACGAACTTGGGCGTGGCTCGCAGGACCCTAAGGCCATAGAGCAACAACATGATGGAGAACACCGCGAAGGTTCCCAGGATCGCCTGAAGGACTATCCCGCTGGAGTCGACCTCATAGAGATGCGAGATGAGGCCGAGCACGACGCCCTCGAGGAACGCATAGGGCAGCGATGTGAATCTGGCGATCTTCGGCATGAATGCAGTGGCGATCGCCAAGGCGAACGCTGCGATCAGTGAACCGAAGAAGACGAGTGGACTGTTGAGTTCTGCGGACCTGACGATCGACCCGTCGAGGGCCCGCCCTATCTCCTGAACACTCACCTGAGACCATCCGACGAAGGCCCCGACGATGATGAAGACCAGCATCAACAGGGCGGCAGCAGATACTCCGCCAATGGTCATCACACGGCCACCGGTGCCGACGATCGGACCGCCAGCGGTGGGCGCTCCCTGATAGGGGGTGCCGTAGGGCGCTGCGGTACCGGGCTGAGTTGCTCCGGGCTGTCCGAATCCTGATTGGGCCGCACCGCGCTGCCACGCAGCGTCCGCTCCAGCGGCCGATGCCTGGCCGAACCCGCCGCCCGGGCCAGCCTGCCCCTGGGCGGCCGCCCACTCCTGACTCGGCGAAGGGCCATTTCCATCGACCCCGAAGGCTTTGTCGTTGAGGATGGGATTTCTAGACATCGGCACTCCAGCCAGTTTCTGCTCACTGGGAGCATCGGCTCTCAGCGTCTGGAATGTCCACAGCGGACCTTCCGTTGAATCAACCCAAGGTTAGATCGGGTAATTCCACCCCCGGTGTTTGGGTAATCATTGGACCCATGGATTCTCAGGATCGTGACGTGATGGGTGTCACCGGGTCGGGTCAGCCATCCACGCTGACCCGCTTCGAGGCCGAGACATCGGTCATCGAGGTCGAACCCGGGCTCTACTCGGCGTTTCTACATAAGTCATGGTGGATAGTTGCCGGACCAAATGGCGGATACATAGCGGCGATTGTGCTGCGGGCAATGGTGGCTATGGTCGCCGAGCCGGATCGGCGCCCGCGCTCACTGTCGATTCAGTACCTGCGCCCGCCAACCGAGGGTGAGATTCGCATTGAGGTGACCGTTGAGCGGGCCGGACGCTCTGTGAGCAACCTGAGCGCCCGAATGACCCAGGATGGCAGGACCGTCGTTCTGGCGATGGCATCGTTTGCCAACGACCGCGAGGGCATAGTCTCATTCGACGAAACCGACGGGTTCGCGGACATCTTCGGGACAGGACGAGTTCCCTCACCCGACGAGGTCAAACCCGGCGAGGTCGATCCGACCCGAGACGTTCCTATGAGGGGTCACTACGACATCCGCTGGGTCGTCGGCGACCTTCCGTTCACAGTCGGTTCCGGGCAGGAGGGGAGCGCTCGTTGTGGTGGTTGGTTGCGACCTGTCGAGCCCGTGGCCATAGATGAGGTGGTGCTGGCCGCTATGTCGGATGCCTGGTTGCCCCCGATATTCAGCCGGGTCGACATTCCTCTTGCCATCCCGACAATTGATCTGACGATTCACTTCCGAACGCCACCGAAGGACCCTTTTGGCTTCTGTTTTGTCCTCTTTGAGAGCCCTGTTGCAGCACATGGCTACACCGTCGAACACGGCAGGATCCTTGATTCGGACGGGACTCTGCTGGTCGAGTGCCGACAATTAGCGGTCTTGGCGTAGCCGAAGGGCTCTTCGCGCAATAGAGTGATCGAACTTTCTATGAGTAGACCCAATGGATGAACGACCTCGAAGTCTGAGGGCCATGCTCGCCGAAGCGAAGGATTCTTCGGAGATCATGGTCGACCTTGCCTATGCAGCGGTCTATTTCAATGACCCGGGTATGGCAGATGAGCTCGTAGGGCTCGAAGAGCGAATGAACGACCTCGTTATGGATATGCGGGCCGTTGCGTTACTGGCGGTCCGTCGCCCCGCCGAAGCCGAGGGCATGGCATCTGTGCTGCAGATCATCTCCGCCATTGAGGGGATCGCAAACACCTCGGTTGATGTTTCTCGCATAGTCACCCATCGACTTGGCATCCCCCGTGAGCTGATCGCGGACCTCTCCAACGCCGAGGAGGTCTCTCACCGTGTGTGGATCCGCGAGGGGTCTCACATGGCTCATCGCCCTCTCAAGGATCTGGAACTGACCGTTCAGTGCGGGATGCGGGTCATGGCGATTCGCCGGGATCGGTCCTGGATGATCGAGGAGCTCGACGGAGACATCATCTTGTTACCTGGCGATGTTCTGTTCCTACGGGGTTCACCGGCCGGGTTGGTCCGACTCCACGAGCTGGCGGCCGCTCCTACATGGCAGCAGCCCGAACCCGAAGCGAGTGGAGCCATAACCGATCTGGACCGTGCAGTTGATGTGCTCGTGGAGATGAAGAACATCTCCGAGACAGCAGTCGGGCTCGCCTACTCGGCGCTCGCGCTTCGAGACGGCGGACTCGCGGCCGAGGTTCACCATCTGGCGGATCGTCTCGATGAGATGAAGGACCATCTGCAACTCTGGGTTCTTCGGGCGGCCAAGTCCGATATCGATCTGGCTCCGCTTCGCGGGCTTCTCCAGTTGGCCTTTGCTGCTGTCAGCCTTGGTGATCAGGCAGCTCAGATGGTCTGGCTGGTCTCCGATGACCGACGCTTCCACCCGATCGTCAAGCTTGCTCTTGGCGAGGCGGACGTCATAGTGACCCACGTTCCGGTCAGCGCCGGATCCGATGTCGATGGTCGATCCTTGGGTGAGCTTCAACTCGACATCGAGCCCGGGTTCCACATCCTCGCGGTTCGCCGCGACAACCGTTACCGATATCGGCCCCGTGGTGAGGTCGTCATCAACGCCGGCGACGAACTCATCGCGTCCGGCCCACAGGAGGGTCGCGCTCGGTTGGCCGAACTGTGCGGGTGGACCTTCGTCGAGGACGAGGATGATCCGACCGGTCAGGTCGAACTCGTACCCTTGGGCACTCAGTACAACTGATCCCACCGGTTGGGTCCCCGGTCTGGCTCGCGACGACAGTTCTGGCCGGCAACGCCTGTCTGCCAGCAACGCCCGCCTGCCGGCAACGCCCGTCTGGCCCGCTTTGCCTGTCTAGTTGGTTGCTGTGATCGCGACCTGTCCGCGATTACAGCAACCAACTAGACGTCGGGTGGCTTGGTCTGCTCGCGATTCGAGCATGCCCGCGTGGGGATCCGAAACCACTGATGGAGAATCCCAGCCCTGGGATGGGATACCTGTGCTCGGGTCGCCGGGAGGCGATCAGGCCGGTGGGGAATAGGGCGGCGCTGGCGGCTGTGGAGCAGGCGCGGGTTGCGATGTAGGGGATGCTGGAGCTCCAGCAGTCGTATGGCGTGGCGGTGTCAGCCCGTGCTCTTGAGACCTGGGCTTCGATGTGCCGGTTGCCTCGCCCGCACCCTTGAACAGTTCGGCGATCCCGGCGACCGAGCCATACATGTTGCCTGTGTCGAGCGGCAGGTAGATCTTCGAGGCCTGACCATCAGCGATCGCTCGAAGTGCTTCCAGATACTTGATCGCGATCAGGTCGTTGGTCGGGTTGCCGTCGTGGATGCCCTGATAGATGCTGCGGATGGCCTCGGCCTCGCCCTGGGCGGTCACCTCGGCCCGATAGCGTTCGGCATCCGCCAGAGTCTGCACTGCTTCTGCCTGGCCCTGAGCCTGAAGCACCTGGCTGGCCTTGACGCCCTCTGCGCTCAGAATGGCGGCCTGCTTCTCGCCCTCGGCCTTCATGATGGCGGCCTCACGGAACCCGTCAGCCGAGGTGACCTGGGCACGACGTCCGCGCTCGGCCTTCATCTGTTCGTGCATGGCGTTCATGACATCGATCGGCGGATCGATCCGCTGGATCTCGACACGCACGACTCGAACGCCCCATTTGTCGGTTGCATCATCGAGGATCTGACGGAGATCCAGGTTGAGCTTGTCGCGCGATGTCAGCGCGTCATCCAGGGACAGATCGCCGATGACGTTTCGCATGTTCGTCTGGGCGAGTTTGGTGATGGCGGTGATGAAATTGGCGATGTTGTAGAGCAGACGTTGTGGGTCGGTCGGCTCGTAGTAGACGACCGCATCAACAGAGACAACGACGTTGTCGGCAGTGATGACCTCCTGTGGCGGAACGTCGACAACCTGCTCACGCATGTCGACCAGATTCATGTTCTGGACGAACGGGATGATCAGGTGCAGCCCGGCATCGGTGGTCTCCTTGAACTTGCCGAGTTGTTCAATGACGCCCTTCTGCCATGGGCGAACGATTCGGACACTGGAGAGAACGATGATGATAAGGAAGACGATCATCGCCACGAGGACGATGGCGATAACTGTTGTCATCTGATCGGGGGCCTTTCTGGGTTGGCGGTTCCAAACGTGTCGATCGTCTCCACGACCACACGGGTTCCGCGCACTTCAATGACTCGGATCTTGGTGCCCTCAGTGAGCGGAATCCCCGTGGCCGACTCGGCCCTCCACTCCTCGCGTTCTATCCGGACGATACCGGTCTCGCCGTGGGGGATGTCTTCGAGAACCACTCCTTCGGAACCTATGAGCCTGTTGGATCCGATGCCATCCTGGGTTCCAGCATTGAGTCGTTTGGCGAGCGGGCGTAGGGCAAGGAAGAAGGCAGCGGAGCCGATGATGAAGATCACGATCTGAATCATCGGTGGAGCGCCTAGGACTCCAGCGACACCGGCGAGGATCGCGCCCAGCCCGAATGGAAGGACGATCAGTCCCGGAGCGACGAGTTCGAGCGCGCTGATGACGACCCCGAGAACTATGAGAGCTGCGCCAAGGACTTCTGCATCCACGACCCCGAGCCTACTAAGGGATCGGCATCGCACATGCCCATTGAAACCCGATCTATCTAATCGGGATTCAAGCCATTAGAATTGTTCCGATGTCGAACGAGCCACTGCGACTGCTATCAGTACACGCCCACCCTGATGACGAATCATCCAAGGGTGCTTGCACCATCGCCAAGTACCGGGATGAGGGAATCCTCTCGACGCTGGTGTGCTGCACTGGCGGCGAGGCGGGCGACATCCTGAATCCGGCGATGGATCGCCCCGAGGTGCGGGAGAATCTGCATAAGGTTCGGCTCGAGGAACTCGCTCAGGCGACGGCCATCATCGGCTACGACAAGGTCGAGTTGCTCGGATATCGAGATTCAGGGATGCCGGATTCCGAGGCGAACGCGAATCCGGACAACTTCTGGAACGCCCCGATGGATGAGGCGATCGGCAAGCTGGTCTCGATCATCCGCCGTGACCGGCCCCAGGTGCTGGTCACCTACGGCGATGACCAGCGCTATTACATGCATCCCGATCATCTGCGGGTCCATGACATCAGCGCCCCGGCCTTCGAACGTGCGGGTGATCCGATGTGGTACCCGGAACTCGGCGATCCATGGCAACCACTCAAGCTCTATTACGTCGAGTGGTCCGTCGCCAAGGTACGCGCAATGCACGAGAAGTTCATCGAATTGGGCCTCGAATCGCCGTTCGAGGAGCGATGGGCTGCAAGAATGGCAGAGGCCGGAATAGTTGACAAGACAACGACTCGCGTGGAGCGAAGCGCTTACTATGAGATCGGCCAGAAGGCACTTCTCTCCCACGCCACGCAGATCGATCCGAACGAGAAGTTCTGGTTTGGACTGCCAGACGACGAGGCGCGACTGGTTCACCCCTACGACGACTACGTGCTCGCAAAGTCATCTGTCGATACGATGCTGCCCGAGGAAGACCTGTTTGCTGGCGTCCCCGGACGCTGAATCAAGCGAGAGCGCGGCGCTGGCCCATTACGGTGGAGTATTCGTCGGGTGAGATAAGCAGCTTTCGTCCGACCTGACAGTTGCAGGGTGATCTGAACATGCGTCTCGTGAACTGACAGTTGCAGTGCGGCTACGTTGGACGGCGTGAGCACCCTTGCTGAACGCCTCGGTTACAGCGCAGACAAGCGCCTCCTGATCATCAACTGCGATGGACTTGGGTTGTGTCACGCGTCCAACCATGGGGTGTACGCAGCCATTCGGCGCGGTGTTGCCACCTCTGCATCGATCATGGTGCCTTGTCCCTGGGCGTCTCAGGCGGCTGCGGATTCGCGTGTCACTGATGACATCGGGGTGCATCTCACCTTGACCTGTGAATACGAGCATTACAAGTGGGGGCCAATCACCCAAGCGCCATCGCTGCTTGGTGGCGGCGGTGGGTTTGCCGGGTCTATCGCCGACGTGTGGGACCACGCGGATGTGGGGGAGACCTACAGGGAACTCAAGTCGCAGATCGAGCGTGCTATGCAGTGGGGGATCGACGTCACGCACCTCGACTCACACATGCAGATTCTTCCGCTCCGTCCAGAGTTCTTCGATGTCCTCATGGAGTTGGCGGTCGAGTTCGCACTTCCGGTCAGGCTGCCTCCGGCGGAACTGGAGGAGTCGGTTGGGTTTCCGTTCCGGAAGCTCGCCGATTCGGAGAACGTGTTCGCCCCGGACCAGGTCATTCGACATTCAGGGATTGGCGGGCGGACTGCCCTGCTCGGAGCCCTGAACTCTCTGCAGCCCGGTGTGACCGAGATCTACATGTCCCCCGCGATCGGTTCAGGGGAACTTCGCAGCCTTGCCGCAGATCCTGACTCGATGGTTGAGGACCTGGATCTGTTGTTGGACTGGAAGCCGATCCTCTCTGACCTGGAACGCCTTGACATCGATCTGATCAGTTGGCGCATAGTCCGTGACGCTCAGCGGCAACTCGTTTCGAGCGCGTGAAGGCGGCCTAGGCCCGGCAGCGTACATATCACACGGCGACCGAGAGGGCGATGCCGATGGGAGTGCAGAGAGCAGCTGATTGCGACTGGACGGCGGCCTATTCGGGGCATTTGCTCCATAGCCCCATGCCCTGATCTCGCGCCCGGTACTGGGCCTGGGTGAACTCCGATGACAGGGCGACATTGGGTGGGAAACGGTAGGCCCTTGCGTAACCATCAGCGACCAGTTCAAGGTTCACGAACAGCGAGTCCGACGCCCGGAACACATAGGCCAGCAACCGGCCGTATCGGTCACGAGGTTCGACATCGCGTCGCAGCAGAACTGGAGTTCCGCGGGGTAGAAGGGCAGACGTATGGGCTGAGGCCTCCTTGCCAAAGCATTCGACAGGTTTGGTCGGGTGGACGCTCTCGGGTGTATTGATCCCGACGAGTCGAACGGTTTCGCGCTCCCCATGTGACTTCACGAGAATCGTGTCGCCGTCGATGACCCTGTCGACCTCGGCCGTAGAACTCAGACCCTCGTCGTTGTCGCCGCGCGGTGAGGATGGATTCGATGAGCACCCCACCGCAATGGCCATGGCCAGCGCCACCACGGCGAATGCTGAGATGAGCGGTGTTGCCAGGGCCCGTGCTGATCGAGGACTTTGGATGAAGCAGCTGTGAGTGTTCAGCGCGGCCCCACCATCAGTTGAGTCGCTCGATGAGCGTTCCTGTGCCCAGCCCGCCGCCACAGCACATGCTGATCAGGGCGGTGGTTGTATCGGTCCGCTGAAGTTCGTGGACGGCCTTGGTCAACAGAAACGCACCGGTCGCTCCCAGAGGGTGGCCGAGCGCTATCGCGCCACCATTGGGGTTGGTCCGGGACAAATCCGCGCCGGTCTCCCGCGACCATGCGAGAACCACCGACGCGAATGCCTCGTTGATCTCGAAAAGGTCCACGTCTGTGATCGACCTGTTGTTCCTTGCGAGCAGACGCTCGGTTGCGTCGATTGGTCCTGTGAGCATGAGGACGGGGTCCACTCCGACAAGACAGGTGTCGATGACCCGCGCTCGTGGGGTCAGACCAAGCTCTTCCGCCTTCTCAGCGGACATCATGAGCACGGCGGCTGACCCATCGGAGATCTGAGAGGATGAGCCGGCCGTGTGGACGCCGTTCTCACGGGCGACCGGCTTGAGGGTCGCGAGCTTTTCGAGAGTGGTCTCCCGCATGCCCTCGTCGCGAGTCACTGTCACGGAGTCGGATGTCGGATTGTCCTCATCATCCTTCGCCGGGGCATCGACCGAAATGACCTGCGTTCCAAAGCGGTCCTCGTTCCATGCGCCCGCAGCGAGTTCCTGAGAGCGGAGAGCGAACTCGTCGCAGTCGGCACGCGTGATGCCCCACTTATCCGCGATTCGCTCGGCACCCTCGAACTGTGATGTGAACTCGACCTGTGCGAAGTAGGACTTGGGGATGGGAACACCGAGGCCAAGCTTCTTCGAGGAATTGGCGCCGATGGGGATACGGCTCATCGACTCGACCCCACAGGCGATGGCGACATCGACGACGCCGGATGCGATGAGGGCGGTGGCCATGTTGGTGGCCTGCTGGGATGACCCGCACTGGGTGTCAACCGTGGTAGCGGCGGTGGTGATGGGAAGTCCGGCTGTCAGCCATGCCGTACGCGTGATGTTGAAGGACTGCTCGCCGACCTGGCTGACACATCCCCCCACCACCTGCTCCACTTCGACGGGGTTGATTTCGTTCCGGTCGAGCAGGCCTTTGAGTGTCATGGCGAGCAGATCGGCTGGGTGCACGGTCGACAACGAACCGTTCCTCCTGCCAATCGGTGTGCGGACAGCGTCGATAATCACCACATCAGTCATGTGGTGATCCTAAGACGGCTGGATGTGACTTTTGGCGCCACTCATGCCGCAGCGTGGCCGTCGGGATGATGGGGGGCGTTGTCGGTACCCTTGCGGGCTGCGGCACGAGCCTGGCTTCGAGCGAGGATCTCGTTGAGTTCAGCAGCCTTCTGGGCCTTGCGCAGCTCTTCGCGCTGGGCCACACGTCGGTTGGCCTCGCGCAGTGCCTCTCGGGCCTGGGCCACGCCGCGCAGGCCCCTCTGTCGGGTCTCTTCGTCGATGAAGTCCCAACTGGATCCAGTTGGGGTTCTCTGGCCCTCTTCGGGGGTGGGGTCGGTCTCGATGAGTCGGAGTTGTGTTGTCATGGTTCCAGTATGCGAAGGGGGTGTGACAATTTGAATGGGGATCGATACCCCATCGGCAGACAAGCGCGAAGACCACCCGTGAGGTATGGGGAGACTGAGCTATGGGGAGCCGAGCCCGTCGACGCCGGCGTCGATCCAATGTCGAACCGGGCTGTCGATGCTCTGTTGTGACGCGTGACGCCTGCGGGCCATAACGTCACGGAATGCACGCAGAGGAATTCCTGGGTCTTGATCGAACCGACGAGCCGCTCCGATGGTCGATGCCAATAACCGACGGGATCGCCACTCGGCACAACTTCCTCTTCGGCGGATGTGGACTCGGTGCAGCGGTTGCAGCGATGGAGGGTGAATGCGATCGACCTGTCGTGTGGGCCACAGCGCAGTATCTCTCCTTCGCTATGACCGGAGAGGTCATGGATCTCGACGTGATCGTGGCAGTCTCGGGAAAGATGACCACTCAGGCGCGTGTCGTGGCCCACGTCGGTGACCGTGAGATCCTGACTGTCAACGCGGCGCTCGGCGAGAAACCGCTTCCATACGACGAGCAGTGGGTGACCATGCCAGCGGTGCCATCTCCGGGTGACTGCCCCCTTCGCAGCGACCTGGTGGCCGATGGTAAATCGATCATGAGTCGCTTCGACATGAGACTCGCCATGGGGACGCCTTGGGACGCGTTCGATGGAACGCCGACACCGGGAGCCAGGTCAGCACTGTGGGTCCACACACCCGAGGTCGAAATGTCGGCCGCGGCAATAGCTATCCTGGGTGACTACGTACCGTTTGGAATCTCCCAGGCCTTGGGCGACTGGATCCCCTCCAACAGCCTCGATAACACCATCAGGGTCCACCGCCTTGAGCCCACCGAATGGATGCTCTGTGATGTCCGCATCGACTCTGTCTCACGGGGCTTCGGCCACGGAAGCGTCTATCTGTGGACTGAATCGGGGAAACTGCTTGCGACAGCGAGTCAATCGGCGGTGCTGCACCGAGCGAAGAACTGAACCTGAGCGTTGCCGGCGCGCGAGAAACTGTCACCGGCCCGGGTTAGGGTCCTCGGATGGACCTTCAACGCCGATACGGACTGACGATTCCCCTCGATGGGATCCCGCTCAGCGAGCAACGCGAATGGATCGCTGAACTCGCCGACCTCGGATACACCGATGTCTGGTCATCAGAGGCCAATGGCGCCGATGCCTTCACGCCATTGGCGCTCGCGTCGGTTTGGGCGCCGCTGCTCCGGCTCGGTACGGCCATTGTTCCCGCATACACACGCGGGCCCGCGCTACTGGCGCAATCGGTAGCGACTCTGTGTGAGGCGGCGCCCGGACGGGTCGCATTCGGGATCGGCACCTCGTCGAATGTGATCGTCGAGAACTGGAACGGAATCGAATTCGCCGAGCCCTATGTGCAGGTTCGTGACATGGTCACCTTCCTGCGTCAGGCCTTCGCCGGCGAGAAGATCACGAGCCGGTTCGGCAATTCCGACATCAAGGGCTTCAAACTGGGAATCAGGCCATCGCAACAACCGCCGATTCTGATCGCAGCACTACGCGAGGGGATGCTGCGGCTCGCCGGAAAGCACGGAGATGGGGCCATTATCAACTGGCTCTCTGCTGATGATGCTTCCACCGTCGCCGACATCGTTCAGCGAGCGGCGGGAGGGTCGTTGGCCGACCCGCGCAAGGAGGTCGTCGCGAGAATCTTCGTTGCCCCCTCGATTGACCGTGAGACTGTCCTGACAGCGGGTCGATTCGCGATCGGGGCATACCTGAACGTGCCCGTATACGCGGCATTCCACGACTGGCTCGGCCGCTCGGAGGACCTGGGCGAGATGTGGGGCCACTGGCGAGCAGGTGACCGCAAGGCGGCATTAGAGGCGATCCCCGACAAGGTTGTCGATGAACTCATCGTCTCGGGTTCACCTGAGGAATGTCGTGAACACATCGACCGCTACGCAGCGAATGGAGTGACCACAACGGCTCTGGCGATCCTGCCCTTCGGTTATTCGACAGAGGACTACCGTAAGGCGATCAGAGACCTTGCCCCTCGCTGAGCCCCTGGCGCAGTCTCCGGCGCAGCGCAGCCTTGTCGACCTTGCCGGAGGCATTGAGCGGAAGAGCATCGGTGACGAACACGAGGCGGGGTCGCTTGAATCCGGCGATTCGACCTCGGGTCCATTCGATCAGATCATCCTCGTTGCTCCAGGCCGGTCCGCTCACGACAACGGCGGCGACGAGTTCACCCCACCGGTCATCGGGAACGCCGACCACTGCGACTGAGGCGACCTCGGGATGGGTGCTGAGCAGATCCTCGACCTCTCGTGACGCGACATTCTCGCCACCCGAGATGATGATGTCCTTCTTGCGGTCGACGATGTGAAGGTACCCGTCGTCGTCGATCATTCCGACGTCGCCGGTATGGAGCCAGCCATCGACAATCGCTTCCGAGGTCTCCTCGGGGGCATTCCAGTATCCATCGCAGACCTGGTCGCCGCGCACCAGGATCTCTCCCACCTCACCGCGTGCGACGGGCCGGTCGTCATCGTCGACGATTCGCAACTCGATGATCGGTCCTGGGCGTCCAGCCGCTGCGAGCAGTTCGGGCCGCTCGCCGCTGGCCCGACGGTGGTCCTCAGGGGTGAGAAACACGGCGTTCCCACTGAGTTCGGTCATCCCGTACCCCTGGGCCAGTCCGCAGTGGGGAAGTTCGGTGCTGACTCGTATGAGCAGGTCCCGAGGCATTGCCGATGCGCCATAGGAGATCTGTCGTAGCCCGTCGAGCGACTCGGTGCTCCGATCTGGGTGATCCATCAACATGGCGAGCATGGTCGGAGCCAGCGAGCAGTTTGTGACGCCTTCGCTCGCGATGAGGCGGAGTGCCTCTCCGGCGTCGAAACCCTTCATCAAGATGATCGGGCGGCGTCGAAGATGCGTGTGCAACACGTTGTAGGCAGCGACGTGAAATAGCGGAAAGGGCATCAGGTACACGTCATCTGGGGCCATTGGGCGACCGATAGCGGTGTTGAGGGTCGCTGCGATCAGACTGCGATGGCTGAGTATCACGCCCTTGGCCTTTCCGGTGGTACCGGAGGTGTGGATCAACCAGGCGCAATCCTGTGGAGTCGGAGTGTGGATGTCTCGCCCTCGATGCTCCGATTGGTGCGACTCGACGCCCTTGCCTGAGGTCTGTGCGGATGCGGGTCTGAGGAGCGACTCGAGTTTGACGAATACCGGCGATGGGCCATTGGCGTCGATGGCTCGGTGGAGTTCGGTGCCGGTCGAAGCGTCGAGGGCTTCGCTGATCGCAATGACTGATGGTGTGGTCGAACTCACCAGTTCTGCGATCTCGTTTGGCGTATGTCGGGTGTTCGCGAAGGTGGCGAT
>CAUJEC010000231.1 GCA_963169245.1 Actinomycetota bacterium
CCCACACCGGCGATGGCGGTCATCGCCGAGACAATGAACGCACGGCCGGTCCGAGCTGCGGTCACGTCAATTGCCTCACGGGGTTCGAGACCACGTTCACGTTCTTCGAGATAACGAAGAAGGATCAGCGAAGTGAACTCGGTACAGGTCGCCACAACGAGCGGGCCACCAACGGCAGTCATCGGGCTGAGCTCGATTCCGAGGAAGTAGATCGCGATGTTCGCAAGCCCGGATGCGATAAGTACAGGAACAACCGAGAGCAACGCCCTGGTGATTGAGCGGAGCCTGACGCAGAGGAACAGGAACACCAGACCTACAGCCAGCCAGGTGAGCTGAACCAAGTTGGCCTCTAGGTTCTCGAGAAGGCCGATACCAACCACCGCCAGACCCGACGGCGTTGCTGAGAGTCCGGCTGGGACCTTCTCGTTGTGGATGGCTGTGACGACCTCGGCGCGTTGATCAAGCGGCCCGGCCTTTGTCAGGAAGATCAGGTTGAGCGCCTCATGATCAGCCGATGCGGTTGAAAGCTTGATGCCCTTGGGGGCCACATTCCATGCGGCCTCGGCGAGAGCCCCAGAGGGCGACACCGATGCAGTACCCGGAACGTTCACCAGCTTGCGAAGCGTGCCCGGCATCGAGAAATCAGTGAGCAGATGCTGGGGGAAGTTCTTCATCGTGCGCTCTGCCAGGCCATCGGCCCAGCGAACGTACTCGTCTGTGAAGACGGTCTGACCAGGCTTCTTGGTCTTTATGAATACGCCGACCTCCGACGCCCCACCGAAGTCCTTTTCGATGACACGGATGTCCTTGACGACCTGAGAATCCTGGTTGACCCAGTTGACAGGATCAGTCTCCATCTTGAGCTTCGGCTCCACATAGCTACCCGCAGCAAAGACGACGACCGAGATGACGATCAGGAACAACGCGATCTGTGGCGGTGCAGCACCGAGCCAGATGACAAGTCGCCCCAAAGGACCGTCCCGGAAATCCTTGCCCTTGGTTGGTGAGCGGTACTCACGGATACCAAGTGCAGCGAGGGGGTTGATGATCGACGAGAAGCAGATGGCGATGATGCCGACCGTCAGGAGCCATCCGAATTCGCGGACCATCGGAACTCGGGAGATCTGGATGGCGAGGAATGCGAAAACAGCATCGAAGGTCACGACGAGGAGGGCTGGGCCAAGTCCACGCGCCGCTGCCTGAATGGGGTGAGGCTCCCTGTCGATGATCACCTCCTCCTCTATTCGTGAATGCATCTGAATCGCGTAGTCGATACCGATACCCAACATGACGGGCAGACCCGCAATGGTCACCAGCGTGAGCGGAATTCCGAAGTATCCAGCCAGGCCGAACGCCCACACGATGCCAACGAGCACCACAAGGAGCGGAAGCAGTCGCCATCTGACGTTGAAGAAGAGCATCAAGATGACGATCATCACAGCGACTGCGATACCGCCGAGGGTGAGCATGCCGCCCCTCAGATAGTCGTTGATGCCCTTGAGGAGAACGGGTGCCCCGGTGGTCGTCACCTTGGCCTGATCGAAACGCAGGTCCTTGGTGATCTCCATCACCTTGTCGGAGAAGACACCCTCCTGTTCGATCGACAGGTTGCCCGGGAGTCGCACCAGCATCTGGGTCTGGGCCTTGTTGGAAAACGCAGACTTGAGGGCGTCACGGATCTCGCCATCGTTGGTGTAGAGAATGAACTTGACCCATTCGGGGTTGTCGAGGGTCTGTTGGCCAGGAGGGATCTTCGATGACCGGTCCAAGGTCTCGAATGCATCCGCGAGGCGGGTCTTCTGGTCCTCAGCACTCTCGGCCTTCTCCATCAGCCCGTGGTTGGTCAGCCCAGCGGCATCGGTCTGGGCAATGCCGGCGATCGAGTCGGTCACCGCGGCGGCGTCCTCACCGGTGGGAGTCTTGTGAACGAGGTTGTCGGAGAACTCAAGTGCTGTGAGCGGGCTGATGACAGAGAGCACTCCGGCGTCGTAGAGCCGCTTCTCGATGTCCTGGAGAAGCTTTATGTTCTCGGGGGTGAAGAGTTGATCGACGGTGTGGCCGTCCTGCATTGCGATGGACGAGAGCATCGCCTGGCCACCGAAGAGGTCCTGGTAGGCGACATTGTCCTTGTAGACCTGACTGTCCTTGTTCAGATAGCTGTCCTGGCCGGTCGCGAATTCGAGACGGGTGATGCCCGTTCCCACGACGATGGTGAAGACAAGTCCAACTGCTCCGACAATGCCTGCATGTCGGCCCAGATTGACCGCCATCCATGACCAGAATCTCTGCATCCGCATCGCGTTGCCACCCTCCGAGTTGAGATCGACCTGCTTCCAGCCACAACAACTGGAGTCGAATCCAATGACCTGTGAGAACCTACAGGCAACGAGGGTGGACTACAAACGACCTCGGTGTGTGAAAGAGGACCACTCGGCCCGTCCAGTTCTGGCCGATGCCGACGGTTTACGGCCATCGGTCGCCGGGTGGCCAAGCGCGAAGGTTCCCAAGGCTCGACGACCCTCGGGCACACCGAGTTCGTCTCGGATGGCCATCTCATGATCGAACTGCCCAAAGAACAACGCCCCAAGCCCCGTGGCCTCGGCCGCAAGAAGCATCGCCATGACCGCCGCCCCACCGTCGATGAACCAGTACGGGACAGGCCAACGGTCCGGACCCTCGCCTAGGCCGGTACTTGCCTTGTCCGGCTCGCTGTATCTCCTGGCATAGGCGACCGGATCGACATAGGGAATGACCAACACCGGAGCGCTCAGAAGCCCCGGCCAGCGGAAGTTCTTACGACGCGGCTCAGCAAGAGTGATGTCCCAGTAACGCCTGGTCTCGTCTCCGGCCAGAACGATCAGTTCCAAACCGGCTGTGTTGCCAGCGGAGGGACCACGAAACGCCGAGGCCAACACCGCATCGAGGTCCTCACCGGCGACAGCGTCTGGAAGGTAGTCGCGACACATTCGTCGGGATCGCAGAACTTCCCAGAAGTCGATGTGATCGTTCACGCTACGGGTCCAGTCGGTCATCTCACCTCCGAGAGGAATTCCGTTGAATGAAATCCCATTGAGCAGAATCCAGTTGACAGGGACGACCCGCTCAGTGTCGACGAGTTCAGTGTCGACGAATTCAGCGTCGATGAGTTCAGCGGGCTGCCTCAGTCCACCAGCTTCAGCCGAACTTGAGCAGTTCCTCGGCCATGATCCAACCACACGTGACCAGGCAGTCGCCACGGGCCACGTCAAGGTGATTGAACTGCGCTGCCACGTCACCCGGAATCTTGTCGACCTTGAGAGAGTCGTGATCGAGGACCATCGGGACGCCGTCATCGCCGGTGATGGTGAAGCTCTGGTCGTCGTAGAGGTCGCTTTCGATACCGAACCGCTTGGCGAGGCGGCGACCCCATGCTCGCTCCTCACCCGAGGGCTTGTGCTCGGGACGAGGGATGACGTCGACGAGGTTCTTGAAGCCGTCGAACCCGCTGGGGCTGGTCATTCTGGTGCCGAGAAGGACGTCCTCATCTGGGAATGCCATGAGCGCACGTCTGAAGTTGTCGGAGATGATCGAGCGCAGGACCGTGTCCCGCTTGGATGTCCGCTTCACGGACGCAACGCCCACGAGGATGC
Organism: Actinomycetota bacterium; assembly: GCA_963169245.1. Classification (GTDB taxonomy): domain Bacteria; phylum Actinomycetota; class Acidimicrobiia; order Acidimicrobiales; family Microtrichaceae; genus JAGQSZ01. Next base: position 3,630 of record CAUJEC010000231.1, read on the forward strand.
AAGGGGTCCCGCCGATCCGCTCGAGGGTGGAGAAGGAGAACCCACGAAGATGATTGCCCTCTCGGACCAGTGTCACGAGCACCCAGAGTTCAACCTGCTTCGATAGGTCACCGACCCCATAACAATGCCCCCCATCAGCGCAGATATCGGCCATCTCAGCCAATTCCGAGTCGCTGAGGGCGGTGCAATCTTTGGTCGTGACGTCCAATGCCATGCAAAGCTCCCGACGATAGGTCTGAATCTGGTCCTACTAGTTCAGTACAGGGATGGTTCTGTTGCAAGTAAGGGACCCCTTGGGCGATGGTCCCTCTAAGCTCACGACGCCCTGTTCAGACCACGATGACTCACTCAGACCACGACGACTCACTCAGACCACGACGTTGTCGAGCCCGAGCAACGCACGGAGTTCTCCGACGAGTCCGCTACCGGTGTTCACCGAGTACTGCAGGGGCAACTGCACCACGACGTCATCGAGCATGACATGGACCTCTGAATCACCGGGAAAATCGACGAGAAGCTCCTTCACCCGACCGATCAGTTCCTCGGTCATCCGTGCCGATTTGAGATGGAGACGCAGAGGCGGATCGGTGTCGAAGACCGGTTCGAAGACGTCGAGATCCATCGCAATCAGTTTGGCGGTCTCGTCACGCTTGTCGATCCGTGCTCTAAGGATGACGATCGAGTCGTCGACGAGAAGGTGGTTGATCTGCTCCATCGTTCGCGGGAAGACCATGACCTCGATGGCACTGTGGAGATCTTCGAGCGTGAAGACCGCCATCAGGTCACCCTTCTTGGTCCACTTACGCTGGACGCCTGTGATGATCCCGCCGAGGTTGCGAGTCGTCCCGTCCTCCAACTCGCTGATATCGGCGAGCGAACAGTCGGTCTTCTTGGCCAGAGCATCCTCGGCACCGAAGAGAGGGTGGTCTGACACATAGAGCCCGAGCATCTCCTTTTCGAAAGTGAGTCTGACCTTCTTCTCGAAATCCTCCACAGGAATGGGGATCTGTTCGTCGAACGTCGGACCCGACGCGGCATCGAAATCGGCAAAGAGTGACATGACTCCCATGTCGAACTCCTTACGCCTAGCGACAGTGGTGTCGATGATCTGGTCGTAGACCTCGAGCAGGCCCTGTCGGGAATGGCCCATGGAGTCGAACGCGCCGGCCTTTATAAGGGATTCGATCGTCTTCTTGTTGAGGACCTGGGTGTTGACTCGCTGGCAGAAGTCAAAGAAGTCGACGAACACTCCGGACTCGTCGCGTTCGGCGACTATGAAATCGACCAGACCCTTGCCCACATTGCGGATTGCCGAGAGACCAAAGAGGATGGACCGGTCCTCGGTCCCGTCCTCGTTGTGCTTGATTACAGGCGTGAAGTCACCAGCAGACGCGTTGACATCGGGCACCAGAACCCGGATGTTCATCACCCGGCATTCCGCAAGGTAGACCGCTGCCTTCTCCAATGTTGTCTGGACGCTGGTCAACAGGGCGGCAAGGTACTCAGCGGGATAGTTCGCCTTCAGATAGGCGGTCTGATAGCTGACCAGGCCGTACCCATATGCGTGGGACTTGTTGAACGCATAGTCGGCGAAGGGCTCGATGATGTCGAACCACTTGGTTCCCAGCGCCTCGCCGTATCCGGTCTCAGCACAACCCTGAACGAATTTCGCCCTCTCCTTGGCGATGAGTTCCTTGTTCTTCTTGCCACACGCCTTACGCAGGTTGTCCGCCTCAGCGAGGCTGTATCCGGCGAAGCGCTGAGCGATTCGCATCATGGACTCCTGATAGATCATGAGCCCATAGGTGTCGCCGAGGACCTCCTTAGCGTCATCGTGTTCATACTCGATTGGCTTACGGCCGTTCTTTCGGTCCGCGTAGTCGTTGTGCATGTTCGCTGCCATCGGTCCCGGCCGATAGAGAGCGACAAGCGCAGCGATGTCCTCGAACTCGGTTGGCGCGAGTGACCTCATCAGGGCACGCATATTGGTGCCCTCCAACTGGAATACGCCGATACCCTCGCCTCGTTGGAGGAGTTGATAGGTGGCAGGGTCGTCGATCTCGACATTGTCGATGTCCAGATCGATTCCTCTGGTCCGTCTCACCAGGGACACAGCATCGGAGATCACATCGAGGTTCCGCAGGCCGAGGAAGTCCATCTTCAACAGGCCCAGGCTCTCGACCCCGTGCATGTCGTACTGGGTGACCACCGGAGCATCCTCGATCGGCTTCCCGGCTTCGGGCTTGCGCTGGATCGGCAGATAGTCGGTGAGCGGGTCCTTGGTGATCACCACAGCGGCTGCGTGGATGCCATCTCCGCGTCGCAGACCCTCTAGACCCTTGGCGACGGTGATTACCTCTTTGGCCTCGGGGTCGGTCTCGTACATCTGACGGATCTCACCCGCCATCTTGTAGCCATCGACAAACTTTGGGTGCTCGACCAGACACGCCGAAAGCGGCGTGTCCCTGCCCATGATGAGAGGCGGCATCGCCTTCGCGACCCTGTCCCCCACGGCGTAGGGAAGACCGAGAACTCTCGCCGCGTCACGGACCGCTGCTCGAGCCTTGATCGTCGAGAACGTGACGATCTGAGCGACACGGTCACGGCCATAGACCTCCGCTGCGTATCGGATCATCTCCTCACGTGAGCGGGAGTCGAAGTCCATGTCGATATCAGGCATGGAGATTCGACTCGGGTTGAGGAATCTCTCGAAGAGCAAGTCGTATCGGATCGGATCGAGGTCAGTGATCCGCAGGCAATACGCAACAGCACAACCAGCTGCCGACCCACGTCCGGGCCCGACCCTTATGCCGGCGTCCTTTGCGTGGCGGATGAGATCCCAGGTGACGATGAAATAGGAGGAGAATCCCATGTCGCCAATGACTCTGAGTTCGTACTCGAGCCGTTCGACGATCGTGTCGGAGAGGTCCTTGCCCCAACGTTCCCTGGCCCCGGTGAAGGTCAGGTGCCGCAGATACTCGCTGTCATCGGCGAAACCCTCTGGGAGGGGGAAATTAGGAAGAAGCGGCTTTCCGAACTCGATCTCGAGGTTGCAGCGTTCCGCGATCCACAGCGAGTTGTCACACGCCACCTCTACCTCACGGAAGAGATGCCGCATCTCTGCAGCAGACTTCAGATAGTGATGATCGCCCTCGAAATGGAACCTGTCCTTGTCGCTCATGAGCGAGCCGGTCTGGACACACAACAGAGCATCGTGTGCGACCGCGTCGCCCTGATTCACATAGTGACTGTCGTTGGTTGCGAGCAGCGGGAGTTTGAGTCGCTTGGCGAGCCGCAGCAGGTCAGGGTTGGTACGGCGCTGGTCCTCGATGCCGTGGTCCTGTATCTCGACGAAGAGGTGATCCCGACCGAAGATGTCGAGAAGCCTTCCCGCCTTCTCACATGCGGCGTCGAAACCCTGTCGCATCATGGCCTGGAGCACGTGGCCACCCAGACAGCCCGTGGTGACGATCAGACCTTCCTTGTGTTCTTCGAGGATCTCCCAGTCGATCTTGGGCTTGCGGTAATAACCCTCCATGAATGCCCGCGATGAAAGCTGTATGAGGTTCTTGTAACCGGTCTGGTTCTCGACGAGGGTCGTCAGGTGGTAGTACTCCTTGAGACCTCCCTCGACCTCTGAGCCGGAGTCGTCGACTTTGGATCCGCGGGTCTTGAGCCGCTCGGTGCGCTGCTCATAGGCCATGTACAACTCACTGCCGATGATCGGCTTGACCCCGGCGTCGTTGCATTTGCGGTAGAAGTCGAGAACCCCGTACATGTTCCCATGATCGGTGATCCCCATTGCGGGTTGACCATCACGAACCGCAGCGGTCACGACGTCGTCGATCCGTGCGGCACCATCGAGCATCGAGTACTCGGTGTGTTGATGGAGATGGACGAACGAATCCGCCAACTTCAGGCCTCTCTCATGCGAATTGTGTGTTGTGGTGTGACTTGACCGATCAGGACGACGAGATATTGCGGGAGGACTGGCAGCCTCTGGCTGTCGGTCGGGTTCAGATATATCCGGGCCCGGGTGGCTGGGCCGATGACCGTTCGGGCAATTCCGAACGTGCTCCCTCGAGTTCCTGGCGGGCGGCCATCTGCTGAGCAACCATCATCGCCTGAATGCCGTGGAAGAGCCCCTCGAGCCATCCGACGAGTTGTGCCTGGGCCATGCGGAGCTCGGACTCGGTCGGGGCCTGACCATCCTTGAAGTCGAAACTGAGCGCGTCGAGTTCCTCACCGAGATCTCCGGACAGGGCGGACTTCAACTCGGACAATGAACTGTTGTAGATGTTGCTCAACTGTTCGCGAGCGGCCTCGTCAACTGTTGTGTTGCGCGCCTCCTCGAGCAACTGTTTGATCATCGCCCCGATTCTGATGACCTTCGCCGGAGAGAGCACCTCGACATCATCATTGTCGTCGTCACCTACCGATGCGCCACTTCCACTGCCGGCACCGTTGCCATTGACCATGCCATCCGGGGCCGCCCCGCCGGGCACTACACCAGCGGGTAGGCCAGCACCGGACACGCCAACACCCGCCAGCCCTGTTCTGGCCGTTTCGTTGGGAGCCTGCCCCACTCCGGGTGGAATCACCTCTGGTGTGGTGCCTGACCCAGCGGCCATCTCGTTGTTGGATCCACTGTCATCGGACATGGAACGATCCTACCCATCCGCAGTGACAGTCATTCCTGAGCGATCGACCAGAAACGGGCGACGAGGCTACTTGCGGTAGACGAGCAGCGGCACGTACATCTCATCCGCTGTCAGAGACCCGTGACGCCCCTTGAGCACGAACGGGCCCGTGTCGGCTGGATCCTCGAAGGCCATCGGGTCTCTTGAGACGAGCGCCACATCACCGAGACACGCCAAAGGCGACGGAAGCACTTTGGGTCCGAACCACCCCTCATCCACCACCTGCTCGCGAGTGACAACCCAGGCGACATCGCTGTGATGGCGTTGGGCCGCGGCATAGAGATCACCAGCCGCGCCCGGATAGGCGTGCAGCCACCGGAAACGAGCCTCTCCTGATTGTCGATCTGTGTAGCTCATCACCTCAGGAGCTGGCTGGATCAGGTTCTTTCCGACATCCACCTGCCCGTGGTCCGACGTGATGACCAGCGCCACATCGGATGGGAGCATCTCGATGACGTATTCGATCATTCGGTCGACGAGCAGGATCTCGGCGTCATAGACCGAACCAAGTCCATACTCGTGCGCGACCTTGTCAATGCCATCGTAGTACGCGTAGATGAACGGCTCATTTGTGTTGACCTGGTGAAGGATCTCGGCGATGAGTGTCGAGTTCATCCGGTAGGGGACGTGACGACAGCCGGTGAGGTGCGCACGGCTGAAGCCGCTGTCTCGGAACTCGGCTCGGACAACCACGGGCGGACGCTGATCACAGAACACCGGCTCGTGTTGGATCGATTCCGGAGGAATGGCCTCGCGCGCATCACCCTTGGATGTCATCCATCGGAGGATGTTGAGGATGTCGCCCTCGATGTCAAGGCGATAGCCGATGACACCATGCTCCCCTGGGGGCCTACCGGTCGAAATGGATGTCAGCGCGGTTGAGGTCGTACTTGGCGCAACGGTTGTGATCGCTGCACCGTTCATCGAGGGGATGCCACGAAGGCCCGACAGTCGGTCGACCATCTGGTTCCATCCGAGGCCGTCGAGCACCCACAGGACGATCTGATCAGCCCCGACGATTCCCTCTGGGAACCAATCGGGTGGCTCATCGGGATTCTCGACGAGTATGTCCACCAGGCTGGCCGTGCACGGCCCCCCGAACCTGGGTAGCACCGGTGTCCCATCGGCAGGATTCTCGATCCTGGACCAGGTTGGTGCGTGCTGAGTCTCCGCTGCCACTGGAACTCTCCTTTACGCTCTACACGCTACCGGTATTTGGCGGGAGAATGCATCACCGCTGTCGAGCACGCCTACCATGTCTGGCGTGAAGGTCTCGACCCGTGGAGATTATGCGAGCAGAGCACTCCTTTCGCTCGCGCTGCACCGTAGCGAAGGCCCCACATCGGTGCGCGACATCGCCGAGCGCACCGGCCTTCCCCAGCCCTATCTGGAACAGATCCTCTTGGCACTCAAGGGTGCCGGGCTGGTCCGATCCAAGCGAGGAGTCGGCGGCGGGTACGTGCTCGCACAGGAGCCCGAGGAGATGAGCCTCGCCAGGATCGTCTCTGCGGTCGATGGCCCGATTCAGGCGGGCGACTTCGGCCAGCCCCACACCGATGGCTCCTGTGACCACGAAGGACAGTGTGTGCTCCTTGCGATATGGCATGACGTCGGCGCCCAGATGAAGTCGCTACTCGATGACTATTCGCTGGCGGACCTGGTCGCCATCACCGAGGGCGGGCAACCATGGCCAGGATCCGAGGGCTCAGGACACCCCTGAGAGAACTTCTGCCAGATCGGCAGGAAGGTCGGAACTACAGGCGATGTCCTCCCCCGTGATGGGGTGCAAGAAGCCGAGTTCGCGTGCGTGGAGGAATGGCCGATCGAGATTGAATCTGCCTCTAGCCGCGCCGTAGCGCTCATCGCCGACCACCGGATGTCCGATTGAGGACAGGTGGACCCTGATCTGGTGGGTGCGGCCGGTTTCTAGGCGGCAGGTGACCAAAGACAGGCTCGTCGGTTGGCTGAACTGCTCGTCCACTTCGTAATGCGTCCGAGCATCCTTTCCATCGACACTGACTGTCATTCGCAACGGATCGCGACGCGAACGGCCCACCGGAGCGTCGATCACTCCCCTGGCGTGCTCGAAATGCCCTTGAACCAAAGCGGTGTAGGTCCGATGGACGAGTCGGGCCGCGAGTTGGTCCACCAGTTCTACATAGGCGTCCTGGGTCTTGGCAACGACCATCAGTCCGGAGGTTCCGCTGTCGAGACGATGGACAATCCCAGGGCGCGAAGCGTCGCCCACCTCGGCGATGGTCGGGTACCTGTGAACGAGTCCGTTGACAAGGGTTCCCGATGGGTTTCCGGCACCTGGGTGCACGACCAGACCCGCTGGTTTGTCGATCACAACGAGGTGCTCGTCCTCGAACGCGACACCGAAGACGACATCGGAGTCTGGTCCGACCTCGGTGGGTCCGAACTCAGGCGACTCGGTCAGGATGAGCCTGTCTCCCGGGAGCAGCTTCTGAGATGATTTGTGCACTTGTGTGCCGTTGACGATGACCGAACCCGCGCTGATCAGATCAGATGCCTGCGCCCGCGAACACGACGCCAGCATCGCTACAACACGATCGACCCTGTCACCCACCAACGCATCGGGAACCACCAGATCGACGAGCGGTTCCGCACCCGGCCACGCTCGATGCCCTGCGTCAGCGCTGGGCCCTCCGCTGTCAGTCGGACCGGGCATCACTCTGGCCATTCACGTTGCGGCCATTCTTTTCTGCGACTCCAGCACCCGGCTCCGCTGTGGTGCTCGATGCTGTAGCGCTCGACTCCGTATGGCCCGGATCATCCTCAGCGATGAAGAGCATGCTGATCGCCAGGACAAAGCCACCGACAACCACTGCTGTGTCTGCGATATTGAAGATCGGCCAGAACTGGACGTCGATGAAATCGACGACTGCGCCGCTCATGAACCCTCCGCCGGGGGGGCTACCAAGCGCCCCAACTCGAAGAAGCCTGTCCAAGACGTTGCCGACGGCTCCGCCGATGACTACACCCATGGCGACAAGTTGGATCTTCGATGTCGAACTACGAGCGAAGAAGATCATTGCCGAAGTGATCGCTATTGCTATCAGGCCGATGATCGGCCCCGAGCTCGCTCCCCTTGAGAACGCCATACCGGTGTTGAATGCCAGGTTCATCTGCAGAGGCCCCAGAACCGACCTGGGTTGGCCGATCTCGAGCGAGTTGAGCGCCCATGCCTTGGTGAGCTGGTCGAGCACAACCATGATCACGGCCATCGCTCCGACCATGGCCCAGCGCGCACGAGCGGATATTGCAGAACCGACCCGAACTGGTTCGGCGACGCTCTCTGTTGAGCGCTGCCCCATTGAGGAATCCCCGGATGTGATCGCTTCGCCGGGACTCACCTCTGCTGGGTCATCAGCTCCAGGCTCGCCGGCCGTTTGGGGTTCGTCCGCGGTGTTGTCGGGATTTCCGTTAGGTTCAGCCATTAGGCGGCATCGACCTCAGCGGAAGCTTCGCGTCTTGTACTCGACCCGTTCCCTTGCATAAGGAATCGCCTTGAGGCGTTCCTTGGGGATGGCCAGGCCTGAATACTCGCAGATCCCGTAGATTCCCTTGTCGATGCGCCCCAAGGCAGCATCGATCTCGTCAACGGTGTGCATAGCGCTGGCAGCGCGGGCAAGGTCCATGTCACGTTCGACAGCGAGCGTGTCACCTTCACCCGACTCGTCGTCGAACTGAACGTCGCCGGGCTCGCGATCCCTGGCGAGCGCGTCGGCTTCGGAGCGAAGCGATGTGGCCTGACCCACAAGCGTCTCGCGCTCTTCATGGAGGAGCTTGACCTGCGCGTCGAGAAATGCCTGGTCGAATGGATAGCCCGGCGATCCGAAGCGCAGCTGCTCAGTTGGCTTCTCAACCTTTGATGGAACAACCGACTTTGGAGATGTCCGGGTGGGGGGCTTAGAAGCAGGCGCCGTTGCAGTATCCGCCTTTTGAGCAGCGGCAGCCGGCGCCTTTTCGGCCTTCGATGCAGCCGCCTTCGCCCTGGCGGGTGTCTTGGAAGCCGGCTTGGTGGGGGTCTTGTCCACCGGCTTGCTGGCAGGGGCCTTCTTCGCTGCAGGGGCTTTCTTCGCAGGAGCCTTGGCAGCGGCCTTCTTCGGAGCAGGAGCCTTGGCAGCGGCCTTCTTCGGAGCAGGAGCCTTGGCAGCGGCCTTCTTCGGAGCAGGAGCCTTGGCAGCGGCCTTCTTCGGAGCAGGAGCCTTCACCGCTGCCTTCTTCACCGCCGCCTTCTTCTCCGGAGCCTTCTTCTCCGGAGCCTTCTTTGCTGCAGGTTTCTTGTCTGCTGACTTCGCAGTAGCCGCGGCCTTCCTAGCGGGTGACGCTCCAGACTTGGACGCAGTTGCCTTCGACTTGTTGTTTGTGGCCATCTTCTCGATCTCCTGCGGCTCGGCTGGCTCATCAGCCTGCCGTGATAATGGTCCGAGAACCCTAGTCGGAGTGAGCACCGAATTCAGGACCCCGCGCGCGTCCTTATAGAAACGTGAAAGTGCCATCTGAAGAAGCGATTCTCAGCGACGCCAGCCAAAGCGGCGCGACTTGGAGTCGGAACTGCCTTCGAGGAAGGCGGCCATGATGTCGTCCTCATCGTCGAGGTCGGCGTTGACCGCCTGGTCAAGCTCTTCCAGAAAGCGATCCCGAACGATCTCGGCACGATCGAGCGCCTCGGTCGGCTCATCCACCAACGAGAGATCTCGGCCGTCGCTGACCGTCGAAACCGCCTTGACCTGTGCGGTCCTCGATGCAGTCTGGGTGGCCGGCGTCGAGGTCGTTCCCACCGAAGCGCCTGCCGCAACCACAGCGTCATCACCGTCATCATCGTCGTCGTCCAGATCCCCGAGAACCCTTGACCAACTACCGGGCTCCCAGTTGTCGCCGGAATCCTCCGAATCATCGCCATCACTGGCTTCATCGTCAGCTTGGCTGCCGACGTCAGACTCGTCCGTAGCTGTCGTCCGAAGATCCAGATATGCAGGGGCGACGTCATCGTCGTCAATAAGCGTTCCCTGCACTGATTGAGCCTTTTCGACGTCGATGTCGGAGGTGTCACGTGCTTCATCAGCATCAGCCTCGTCAGCATCAGCTTCGTCAGCGGTGGCGGACGGATCGACTGTCTCGGTTTCGACCTCGACGACGCTGTCAGCGGACTCGTCCGCTACAGCCTCGCTCTCGGCAACGACTCTGCGCTCCGCTGCCTCTACTTCGTCGAGGTCATGACCTTTTCCCGATGCGACCTCCGACACCTCATCGTCGACGACATCGGCCTCTTCGACTGTGGACTCGTCAGAGTCGGCTCCATCAGCATCGACCAGATGAGCATCGATCGTGGCTGGACGGTTGCCCATGAGCGTCGGATCCTCGGCGATAGACACCAACTCTTCGGCCGCGCGGCGAAGGTCCTGGCGATAACCGGAGATTCGACCCTCAAGCCGTGAGAGCAGGTCACCCAACTCTGAGCGGCGGGACTCGAGGTCGGCGATCTCTGTAATGGCCTCCTCGCGACGTCCGGCAAACTCACGATCGGCCCTCGACTTCGCTTCACGCACAAGGGCATCGATCTTCGTGTTCGTCTCTGAGAGTTGGCGCTCAGCGTTCTCGTTGGCGGCCGAGAGGATCGACTGGGCCTCGGCCTTGGCCTGTGCCAGCGCCCGATCCGATGCGTCCTGAGCAATGACCAGCGCACGAGCGACACTCTCCACCTGGGACTCGTGCGAGGCTGCGACATCCACAGCTGTAGCTGTCGAGGCGACCGGTACGGGAGTTGCTTCACGCTCCACCGCTGAGGACTTCGCACTCTCTTCGGCAGCTTCAAGCTTGCCACGCAGTTCGTTGTTCTCGGCCTCGAGCCTCTTCGCACGAGACTCGGCCTCACTGGCCTTGTCGTTGGCGCTGGCTACACGGCTCTCGGCCTGTTTGAACTTGACGAGCATCCTCGCGAACTCGGTGCCGGTCTCTTCCAGGAAGGTTTCGACCTGCTCGATGTCGTATCCGCCACGCCGCCGTTCGATGAACTCGGCCTTCTCGAATGTCTCGGGAGTAAGCTCCATGGACGCCAATCGTAGTCGCCTCCATGGCTCGACCACATGATCGGAACCGGGGAACATAGCCCGCGTGTGGTTCAGCAGCCGATAGCGCCGCTTATCAGAGAAATACCGATTATCACGATGATTGGCGACAGGTCGAGCGCTGCAGCACCGAGTCTCACAGGGGGGATCACTCGCCGCAGGGGGCCCATGACCCACTCGGTGCACGTCTCGACGAAACGGCTCACCTGGTCGAGAAAGCCGCCGGTGGCCGGGAACCAGCTCAAGATGATGCGCACGAATATGAGCACCAGAAAAAGGTTCAAAAGTGGGCAGAGAATCGTATTGATCAACTTGGTTCTACCAATCTGGAGCTACTGCTCAACAGTGTTTGGGCAAAGGGCCCGTCAGTCGTCGATCTCGCCGTCGCGGATCTTCTTCAGGTCGCCGTCGGCGACGGTCACACCGGGAGGAATGATCAGGAAAACCTGATCCGCCACGCGCTCCATCTTGCCGTCGAGCAGATAGCAGTAGCCGCTGCAGAAATCCACGAGCCTGCGGAAGACGTCCCGGTCAGTGGATGTGCCCTTGATGACCACGGCACGGTTCGCCTTGAAATGATCGGCCAGCTCAGGTGCATCGTTGAAGGCACGCGGCGAGATGACGATGGGCTTTGCCGCAGTGGGAAGGGGACGGACTATCCCTCGGGGTTCCTCTGGTTCTGCTACAGATGTGATCACGCGCACGCCGCCATCTCCCTCGTCCCAGTCATCGGCTGGACGCGCACGCTCGGGGCGTGGACGCTGCGGCTGCGAGGACTGTGACGGAACTGCCCTGACCGCTGGTCGGTCATAGGCGCTCTCCATGCCCCGAGTGGAAGGGGCATCGTCGTCGTAGTCGTCATAATCGTCGTAGTCGTAGTCGGAATCACCGGCGTCGTAGTTATCGCCGAGTCCCAACCAGTCCTTGAAATTCGTCCAGTTGGCCATGAAGGTCTCCTCGAGTGGGACTTTAGTTGGTGGGACAGCGCGCCCGTGGATCCGAAGCCTGAAATCCTAACCATCCTCAGCGTCGAGCCACACAACGGTGGCCTGACGGCCGACCTCTGATCTCTCACGCCACGAGAAGTACCCGTCATCGGCAGCTGTGCACGGCGGTTCGGGAACTCCCGGCCCCCCAAAGGGCAAGGCCCCGGCCTCACCCAGAGCGACCCTGACACCTGCACGCAGGTCGAGTGCAGGTGACCCCGATGCAGTTCTGGAAGCCAGAGACTCACCGAAACGGTCCATGAGCAGCGCCAGATCGTCGACTCCGAACTCGTAGCTGAGCGCAGAGATGCATGGTCCGAGGATCCATTGGACCTTTGCCGCGCCGAGGTCACCCATGGCCCCAACCGCGTTCTGGAGCACTCCATCGAGCAAGCCCTTCCACCCTGCGTGGGCGACGCCAACCGCAATCTCGGCATTGTTGATGTCAGAGCCGATCAGAACCACTCCGGCACAGTCAGCTGTCCTCACAGCAAGCGCTGCGCCGGGCACCCCGGTTACAGCGGCATCAGCCGAGACGCCACGGCACTGCCCTGGTGCGCCGACGACCACCACGTCAGAGCCGTGAACCTGATCGAGCAGAGTCCATGGATGAGCGATGATCTGGTCGCAACGGGCGGCGAGTTCCTCGGGGGCGACCGACGAGCCGAAGTCGCCGTCATAGCGATCGGTGAATCGCCAATGTGCCCTCACGGCCGAGCCCTCAGGACAGCTTCCACCAATGCGTTCACCATGTGAGTTTCGGTCAGCGCGACCATCACGGGTGCGACCTCACCGATACTCCCCTACTGAAGTCCCGCAGCAGAGAGTTTGACTACTTGAGGAAGGATGGGACGTCGAAATCGTCGTCCGGCTCGAAGAGGGCATCCTCATCGTCGTCCTGGGCGAACACGTCGGTGATCGACTCGTTCGAGTCGGTCCGCTTGCGAGGAGCGGTCCCGCTCGGTGCGGCTTCGCCACGACGTCCGCCGCTGCTCCTGCCGTCATCCCATCGCTCGAAACCTGCTGCTACGACGGTGATTCGGATCTCTTCGCCCATCTCATCGTCGATGACCGCACCGAAGATGATGTTGGCCTCGGGATGCGCTACCTCGTGGATGACCGAAGCCGCCTCGTTCACCTCGAAGAGAGTCAGGTCGGAGCCACCCGAGATGTTGAGCAGGATTCCACGAGCACCGTCGATTGCCGCTTCGAGTAGAGGCGAGGAGATCGCCTGACGTGCGGCCTGAAGGGCACGTCCTTCTCCGTTGGCCTTGCCCACACCCATGAGAGCACTGCCGGCGTCGCTCATGATCATGCGGACATCCGCGAAGTCGGTGTTGATCAGACCGGGGGTGGTGATCAGATCCGTGATGCCCTGCACGCCCTGGAGGAGGATCTCATCGGCGAGTCGGAAGGCGTTGACGACCGACGTCTTCTCGTTGGCGACAGTGAGGAGCCTGTCGTTGGGGATGACGATCTGGGTGTCGACCTTCTCCTTCAGGCTGTTGATGCCCTGTTCGGCCTGAACCGAGCGGCGACGTCCTTCGAAGAGGAACGGACGTGTGACCACCGCGATAGTCAGCGCACCCTGACTCTTGGCGATCTCGGCGACCACCGGGGCTGCGCCGGTACCGGTGCCGCCTCCCTCTCCTGCGGTGACGAAGACCATGTCGGCACCTCGCAGCACCTCTTCGATCTCTGAACGATGGTCTTCTGCGGCCTGGCGACCCACCTCGGGGTCAGAGCCAGCACCCAGACCACGGGTGAGCTCACGACCGATGTCCAACTTGATGTCGGCATCGCTCATCAGCAGCGCCTGAGCATCGGTGTTGATAGCGATGAACTCTACGCCCTTGAGACCGGCGTCGATCATGCGGTTGACCGCGTTGCAGCCGCCACCACCAACGCCGACGACCTTGATTACGGCCAGGTAATTCTGCGGGTTGTGTGCCATCAGTCAGGCCTCTCCGGATTCCGAAAGGGGCTGATCGGTCAGCCCAATGGTGTGAAAACTACAGCCTCGCCGCCGCACGCCTCTACATACACCTGAGGTTTGGGCCTCAATATGGGTCTGCGCGGGCGATTGCGAGGAAGTCGCAGGAGGCGACACTACGGCCACATCGGGGTCATCGCCAAGGGAACGGACTCTCTGGAACTTTCGTGGCATCAAGGGATGTACGTGGCGAGAGATGTTTTCAGTCACTTAGCTTGCATCCATCAGCCCGCCTAACAGTCGCACGGATCGGGTTTCTGACATCGATCTGTTCGAGACACTGCAGATCGACCTGTGCCAGGACCGACTCGACAGCGGAAACCTTTGCCGACATTCGTTCAGCAGGACCTAGTAGCACAGTCGACCCGTCTGTCAGGAGCAGTTTCAGGTCACCCTTGGAACCCATGTCAATCTGGCTGAGCCGCTGGCGTAGTGGTGCGCTCAGGTGTTCGCTCAGTCGAACCATCTCCTGGGCAGCGCCGGTCACATGCGATCCAATGGCAGCGGATCCGTCCCCGATGCCATCGACGAGGCGACCATCGAGTCGACCGGCCACAGGGCGAATCCCATGCCTGTCGAGAATCGACTCCATCTTCTCATCGGTTGAGGCGAACTCCAGGATCCGTCCATTGCGTGAGACGAGCGCTGAGCCGGCAGCGACTTTGATCACAATGGTCGGGATCTCCTCGTTGATGGTCACCAACATCGTCGATGGGTAGCTGCGCCGAAGCGTTGCGAATGCAATCCAAGGATCGGCTCGCAGCGCGTCCGCTGCAGCGCTCGTATCCGCAGCGACGAGCGCTGACCCCTTCGAGAGACCAGAGATCCTCGTGATGTCATCGGCAGAGAGGATGGACTTGCCCTTGATGTCTATCGTGTCGATGTCGAAGAACGGTGAGAACAGAATCCCAGTGGTGACTGCCGCTGCCAGGGTCAGGACCCCAGCCACCTTGAGTCGTTGCCACAGGCGGTTCCGACCATCGAGGGAGATCTGTCGTCGACGCTCCAGCAGTTGGGGTTCAACCGAACTCCGGACCGGTTCACGTTTCCCGGTCGACTTCGAGGGAGCCCTCTGCGGCGGTTTCCCGGCAGTCGGACGACGACGCTTTGGGTCCTGGGAAACGGGGTGGTTCTGGCGCTGCTTGGTCTTTCGGCCACCTGTTGGTGGGTCAGACGCTCTCGCTCGGTCCGACCTGCCGTTGGCGCGGCTGACATTTCTATGTCCGCCATCTCGGGGTCTGACATCTCTACGTCCGTCATTATTGCGGCCGTCGTCGCCGCGCCTGGTGCGTCCCGCCGCTGTTCGGTCGTCGACTTTGGGGCTCATCGCTGATCCCGGACTTCGGTGGACTTGACCGCGGCGACGTCGCGTGAATCGAAACCCAACAGGACTGTCTCTGCATGGAGAGTGACCTGGTGTTCGGCCCGGACTCGTTCGACCACGGCCTTCATCAATTCCATGACGTCATCGGAGTTGCCATCGGGATCCACCTGAATGAAGTTGGCGTGTTTGGTCGACACCTCGGCCGAGCCGATTCTCATACCACGACACCCCGCGGCGTCGATGAGTCGGCCCGCGGAGTCCCCGGGCGGATTGGTGAACACCGAACCCGCATTTGCTCCGCCGGGCTGATGTTCGCGTCGCCAGCGAACGATCTCCGACAGACGCCTCTCCGCCTCCTTGGCGTCACCGACCTCGAGATCGACCTCGGCTGCGACAACCAATTGATGCGACCGCAATGCTGACCGGCGGTAGCCGAGTTCAAGTTGAGCCGCGTTCATTGATACAGCTTCGCCTGTTCGCAGATCACACAGGTGGACCCTCGTCAGCACCGAAGCCAGGTCCGCGCCATGCCCGCCGGCGTTCATGCGGACGGCCCCACCCATTGATCCTGGAATTCCAACCGCCCATTCAAAACCCGTCAGCCCCTGAGCGGCGAGGCGACGGGCGGAGACCGGCAGTGCTGCTGCAGCACCGATGAGAACCGTGGCGCGAGTCTGTGTCCGGTCAAGGATCTCCACTCCCTCGAAGTGTTCACCAAGTCGTATGACCAATCCGCGAACACCTGCGTGAGCAACAAGCAGGTTGGAGCCCTTCCCCACGACGTTGATCAGGCCCAGAGCCCGGGGATGTTCCTCAACAAGGGTGGAGAACGCTCGCGCCAGTCGCTGCAGTTCCTCAGCATCGTCGATCTCGATGTAGATGTCGGCCGCTCCCCCGACCCTGTAGGTGCAAAGGGGAGCTAGAGAGACCTTCGATCGTGGTTGCAGGTCGACGGCTCGGAGCGCTTCCTCGATTCGCTGGGTCAGGTCCGACTTACTCAGGTCGATCGATTCCATCACGGCCCCTTGGAACCAGATCCACTGCCGTCGACCTCTCGACCACGAAGCATTGGAATGACTCTGTCGGCAATCGTTGTCACGTCACCGGCGCCTAGCGACAGACACAGATCGCCCTCACGCAGGATGCCTGGAGCCGACGCCGGCCCAGCCAGTTGCGCGACGTCTGCAGACGCTGGCCAGTTGGACACTGGTCCTGCAAACACTGACCCTGCAAGCAACTCAGCAGCTTCGCTGAGCGTCGGTCGATACTCAACCACTACCCCATCCTCCGCCGCGTCGATTGCGGCTGCAAGTGCTTCTCCGGTGATACCGGAGCGAGGCCGCTCACCTGCAGGATAGATATCGGTCACCACCAGGACATCGAGCGAGTCGAACGCCCTGGTGAAGTCCTCCCAGAGCGCCTCGGTCCGGGTGAATCGATGTGGTTGGAACACACCCACAACTCGGTTCCATCGTCCCGACGTGGCGGCCCCGATCACCGCCCGAAGTTCTGTCGGATGATGGGCATAGTCGTCGACGAAGTCCACCCCAGCGGCCCGTCCCCGAGCCTCGAATCGTCTCGCGACCCCTCTGTATGACTCAAGTCCGGCAGCCACCAGACTCTGTTCAGAACCGAGGGCCTCGGCCACGGCAAGCGCTCCCGTAGCGTTGAGTGCGTTGTAACGTCCTGGAACCCAGAGGTCGAACTCGACGTGACCGTTCGGTGTGTCCACACCGACTCGGGTGGGGTCTGCAGAGACCGTGGGCTCGATGTAGCTCACGATCCGATAGTCCGCTCTCCGGTCGAAGCCGTAGCCGATCGCGTCGACATCGGAACGAAGCGCAGCGAGGGTTGGGTCATCCACACAGATCACCCGAGGGCCATCCGTTTCGACGAGGAATCTCCGGAAGCCATCGACAAGGGATTCCCATGAACCCCAATAGTCGAGATGGTCCGGCTCGATGTTCGTGACGATCGCAGCGGCCCTCGGCCCTGCCAGAAAACTTCCGTCGCTCTCGTCGGCCTCCAGAACCATCAGGCGACCGGGCCGATGACCTGCCGAGGAACCGAGGGAATGGACATGAGAGCCGATGAGAAAGCTCGGATCCAGCCCGGCACTGGTGAGCACCACGGCTGTCATCGACGATGTGGTGGTCTTGCCATGGGTCCCGGAGACCGACACCAATGGAGTCATTGCTGCCAGCAGTGGCAGAAATGACCTCCGGTTGAGCACCGGAACCGAGTTCTCCATTGCATCGAGGAGTTCCGGGTTGTCAGCGGACACGGCAGTCGAACGGACGACCAGGTCCGCGTTCGCGAGTTGACCGCGGGCGTGTCCGATGAATACGGCAGCGCCCCGTTCGCGCAGCGACTCGACGGTCTTGGATTCCCTGGCGTCGGATCCTGACACCCGATGACCCATCTCGAGCAGGATTGTCGCTATGGACGACATCCCCGCTCCGCCTATCCCTATGAGATGAACCGATAAGGGACTGGAGAGATCCACTGCGAGCACATCGCCTGCAGCAGCGGACGCCCCGGAATCGGACTCACGCCCAATCATCTGAGATTCTCGATCATCAATTGGGCCACCCGGTCAGCGGCGTCGGGTCGCGCGGTGGATCCCACAGCGGAAGCCATTTCGGCGAGTCGACCAAGGACTCCCTCGACCTCGGCGACCAGCCGGTCGGCGCTGAAGTCATCGTCGGAGACACACACCGCTCCCCCCGAGCCGACTAGTTCCATTGCATTGAATCGCTGATGATCACGGGTCGCGATGGGCAGAGGCACGAGGATGCCCGGAAGTCCCATGACGGCGAGTTCCGCCACCGTCGTTCCACCGGCACGACACACCGCCAGATCTGCTGCGGTGAACGCCACGTCCATGCGATCCTCGTAGCGGACAGCGGTGTAGTGAAGAGCACCGCTGTCGAGCTGTGGGCGATCATCCCAATCCCTTGCGCCCACAACATGGTAGATCGCAAGGTCTGAACGGTCACGCCACTGGGATACGGCCCCGTAGATCGCCTCGTTGATTCGCCGTGATCCGAGCGACCCTGCGAAGACGAGTATCAGCGTTCGACCCAATGGGACAGAGAGTTCCTCCCGCGCTGTCGCCGGGTCACCATTCTCTGCTGCTTCGATTATCTGGTTCCGCACAGGGTTTCCGGTCACGACAGTTCTTGGCAGATCAACCCCTTCGAAGGGCACTGCACACGCCTTGGCGAAGCGACCAAAGAGACGATTGACCGCACCGGCACGGGCGTTCTGTTCGGCGATGATCAGCGGGGTCCTACAGATGACGGCCGCAAGTGAACAAGCCGCACTGGCGAACCCGCCGAGACCGAGCACAACAGCGGGGCGTCGACGGCGTATCACGCCAAACGCCTTGAACACCGCTGAGATGATCCCTGCGATCGACTTCACGTTCTGGAGGGAGATCCGCCGTTGTATGCCGCGTCCGGGAAGCAGCGTTATCTCGAAACCCGCCTCTGGAACGATGCGCGCCTCGATTCCTCTGAGCGCCCCAACGAAGTGGATGTTCTCGCTTGTGAATCCACGCGAGACAAGGGCCTGCGCGATGGAGATCCCGGGGATCACATGACCTGCAGTGCCCCCTCCGGCGATCAATACGCTCGTCGAAGACAACCTGTTCTCCCGGCCGGGCAGGTCGGGCTCGGCGCTCATACCGGTTCTTTCGATACCGACATCAGGACTCCGACAGCGAGGAGACACATGATGAGAGAGGACCCACCCCGTGACACGAACGGCAGGGTGATGCCCTTGGTTGGTAGAACGCTGAGCGCCACACCGATGTTGATCAGAGCCTGAACCCCGATCCAGGTTGTGATTCCGAATCCGACGAAGCGACAGAATCGACTGGTTGACCTGATGGCCAGAACCAGCGCCGAGGCCATGAAAGCCAGGTACGAACCCAACACAAGGAGCGTTCCGGCGACTCCCAGTTCTTCGCCGATGACAGCAAAGATGAAGTCGGTGTCCGCCTCGGGCAGATAGCCCCATTTCTGACGCGAGGTTCCCGGGCCTGTGCCGAAAAGTCCTCCGCTCGCGAAACCGATCTTGGACTGGTTCGCCTGGAATGCCTTGTCCGAAGAACTGTCGCTGTTCATGAACGCCGTCATCCGCTCGCCCCGGAATTCACCTCCAAACTGCACAATGAGAACGACTGCGATGACTGCGACCGCACTGATCAGGGTCAACAGTCGCCATGGTGCACCGGCGAAGAGCAGCATCGTCATCGTTGTTCCGAACAACAACAGGGTCGTCCCAAGGTCGTTGCCTGCCATGACTAGAGCACACAGCGAGAAGCTCACGATGAATATCCGCTTGATCGCGGGCCACGACACCAGTGGGCTCTCGGCATCGGCGATCGCCTTGGCAACCCACAGGATCAGAGCGAGCTTTGCGATGTCGGATGGTTGGAACGAGACGGGTCCGAGGTCGAGCCAGCGGAACCCACCATTGCGATTGGAGACGAGCGGAACCTCTTTGACCCCCACCTTTGTCAACAGCCTCGCGGCGGCGAGATACCCCTGCATGGCAAAGGCGATGCCGACCAGGACTGTTGCGAATGGCCCCTCCCAGAAGCGGCCCGGAAGTCTCCTCGCAAAGAGAGCCGCCAGGACTCCGACGATCAGATACGCGACCTGCATTGCCGCCTCACCCCAACCCGGCCCGGTACCCTTCGCTGGCGAATAGACCATGGTCGCGGAGTAGACCATGACTATTCCCAGCATGCAGAGGATGCCGACGGAACCGATCAGGAAGAAGTCGACGTCTGGCCCACGATTGGCGACAGCAACCTTGGAGGGCTGAGTCTTGGCCCGACCGTTCTTTGCCGTGGTGGACCGCGGTCGCGTTGTGACAGTCATCTGATCCCCGCCAGTCTGACGAACTCCCGATAGAACAGCCCCAGACCAAAGGCAGTGCACGCTGCGGTCATCATCCAGAGTCGAATGATGACCGTCGTCTCGGGCCAGCCTGAGTTCTCGAAATGGTGATGTATAGGTGCGATCTTGAACACCCGCTTGCCGGTGGTACGGAAGCTGACCACCTGGATGATGACCGACAGCGTTTCCATCACGAAGAGCGCTCCG
Organism: Actinomycetota bacterium; assembly: GCA_963169245.1. Taxonomy (GTDB): domain Bacteria; phylum Actinomycetota; class Acidimicrobiia; order Acidimicrobiales; family Microtrichaceae; genus JAGQSZ01. Next base: position 23,845 of record CAUJEC010000231.1, read on the forward strand.
ACGATGGGCAACAACAGGACCGTGGATGAGCTGAGCGCCAACCCGGCGAGTGCCATACCAATGGCGAGTGACCCGGTATCGCCCATGAAGATCTGTGCGGGATACGCGTTCCACCACAGGAACCCCGCGCATGCCCCCATCATTGCAGCTGCAACGACAGCGAGGTCAAGTCCCACGTTGATTCCATACAGTCCCGAGTATCGGAAGATCCAGTAGCCGATGATCACGTAGCCGGCGAACACGACGCCGGCAGAGCCCGCGGCGAGTCCGTCGAGGCCATCGGTCAGATTGACCGCGTTGGTGGTGGCTGTGATGAGGATGATGGCGAATATCGCCCAGGAGATCTTTCCGAGGTGCCAGCCGAGGTCGTTCCAATGAACGAAGCTGATCGTCCGATGAACGTTGGTACGCGCCAGAAGCACGAGAATGAAGCCGACCGCGATGATCAGCAGGCCCACCGACTTTGCCGTCTTGTTGAGTCCAAGATTGCGTTCCTTGGAGATCTTGGTCCAGTCATCGAGGAAGCCCAGGAACGCTGTGGCAGCCATCGCTCCCATGATGGCCAATCCGGTCCAACTGAACGTGCCGATGAAAACATTGGCTGTGAAATATCCGGCGAGCCCACCGGCGACCAGGGCAATTCCTCCCATTGTGGGAGTCCCTGCCTTGACCCGATGACCTTCGGGGACGTCCTCGTGAATTGGCTGTCCGATGTGTTGACGGCGAAAGAAGTTGATGAGGAACTGTGTTCCGAGAACCGAGACCAAGGTCGCGGTTCCTGCCGCGAGGATGAGCGCGATCATGACGGCCGCCCCTTGGAGATGAAGGTGGCGACCACCTCGCGGTCATCGAATGGTTCGGTGTGTCCGCCGGCGGTCTGGCCGGTCTCGTGCCCTTTACCCGCCACAAGTACGACATCACCATCACCGGCCATGGACAGAGCGGTTTCGATGGCAGAACGGCGATCCTCGTTGACAACGAGTTCTGCCACTCGCTCGTCTTCGGAATCGATCTGCGAGCCACCGGGTCGAACGTTCCCGCCGCTGGAGGTCCCGCCGACACCGGCGACGATCTGATCGATGATCGAGCGTGGATCCTCGCTTCGAGGGTTATCCGATGTGACGATCGCGACATCTGCCTTGGACGCAGCGATGGCCCCCATCATCGGGCGCTTCTCCCTGTCCCGGTCTCCACCACATCCGAACACCACGATCACCCTGCTATCCCCCCCCGCCAATTCCCTGGCCGCATCAAGTGTGCATTCGAGAGCGTCGGGAGTGTGTGCATAGTCGACGACAGCGCTGAATCCCGGCAGTCCCGACTCGGGTGTCGTATTGAAAACCTGAAAGCGGCCGGGCACCTGCGGGAGGGTTGCCAGCCCAGCAGCGATCGCTTCGAGTTCGAGTCCCAGCTCCGAACACGCCGATGCTGCGAGGAGCGCATTCGAGACGTTGTGCGAACCAGCCATGGGTAACGAGAAACGGCACCCATGCCAGGTGAAGGTCGTCCCTGACGGGGTGGTGTTCAAGTCTGTGACGTCACCGAGGGAGACGCGCACCGTTGGAATGCTCGCCGCGTCTGCGAGCAGTCGACCGTGCACGTCATCGACATTGACGATGGCCTTATGCGAGAGAGCAGGCTCGAAGAGCAGGGCTTTGGCCGCGAAGTACGCCTCCTGGGTTCCGTGGAAGTCCAGATGGTCGCGACCGAGATTGGTGAACAGCGCCAGGTCGAAGCTCACATCATCGACTCTGTGTTGGACGAGTGCGTGGGATGACACCTCCATCGCAACGACATCCGCGCCATCATCGACAAGTTCGGCAAGCTGTCGCTGCAGATCGGTCGACTCGGGAGTCGTGCGTTGACCTGTGAGTGTCCCGATCATCTCGGAGCGGATACCGGATTCTGTCATTATCCAGGAGATCATCGACACGATCGTTGTCTTGCCGTTTGTTCCGGTGACCCCGACCATCCTCAGACGTGATGACGGGTGACCCCATACGAGATCGGCCGCTCGCGACATGTCTGTCCGAACCGACTCGCTTATCAGCTGGGGAACCGGAATCGGCAACTCGTGATCACAGATCAGAGCCACAGCGCCATTGACGACGGCGTCAGCAGCATGGTGGTGACCGTCGAAGTGATCCCCTTTGAGACAACAGAAGATCGATCCGGGAACCACCTGACGCGAGTCATGGGTCACGTCGATGACAACTGGATCATTCGCATCCGAAGTTTCCTCCGAACCAACGCCGATGTGTATTGCAAGTCCCAGATGAGCGGCGACTTCGACGAGAGTAACCACTACTGCTCCTCGGTCGGCGTCGAGGTGCCAGTGGAACCCGAGGGGTTGGAACCAGCACCGCCACTTCCCGTCGAATTCACCCCAGTCGACGTTGTCTCTGGAGTGGTCGCTTCCGTCGTGGTCGCTTCTGAGGAGCCCGCACGTGGAGCGCTTGACGCGGTCGAGCCAGCGGGTTTCGAGGGGGACTTCGACTTGGCAGGCGTCGTGGTCGTGGTCGTCGAGGTCGCCGCCGATGCACGAATCCGACCTCCGGACACACGAACGGTTCCCGGTAGGAGTTCCTCATCTCCACGGTGTTCGTCGCTCCCATCGGGGGCGATGCCCAGATCACGGATCGACAGGCGGGCGATCTGAGAGAAGATCGGTCCTGCTGCGGTGCTTCCGTAGAGGCCCGAGTTCACATCGTCGAGTATGACGGTGATAGACACCTGGGGCCGCTCAGCAGAGAGGAATCCGGTGAACGCTGCCAGGTAGTGGTACCGGCCGTCCTCCCACATGTAGCCGTCGGATCGATCGACCCGTTTCGGGGAGGGCATTCGGGATGTTCCGGTCTTGGCCGCGATGGAGTAGCCGGGGAGAGTCCACTGCTTTGCGGTTCCGTCGGTGATCACCGACTGCAGGATTCCCGACATTGACTTTGCGGACTCCGCGGACAGAACCCTGCGTGGATCCTTGCCCTTGACGGATTGGCGGGTTCCATCGGGGTGGAGCACAGAGTCCACCAGGCGAGGGGGAACATACATACCGTCATTCGCGACGACGTTGTAGGCCGCCCAGAGCTGCAGTGCGGTCGCCGATTCGTGGGTACCGATGGATGACGAGGCCAGATCCGGATCGGTCCACTTCGTGTAGTCAGGAACGAGCCCTGCCGCCTCCGCCGGATGTGCGATATCTGTCTTCTCACCGAATCCGAAGTTCCGCAGAGCGTCATAGAGTCGCTTCTTGCCGAGTTGTTGAGCGATGAGAATCGTTCCGACATTGGAGGACTTCGCGACGATGTCGGTCACGCTCATCGGCTCGGTCGCGTGCGGATCATGATCCCTGTAGGTCCGGTCGCTCACCTTCAGGCGATCTGGTACCGAGAGCACGGTCTCCGGGGCCACTTCACCGGACTCGATTCCTGCTGCAACAGTCACCAGCTTGAACACCGAACCGGCCTGATAGGAGTTTGCGAAAGCTAGGGGCGCATCGGAGAGCCCCATCTGGCCGGTTTCTGAATCAACCTCTACGGATGCAACGGCAAGCAACTCGCCGGTTCCCGGCTTGCCGACCACTGCCACTCCCCGACGTGCACCGGCCTTTGCTGCACCGTCCATAAGTATCCGCTCGACGTCGTGCTGCATTGCCCGGTCGATGGTCAGTTGCACCGATGAACCTGCGACTGCTTCCTTGAGAACCTGTTCGCTGTCGGGAAGGGCACCCCCCTTGCGAGAAAGATCGATCTTGCCCTCGCCGTTGACAATTGCCGCCCAACCGGACAGCGACCGGTCAGAACCGTTCTTCAACTCGACACGGTTCTCGCCGTCGATCCCGCGGAGTTGTGCATCAAAAGCGCGCTCAATCCCAGCCATCTTGGCAGGTCCGTCCATGCCGAGTCGGCCGATGATACGGAGGCCCGAGTCTCCGGCCGGATTGATTCGCTCGCTCGAGCGCTCGACCAGCAGACCATTGAGGAGATTTGTTTCGTTTGCCCTGTCGGTCCTCTGAATGTCCTCGACGAGCTTGCCGACCTTGGATATCGGCACGTTCCGCTTGATTACGACGTACGGGTCGGTCGAGCCTGAATTCTTCAGCTTCTGGGCAACTTCATCGGCTGGAAGATCGACATAGGGTGCGATGCGTTTTGCGAACGCGTCGTAGTCAACCCAGTCGATTACACCCGCCTGTGCGAGGCGCTCCATGTGGACAGCAACGGTACGCCTGGGAATCGACACGGCGAGTTCGACACCGTTTCGGTCGAGTATCGAACCACGTTGTGCTTCGACCTTGTATGTGTCGGTCCGCTGAACCCGCCCCTTCTCTACGAGTTTCTCGCCGGCCGCACCCTGCAGGCGGACCATCTGCCCGACGAGGCCGATGATAGCTATGACAACAAGCGCGCAGACTGTCCGGAACCGACGTCGGAACATCCGCTCGTCGAGTGACTCGCTTGCGGGAACGCGCGACAGGATCGAGCCGAGTCGGCTCATTCCCGGGCGATTGCCCCTGGTGTTTACCTGATCAGGTCGGACCCGGTTCCTCATCTGCCCCTTCTCCTGCAGGTGATGCGAGCGGTGCGACTGGCCCGGGGTCGATCATCCCCATGGTCCGGGCCTTGCCCATGATCCGTGCCGGAGACTCCTTCTCGGCGAGTTTGGCCCTGAGTTCCAGGTACCGCTCGGTCTCGACACGGATTCCCTGATTGATGGCATCCAGGTTTCGGTCGCCCTGCGCCCGCATCGCCTGCACTGAAACGGCGAGGAAAAGAATGGCGAAGAATGCCAGCGCGGAGAGGACCACGACTCCTCTTGTTGATAGGCGACGGCGATAGTGGACGACGATCTCGAGTGGGCCGTGTCCACGGTTCTGCTTTGGCGACTTTGCCGCGCCGGACTTGGCGGTGCTGGCCTTGGCGGTGCTGGCCTTGGCAGCGCCGGGCCTTGGGGCACTCGACCTAGCGGTGCTGGCCTTGGCAGCGCCGGATCGGGAGGGGCCGGGTCGGGCGGCCGCTGCCGTCCTGCGTTCGGTGGCCGACTTTGTCGTTGTGCGCGATGTTGTAGCCCGCGATCTCGTGGACCGCGCTCTCGTCGCGGACCTCGTCGTGGAACCGGAATCCTTCTCGGAAGAGGTTCGGGCGGGAACCCTCGCCAGAGGCCCCCTTGAGGTCATGATGCCTCCTCCTGGAGCCTTTCGACGGCGCGCATGCGGACGCTCTCGGAGCGTCGATTGGAGGCAACCTCCTCAGGGGTGGCCTTCCAAGCACCCGATCGAAGGAGTCGAACGGTGGGCTCGGCCCCACACACGCAGGGCAACCTGGGCGGACAGGTGCATCCACCCGTCGCAGCATCCCTGAACGCCCCCTTGACCATTCGATCTTCGAGCGAATGATAGGACAGGATGGCGAGTCGTCCGCCGGGGGCAAGCGAGTTGATGGCCCCATCGAGGGCATCGACCAGTTGGTCGAGTTCCCGATTCACCTCGATCCTGATGGCCTGAAACGTCTTCTTCGCCGGGTGGCCACCTGTCCTGCGTGCCGGAGCAGGAATGGCGCTCTTGATGATCTCGGCCAGGGTCGCCGTGTCTGTCACCGGACGAGCATCGACAATCGCTCGGGCGATGCGTTGGGCATACCGTTCCTCGCCGTAACGTCGTATCACCCGGGTGAGTTCCTCCACCGGATACTCGTTTACGACTGTGACAGCACTCAGGGGCTGCGCCCGGTTCATCCGCATGTCGAGTGGAGCCGGGACACGGTACGAGAAGCCCCGTTCCGCCACGTCAAGCTGATGTGATGAGACCCCCAGATCGATCATGATCGCCACTGCTCCCCTGTCGGTTCGTTCTGAAATGAGTTGTTCGATGTTCGAGAACTCGCTGTGAACGAGTTCGACGCGGTCTCCAAAGCTGCTGAGGCGCTCGCCTGCCGCCGCCAGCGCTGCGGTGTCACGATCGATCCCAAGAAGTCGCAGACCCGGGTTGGCCTGGAGCACCGCGGCCGCGTGGCCGCCGCCACCGATGGTCCCGTCGACGTAGAGCCCAGCGGGCTGGTTACGGAACAGTTCGACGACCTCGTTGAGTAGCACCGGCACATGCTCAAACCCCTTCACAGCACCCGAGTTCTTGACATCCGCTCGGACAGGGCGATCTGATCCGCGGAGTCAGCTGCGCTGACTGCTTCCCAGACCTCTGGCGCATACAACAGCGCGTGGCTGCTGGCCGGAACCATCTGAACCTGGCCGTTGATACCTGCCATGTCACGGAGACGCTGGCTGAGAACCAGTCGCCCCTGGGGGTCGATCTTGCAGGTGGCCGCACGAGCCGCCAGCAGTTCGAGTTGCCTCGGCGACACCGACTCATCCCTTTGGAACGACGAGTAGTAGCGGTCCCAGGTTTTCGGGAGCATCAGAGCGATTCGGTCATCCATCCAGACCAGGAATCCGCCGTTGTCGTCGAAGAGTTCCCGGGTCGCCACGGGAACGCTGATTCTCCCCTTCGCATCCACATTCAGCAGCGCGTGATCCCAGAACTTGTTTGCACTCATCGCACAAGACCGACTTCAACGGCCGACGACGGCACACGGGCTCCTGTTTCCGTGCGAACACCAGCTGTTACGCATGCCCCGATATGGGTTCCTTGAGCATGGGCTAGCCTGGTCACAGATGGGAGCTTATGCCCGTTCCAACCCTTTCTCCATTATTTCTTGGGAAAGATTCCTGGAAAATCCGTCCATGGGTACCTGAAACTCACTCTGCGTGTTGGGTTTGCCCAGATCCCACCTTGCAGAGTGAGATTTTACCGCGCTTGAGCTACTTCAGCGTGATGGTCAATAGCAATTGCGCGGAATTCGAAGCTGATCGCCAGAGCGAATCCACCCATCGAACTCAACGATGGTGCAGCCGCGATCCCTGATCGGTGCAACGCTGAGCTGTGATCGCCCGAGGGAATCGATCCATTCGACTACCCGATGGCCGGCCGAATGCACGGTGCTCACAGGCTGGAGCATCACCCAGGGACGGCCCCGGGCAGACGACTGAAGAATGCGTCGACGACGTCCTCTCCAGTCACGTCTGTCTCAGAGATCCCACCAGTCACACCAGCACCCTCGAGAGTCAGGACGCGCTCGGTCAACGCCTGGGCGAGCCGCCCCATGAGGTCCTCGCCAATGGCCCCGACATCGAGGAACCCAAGGACCGCTTCGGGCTCTTGGTTCAGGTAGACGACGCACTGGAAGCGTGCACCGTGACGGTTCCGCCGCTGCGATATCCCCACCAACTTCCGCTCCCCCACAACGATCTCGCCGGGTCCGGTAGCGGCAAAGCAGACTATTCGACCGAGTTCCGGGTCGCTCCAATGGGCATCGGCCATCGTCGCCCCAACGACTCCCATGTCACCCAAGGCTCTGATCCACACTTCGGCGAGCCACTCGCCCGACTGGCTGACGTCATCGGTCCACAGCAAGTCGCCTCGGGGTAGGAGGACGTCGATCCAAACATGTGCATCGGGCACCAGGTGGACAATCCCACCCCCGGATCTCCTACGAGCGACCTCAACCCCCGATCGGATGACGCCACTTGCCGAACCTGCCTGCCCGGCAAGCAACTCGGCCGACATCGCGCTTGAGAGCACGACCGCCTCGCCCTCCGCTTCGCAGACCCTCGCAGTCCGCGAAAAAGGGCCCTCCTCGAGTGTGTGAAGTTCCCCGACCGAACCGGATCGCCATTCGAGGCGCCAACCGAGTTCCGACTCACTCATCGAACGCATGGGTGCGACCACACCAGGCTGGACGAGACGCCCCCGATGCTGGAGCGTCGGGATGTATGGTTGAGGGTCGTGCTTGGGTTTCCGACATCGGGTAGGCGACGGGCGGCCAGAGCAATCGTCCTGGATCCTCTGGATCGGGTGCTGCTCATCAACGCCTCTGATCCCGCCAGGCGATGGGAGCGCGACTGGTGGGAGGTTCCCGGCGGTGGGGTCGACCCGGGTGAGTCAACCGAGGACGCGGTCCGACGCGAACTTTGGGAAGAAGCCGGAATCGGTGAGGCCGACATCGGACCTTGCGTATGGGTGCAGTCGGTGCAGTTCACGTTCGGCGGTTGGAAGTTCGATCAGGACGAATGGATCCACATCGTACGGTGCGATGGCACCAGCCGCGGGCCGACCGGCTTGGAGGCGCTCGAGCAGATCGCCTTCGGAGCGCAGCGATGGTGGCCGATCGAGCAGATGATCGAGGAGAGACCTCGGACGATCCCATACCGAATGACCGAGTTCCTGCCCGACATCATCTCCGGCTCGCTGCCCGCTCAGCCGCTCGATATATCGCCCAATGCCGAACACACGCGCATGTGGATGAACGGGACGGCCTGAGAGTCGCTTCCGACCATTGTGAGGCCGGTCGCTGGAGCCGGTGGCGGCCACAGTTGAATCGTCCAACCTTCTCCGGACCGGCGGTGGCCATAGTGACATGTCCGACCTGCTCTCGAGTCCGAGTCTCAACGGGCGATCTCAACCCGGTCCACCGCC
>CAUJEC010000232.1 GCA_963169245.1 Actinomycetota bacterium
AGCAGCACGTCTTGGGGCCTTGGATCTGGATGGCAGGTCACTCTGTCTGGTCATTCCCGATGCAACAAGGCGCTGTCCGCTGCCAATGCTGCTGAGGTCTATCACTCGGGCCGTCTCGCAGAGAGTGAGCAGTCTCAAGGCGGTTGTCGCGCTCGGGACACATGCCCCGATGCCTCCAGATGCCCTGGCGGCACTCGTCGGCGAGGTTGACCTGGATGTCATCAACCACGAATGGTGGAACGAGTCGACATTCGCCCACGTCGGAACATTGAGCGCAGAGACCGTGAGCGATCTATCTGGCGGTCGACTCGTCGAGCCGGTACCGGTAAGAGTCAATCGGCTAGTGGTCGACAGCGATGTCACGCTCATCGTCGGCCCCGTTCTGCCGCATGAGGTCGTCGGATTCTCCGGGGGTGAGAAATACCTGTTTCCCGGTCTTTCTGGCCAGGAACTCATCGACGTCACCCACTGGCTCGGCGCGTTGATCACCAGCAGCGAGATCATCGGCGCCCGGGGTATCACGCCGGTTCGTGCGCTCATTCACGCTGGCGCCGCGCTGGTCACGAACGAACGCCACGCTCTCTGTGTCGTTGTCCCACGCTCAAACGATGCCGCCGTCGAGTCCGTCTCCTTCGGCGACCCGATCGGCGCGTGGGCTGCCGCAGCCGACGTCGCTGCCGAGAGCCACGTCGTCTATCTAGATGATGCTGTCCAGCGGGTCGTGTCCGTCATCCCTGAGCGATACGACGATCTTTGGACCGGAGCAAAGGGGTTCTACAAATTGGAACCCGTGGTCGCCGATGGCGGCGAAGTCATCCTCTTTGCACCCCACATCACCGAGATCGCCCAGATGCACCCCCACATTGCAGATATCGGGTATCACTGTCGGGACTATTTCCTTGCCCACTGGGAGAAGTATTCAGATGTGCCGAGGGGCGACCTTGCCCACTCCACCCACCTCTTCGGAGCGGGAACATGGGACCCAGCTACTGGTGAACGACAGAGGGTACGGGTGACCATCGCCTCTGGAATCCCACCCGAGGTCATTCGTCGGGCCAATCTGGGGTGTCTGGACCCGGCCTCGATCGACCTAGAAGCCATGAAGGCGGACCCGGCAACGCTCGTCGTCCCTGATGCGGGCGAAGTCCTCTACAGACTCCGAGGAGACACAGGTCTTGGGTGACGCTGACTTGGGTGACGCGGACTCCGGTGACGCGGACTCCGGTGACGCTGACTTGGGTGACGCAGACTCCGATCTGACACAGACCTCGGGCTCTGCCCGACGTGACTGCGACGTAGGGTTTCACCATGTCAGAGACCGAGGCACCCGACAGAATCTCCGCAGCAGTTGTACAGACCGACATCGACGATTCCGGCATCGCAATCGTGACCATGAATCGTCCCGAACGGCTCAACTCTATGAGCATGGAACTGATCGGGGTACTCCACGACACAGTCGACCGGCTCGACCGCGACCCGTCTGTGAGAGTCGTGATTCTCACAGGTGCTGGCCGAGCGTTCTGTGCCGGGCTGGACATCAAGGGCGGCGACGATCCAGGCGACCCCGGCGCGCCGATCGAGGCGGGCATGATCCCGGCAAGCCTTCAGATACAGGAGTTCATCGCGTCGTTACACGAGCGCATCCATCGGTCCCGCAAACCGTTCATCGCTGCGGTCAACGGGGTGGCCGTCGGGGGTGGATTCTCGCTGGCTCTCGCATGCGACGTCCGGATCGCCTCCAGCGCCGCCAGTTTCGGCGCGGTGTTCATCAGGCTTGGAATCTCTGCATGTGACATGGGGACCAGCTACTTCCTGCCCCGTCTCGTTGGCGCCTCACGCTCGGCAGAGCTTCTCCTGACCGGACGCATCTTCGATGCCGCCGAGGCAGAACGAATCGGCCTGTTGAGCACACTTGTGGAACCAGCAGATCTGATGCCCCGAGCCATTGAGATTGCAAAGGCCATCGCGTCGAATGGGCCGCTTGCCGTATGGATGACCAAGGAGACGATGTGGCAGACCGTCGACGCCCCATCGCTCAGAGCCGCTCTCGACATCGAGAATCGTACCCAGGTGATGTGTGCTGCCACCGGCGTGTTCGCGGCATCGCGGATAGAGCTCACCACAGATGGCCCGTCCGAAACCGAGAAGTAGGCTCAGAGGGCGGGACAGTCGAACGACGACGGGATTGGATCCAAACGATGAGCTATTGCATTGACCTGAGCGGCAAGGTCGCCGTCGTCACCGGGTCGACCAGAGGTCTTGGCCGAGCGATGGTCGAGGGACTCGCCAGTGCGGGGGCTGACGTCGTGGTCAGCAGCCGCAAACAGGACGTGTGTGATCAGACTGCGCTCCGGATAACCGAGGAGACGGGAAGGAGGGCGCTCGGTCTTGCATGCCATGTCGGCGACTGGGATGCCATCCCAACGTTTGTGGACCAGGTGGTCGACGAGTTCGGTCGGATCGACATTCTGGTGAACAACGCCGGCATCTCTCCGGTGCCACCACCACTGGAGCAGGTGGGTCTGGACCTGTGGCGAAAGGTGTTCAGCGTGAACCTGGAGGGGCCGCTGCGGATGTCACAGTTGATTGCACCGATAATGCGTGATGGCGGCGGAGGGTCGATAATCAATATCGCAACCTACGGCGCATACTCGGGCGGACCCGGCGTATCGGTGTACGGGGCGTCCAAGGCCGCTCTCATCAATCTGACACGATCGATGGCCAAGGAATGGGCGCCTTGGGGAGTGCGGGCGAATGCGATCTGCCCGGGACCCATGCACAGCGACATGACTGCTGCCGCCGAGGCCGCAATGCCCGGATTCCTTCAGTATTCAGCAGATGCAACGGCAATGAAACGCGTCGCCGAGACCCATGAGATAGTCGGTCCGGTTCTCTATCTGGCCAGTGATGCCTCGTCATATGTGACCGGCGAAGACCACCTGGTTGCCGGCGGCCTGCTGCGCGGCTGACCGCTCAACCACAGGTAGGTGGCACAGGCCAATGTCACGGTCAGTTGCCGACATCCGCGCCAGCGGCTGACGACAGCGGCTGACGACAGTGTCAGTCAGCGTGCCCGACCGCGCCGCTGAGCGGAGCGAACCTGGCGATCTGTGACCATCCGGGCGAGCGGTGCGACCAGCCCTGACCCGTGAGCCAACAGCGCCGTCATGGGGTCGGCGCAGATTGTGAAACGCCCCCGCTCGATCCCTCGGATTGTTGCCGATGCAACCTCACTGGCCGACTTCGGCTTGATGGTCCCGGAGATGGCCGCAGTCTCGACTGGCTTGTGTTCGTTCTCCTTGACGAAGCCGGGCGTGTCGGTGTCGGGCGGATAGAGCACACTGACCGCAATGCCGTCAGGTCGAAGCTCGGAGCGAAGTGCCTCGGCAAGTCCTCGGAGGGCGAACTTCGTGGGCGAATATGCGGTGTAGCCGTAGATCCCCAGAAGACCGGCTGTCGACGAGGTGAAACACAGGTGACCTCTACGACGGGACCGCATGGATGGAAGGACCGCTGCGGCGGCGTTGACCGCTCCCAGGTAGTTGACAGCCATCTCGTCGGCGACCTCGTCCTCGGGCAGTTCCCAGAATCGACCCGGCAGGGCATACCCCGCATTCGCAACGAGGATGTCGCACGGCCCGAAGGAGTCCACAAGGTCATCCACTGCAGCTGTGACCTCGGCCCGGTCGCGGACATCGGCTGCCGCCCATTGCGAACGACCTGCCAGCCCTTCGGAAGCCGACTTGAGCGGTTCCTCCCGCCTGGCGATGAGCGATACCCGGGCTCCGCGTTCTACTGCACTTTGCGCTATCGCCAGCCCGATGCCCTCAGATCCACCGGTGATGATGACATGTGCGTCGTCAAAGGAGGTCATGCGCCGAGTCTGCCTCATGCGCCGAGTATGCCTCAGGAGAATCCGCCCAGATCGGTCGAACCTTCTCCCATATCCCCGATGAGAAGGATCCGTTGATCCGAGATCATCCCTGCCAGCATCGTCAGGCGATCCTCGACCGTGTTCGCTGCGAGCAGTTTCTGCTGGTCGAACGCCCCGATAGGAGCGACCGACGACAATACATATGAGCCACCGATGACATCGTCAGGCGCCTCGAAGGTCGATGGCGCCACATGGTGTCCCCTCTCGACCGCTCCAGCGAGCAGTTGACGCAACGAGGTCGTGCACGACTCGTAGAGTTCGCCAACCCTGACGGAATCAACCACGACATCGGGCCACACAGACAACTCGGCGCTCGGATACGGGTCATCTGGAAGCCAGCAGTTCACCCGCACTCGCTCGACACCTCGAGCAACTATGAAATGACGTCCTCTTCCGAGTGGCCGATGTTCCTCTATATAAGCGATCGTCCCGATCGACGCTCGGATATCGCCACCTCCGACCTCGTGGCCCCGTTCGATGAGCGTGACTCCAAATGTCCGATCGCCGGCGAGTACATCGGCGAGGAGTTGCTGATAGCGGATTTCGAATACTCGTAGGGGCAATAGAGCACCGGGAAGGAGAACGGTTCCCAATGGAAACATCGGCTCTGCTTGCACATCTGAACCATATCCGGCTCAGTTGACATCAAAGCCGCCGTTACCACACCTACACGGAAGGAACGAACGCTTGTACGATCGACGAAGTGGTGGTTCACTGGGTGAATGCCTGGGGAGAGCAACGAAGAGCCGACGCGAACAACCACTCGTCAGAGGTCCACCGGCCGAGCGTCAACCAGCCGAGCATCAGATGCTCAAGGATCGGTCGCTTCGATCGATGTGTCCATAGGCGGCCGACGCATCCT
>CAUJEC010000233.1 GCA_963169245.1 Actinomycetota bacterium
CGGTTCCTTGAGTGCCCCAGACTTCTGCCGAGGAAGTCAGCACGCTCGGCTAGCGTCGATCAGATGTCAGAGTCCGATGTGAGCAAGCCCAGTGACCCAACTGACGAGACCGTGAGTGCGGCAATCTTTGATCTCGACCGTACGCTGCTCTCGGGTGCCAGTGGCCCCATTCTGGGAGAGGCGCTTCGAGCACAGGGACTTATCTCTGGAAACACCGGTCTGATCGAGTCAATCGCTTTCGGCATCTTCAACATGATTGGTGAGACATGGCCCTCGATGTTCGTGTCTCGCCAGGGTGCCAGAGCCGCCCGTGGATGGCCTGTCGAGAAGGTGCGTGCCGCAGCTGAGGCCGCGGCCGAACCACTCAGCCACGCCGTGTTGCCATTCGCCAAACAGGTCATGGAGGAACATCGCGACGCTGGCCGGATACTGGTAATGGCGACCACCACTCCGGCAGATCTGATCCGACCACTTGCCCAGAAGCTCGGCTTCGACGAGGTCATCGCCACCCGATACGGCGAGGTAGGGGGCCTCTATGACGGCACGATCAATGGTGATTTCGTGTGGGGTCGTGGCAAGGCAAAGGCAGTTCGCGAGTGGGCAGAGCACTGGGGGATAGACCTCTCGAAGAGCTTCGCCTATTCCGACAGCTACTACGACGTCCCGCTCCTGTCGATCGTGGGGCACCCTCACGCAGTCAACCCGGACCCACGCATGATCGCTCAGGCCACCATCCGACGTTGGCCGATGATCCACTTCGATGTCCCCGCCGGTGTGCCCAAGTTCGTCGGACTCGAACCACAGAAGGTGCTCTACCTGCTCGCGCAGCCGCAACTGTTTCCATGGGTGCGGTTCGACCTGCAGGGCGCCGAGAACATCCCGATGGAGGGACCTGCGATCATCGTCGGCAACCATCGCTCGTATTTCGATCCACTCGCCCTCGGTTTCCTTCTTGCAAAGGTGGGCCGACCCATCCGATTCCTGGGCAAGAAAGAGGTCTTCGACGCTCCGATTGTGGGCGATGTCGTCTCGGCGCTCGGCGGGATCCGCGTCGAGCGAGGCTCCGGGTCAGATGAGCCGCTTCAGGCCGCCGGCGACGCGTTAGCTGCTGGTGAGTTGGTGGCGCTCATGCCTCAGGGCACCATCCCTCGGGGACCTGCGTTTTTCGATCCGGTATTGAAGGGGCGCTGGGGGGCGGCGCGACTTGCCGAGATGAGCGGCGCGCCGATTATTCCCGTCGGGCTTTGGGGGACCGAGGCAGTCTGGCCGCGGAGTTCCACCCTTCCCAATGTGACGAGCATCCTCAGTCCGCCCAAGGTGATCGTTCGGGCGGGCAAGCCCATTCGCCCCAGCGATGGTGACCTCGATGAGAGGACGGCTCAGATCATGGCAGCGATCGCAGACCTGTTGCCCCCAGAGGCCCATGAATCATGGACCCCGTCATATGACGACCTGAAGCTGACCTACCCGCATGGTGTTGTCCCCGACGATGTCTCCATCGCCGGGGATCACGAGCGTGAGCGTCGACCGGGAACCGACTGAATCGACACGGTCTCTGGCCGATATGACCAGTCGGTGACGTGCCGGTCAGTTACCGGTGCGAGCCCGGATCACGTTGAGCGCCGAACCGGCCTTGAACCAGTCGATGTGCTCGCCGCTCATCGTGTGGTTGCAGAGGAACTCAAGTGTCGTCCCGTCGGGGCGGGTGAGAACACAGCGCACCTGAGTGTCCGGTGAGAGGTCGCTGAGCCCTGTGATCGAAATGCGGTCGTCCTCGCCGATCTGGTCATAGACACTTGGGTCAGCGAAGGTCAGGCCGAGCACGCCCTGCTTCTTCAGATTGGCCTCGTGAATTCGGGCGAAGCTTCGGACGATGATCGCCTTGGCGCCACGGAAACGGGGCTCCATCGCGGCATGCTCACGAGAGGATCCCTCTCCCCAGTTCTCATCACCAACGGCCACCCAAGGTTGTCCGGCCTCGTGGTAGTGCCTAGCGATGTCAGGGAACGACTTGGTGGTCCCATCGAGTTGGTCCTTGCCCTCGCCGACCGCATCGGTGAACGCGTTGACCGCTCCCAGGAACAGGTTGCCAGAGATGTTCTCAAGATGGCCGCGATACTTGAGCCACGGGCCTGCCATCGAGATGTGGTCGGTCGTGCACTTGCCCTTCGCCTTCAAAAGGATCGGCAGATCCAGGTAGTCGTGGCCGTCCCATGCAGCGAAGGGTGCGAGCGCCTGAAGCCGGTCGGAGTCCGCACTGATCTGGACCGTGACCGAAGACCGGTCCTCGGGCGGCGCGACGAACGTGTTCTCTCCCGGAGTGAAGCCCTGATCGGGAAGTTCCTCGCCGACAGGTTCGGGCAGCTGAATCGACTCACCAGAATCGTTGATGAGTGAGTCATTGATCGGATCGAAGTCGACCGTGCCGGCGAGCGCCAGGGCGACAACGGTCTCCGGCGAAGTGACGAACGCCAGTGTGTTGGGCGAACCGTCATTGCGCTTGGGGAAGTTGCGGTTGTAGCTCGTGACGATCGTGTTCGGCTTGTCGATGGCATCCGCCGGACGTGCCCACTGGCCGATACAGGGTCCACACGCATTCGCCAGGACCGTTGCACCGGCAGATGTGAAGGATTCAAGAAGGCCGTCTCGTTCGATGGTGGCACGCACCTGTTCCGAACCAGGGGTGATCAGCAGCGGAGTCTTGACCTTCAAACCGTTGGCAGCGGCGAAGCGCAGGATCGACGCCGCTCGTGTGATGTCCTCATAGGAGGAGTTGGTGCAGGAACCGACCAGTGCAGAACTGATCTCGAGTGGCCAACCATTGGCTCGGGCCTCTTCGCCCAGTGCCGAGACCTCACGGGCAAGATCAGGAGTGTGGGGACCATTGATGTGAGGGCGAAGCGTGGAGAGGTCGATCTCAATGACTTGGTCATAGAAATCAGCCGGGTTGGCGAGTACTTCGTCATCGGAGCGCAGATGAGCAGCAACTGCACGCGCCTCGGCAGCAATGGCTGAGCGGTCGGTGGCCTGTAGATATCGCTCCATCGCATCGTCGAAGGCGAACAGGGACGTGGTTGCTCCGATCTCGGCGCCCATGTTGCAGATTGTTGCCTTGCCGGTACACGAGAGCGACTCGGCTCCGGGGCCGAAATACTCGACGATCGCGCCGGTTCCACCCTTGACCGTAAGGATGTCGGCCACCTTCAAGATGATGTCCTTTGGAGCACTCCAACCGTTCAACTCGCCGGTCAGCTTGACGCCTATGAGCTTCGGCCAGCGCAGGTTGAAGGGGAAACCGGTCATGACATCGACTGCGTCGGCTCCACCGACACCGATGGCGATCATTCCGAGTCCACCGGCGTTGGGAGTGTGGCTGTCG
>CAUJEC010000234.1 GCA_963169245.1 Actinomycetota bacterium
GAGGCCTTTACAATGAGTCCGCTGGAGACCGAGTAGACCTCGCCAGATTCGCCTAGACCGTTCATCTGGACAGTGTGTTCACCGACCTCAATGCCATCGGGCAGCGCTAGTAGCTGATCGAAAGTTCCGTCCGGGCGAACCACTACGTCACCCAAGAACGTAGGTGTTGAGAAGAGCCACACATCAACTGTTGTGCCAGGTGCGAACCCAGTTCCGGCTACTCGAACAGAGCCGTCTCGGTTGACAACCAATCGGCCCTGCGCATCGAGGGTCATCTTGTCACCGTCGTCTTCAACGCCGCTGATTGCAGCAGTCCAGCCTTCGCCGGTAACGGTCAACGAGGTGCTCCCTGGTGTTGATGTCGTCCCGACCGATACCTCGTTGCCATTTATGACCACAACGCTGTGACCCGGTGCAACCTTCGGATTGGCACCCTGATCGCCCGAGCCAGTTCCACCTGAGCCGCCCGGACCTCCGGCACCACCGCCAGAGTTGGGAGGTGTCAGGGTTGGGGCCTTCACCGGTATTCCTGGGACGGTCTCAGATGCCGGGCCTTGACCGGCCTCGTTGATCGCTCGGACTCGCACGGGGTAGGTGGTCCCGTTCTCCAGGCCGTAGACCTTCAGTGGGGACTGAGCTGGTACGAATGACTTTGTCCAAGTGACGCCATTGTCGAGCGAGAGTTCATATCCGGTGATGGGAGCGCCGCCATCAGAGGAAGGTGCGGTCACATGGACCTCGAGGGTGCGATTGCCAGAAGTGATTCGAGTGATTGTGGGGGCCGTCGCAAGGGTCCGCGGAGACGCTGGTATGCCTGGACTGGCCACGCTGGAGCCGGCTTCGTTAATTGCCCGGATGCGTACCTTGTAGACACTGCCGTTGGTCAGACCGCTGATGAGAGTCGGGGATGGGCCCGAGACTGTATCCCAGGTCGCACCGTCGTCGATTGAGATCTCATAGCTGGTGATTGTTGCGCCGCCATTGCTGACGGGTGGGTCGAAACTCACAGTCAGTCCGCGGTCGCCCTCTGTGATCGAAGCGATGCGCGGCGTCCCGGCGACAGTTCTGGGAGTGGCTGATGTTGGGTCCGACCCGGCTCCGGGGCCTGCTTCGTTTCGAGCCCTGACCGTTATCGGGTAGGTGGTGCCGTTCGTGAGCGATCCGATGCGGAACGTGCCTGGATCTTCACCGACACTGTGCCAGGTGATTCCGCCGTCAATGCTGTACTCGTACATCGACACTGAATCGCCGCCATCCTCCGAGGGGGCCGAGAAGGTTACATCGAGAGCCGAGTCACCCTCGGTGACCGATGTGATGGTGGGCGAGCCAGGGGTCGTTCGTGGCGTCGTGACCGATGCCGCGCTCTGAGAGCCAGTACCTGCCTCGTTGATTGCCCGAACAACAGCCTGATATGAGGCGCCGTTGGTCAGACCTGTAATTGAAGCCCACTCGGTGCTTGGCCCAAAGGAGTACGGGAATGTGGATCCGCCATCCAAAGAGATCTGATAGCCCGTGATTGGCGAGCCGCCATCAAAGGTGGGAGCCGTAATACCGATTTCAACAGATCGATCGTGTTCAACTACCCCGCTAATCGTTGGCGCGTCGGGAGTTGTCCGTGGAGTACCAGAAACTGGTGTGGAAGCCGCGCCGAACCCGGCACCGTTGTTGGCAGTGATCACGACGTTGTAGGCGGTTCCGTTGGTCAGGCCGTCGATTGTGAATGTGCCCGGTGAAGTGCGAGACGCTACGAGATCCTCGTCACCGTTCACGCTGATTGCGTATGAGTCGATAGCGTCACCGCCATCGTCAGACGGTGCCGAGAAGGTCACGATCAACTCGCCATCGCCTTCGGTGACGGTATTGATGACGGGAGCACCAGGGACGGTTCTTGGCGTTGAATATGTGGTCGGGGAGGGGGCGCTTTCGCCTGATGCGTTGAGAGCGGTGACCCTGAACCCATACTGGGTGCCATTGTCGAGCCCGGTAACTAGCCTCGTGGTGTCGCCCGAGGAGACATCCGGACTTAGCGGGGTCCAAGAGGTCCCGCCGTTGCTGGTCATGTAGATGCGATATCCAGAGATACCTGTTCCGCCGATCCACTCGGGGGCGACCCACGACAGATCTACGGTCTGGTTGCCGGGTGAGGAACTAAGAGCAGTGGGGGAGCCGGTCAAACCTTCGGGTACGTCCACGCGCATGGTGAGTGTCACTTGGTCACTGAACGCTCCGGATGTTACGTCGACATTGAACTGGTCCAGGTCGTCGGTCAGTCGACCATCGATCGCAATGCTTGACGGGACAAAGACATATCGCCCGGTGCCGCTTGCCACATACATGGTTCCGTATTCAGTGGCTATCGCCTGATCGTATGTGTGAGCGCCGATGGTCTCTGTCGTGGGAGTAGACCCCGCGAGAGCAAAGTTGAACACCGTACTGTCCGGGTCAGATACTGCGATCTGTCCACCGGTAGAGGCGAATGACTCGCCGGGTGTAGCGGTGTTCGTGAAAACAATGTCGGAGGGGTTCGTAGCATCAAAGGGGTCATCGATGCCGGCGATGTTGACAGTGAGAGTGTCGGTGTCAGTTCCGTTGGATGTGCTCTTGGCTGTGACGCTGATCGTTCGCTGTGCGGCAGGGTTATCTGAGGTGTTTGCGTACTGGAGCTTGCGGGCTACCTGCTGGGCTACATCGTCGGAGGCTTTGGAGCCGAAGACCTTCACGTTGTCGATCAGCAGAGAAGCGCCAGCGGCTTGACCACAGGTCGCGTCGAAGGTTCCGGCGACAAATACAAATCGGTAGTAGCCGCCAGTGGGAATCACAGTTTCCTTGGTCGCCCAGTTGGTGTTGCTGCTTGATGTCGCGTAGGCGTCGAGTACCTCGGTCTGGGTTCCGTTGCGGTCCACGATGTAGCCGAAGACGGCATATGCGTCGCTACCTGAGAAGGCTCGCCAGTCGAAGTAGATCTTGTCGCCCGCAGCGGCCTGGAACTCACTTGAATAGACCGCAGGGCCATGCACTACATCGCAGCCCCGCGCTGTAGTCATATTGCTCTGAAGCTGGAGCGCGTAGGTTCCCTGAGTTGGCTGACCGGATGTGACCGATCCAACGGCATAGGTAGCATTGGACGGCGTATTGTTGTCCTGATTGGGTGCGGTCCCCGGATACGTAGAGGTGTCATTGGCGGTGAACCCTGCGATGTTCGTAGAGCCGAGGTTGATCTGTTGTTGGAGCGCCGTCCATCCAAGCGTTCCACCGTCCTCAAACCCTGGGTTGGTGAAGGCTGTGGTGAAATTGACTCGAAGCTTCTGGCCGTTCTGACCGTTGAAGGTCGGGTCAACGGATCCGACCGGCTCAGCGATCGAACCGTTACCCAGATAGACGGTGTTCCCAACTATGGAGACCACCCCGGCGCTCGTTGAGGCGGTTCCAACGGTGCTAAAGCTGAGGACGTCATGGGTGTCAGAAGCCGAGACCGCGAAGTCGATGTACTCGCCGTCATAGGACGTGCCATTTGTGATGGTGATTCCACTGCCGACGCCAATTGTGCCTTGTTGTTCGGTGTAGGAATAGGTTGCGCCCGCAGTGACGTTGGTCGCGGCGGCTGCTGCTGGTGAAATCGGGAGCGCCATCAGGACCAGAACCGAGGTGACTAGCGTAGCTACCGCTTTGGAGAGTCGTGATCGTGCGGTCTGTAACTTCATTCTGAGAATCTACGGAGACGCCACAATTTTTCCTCCCCTTGTAAAGAGATTTTCTTG
>CAUJEC010000235.1 GCA_963169245.1 Actinomycetota bacterium
GGGTTCCGAGGTGGCATCAACTGGTATCGCAACATCGATGCGAACGCGAAGCGCTATCCCGAGGTAGGTGACCAGCAGCTGGATCTGCCATCCCTGATGATCTGCGCCGAATGGGACCCAGCCCTCCCGCCGTCGATGGCCAGACACATGCCGGAGAAATGCTCTGACCTTGAGATGCACACTGTCGCCAAGGCCGGTCACTGGGTTCAACAGGAGTTCCCCGGTGAGGTGAACCGAATCCTGTTGGACTGGCTCAGCCGACGCTTCCCTTCCGGCTGAGGAGCCTCGCTACCGGCTGAGCGGCTCGTTGCCAAGGAGTTTCCCTACCGGCTGAGACTGCCGAGCAGGTCACGCAGTTCGGTTACTCGACGATCCCATGTGAATCCCTCTTCGACGTAGCCCGCTCCGGCGTTTCCCATCTCGGATGCGCGGTCGGGGTCGCCCAGGAGTTCCGCCACGCCCTCGAGCACAGCGGACTCGTCGGTGCTCTCCACGAGCAGCCCCGTGGAACCGTCCCGCAACGAGTCCGGAACGCCTCCGATGTTGCCTGCGATCACGGGCACACCGACCGCCTGGGCCTGAATGAACACGATTCCGAACGCCTCGACCTCCAGGCCGCCCTTGCGCTCACGACACGGCATGGCGAATACGTCTCCGGCAGCGAAATGCGCTGGCAGGTCCTTATCGGAGACCTTTCCGGCGAAGGTCACCCAATCGTTCACTCCGCATTCTGTTGCGAGGTCACGGATCTGGTCCATGAACGGGCCTGACCCGACGATCAACAGACGCGCATGTGGTACACGCCGCCGAAGCTCAGGGAGTATCCGAATGAGTGTGTCCTGCCCCTTTCGTTCAACGACCCGGGAGACGCAGACAACCACCGGATCTTCGCCGAGCCCGTAGCGTTGCCTGACCTCCTTGCCCGAGACTGACGGGTTATACCGGGATGCGTCAACGGCTGGAGAAAGCCGACGGTATATGGGACCCGAACCAAAGGCCGGGGCAAGGCGTTCCTCACACCATCCCGAGACGAACGTAACCGCAGCAGCGTGCGATCCGATTCTCCGCAGAAGGTGTCGTCCTCCGGGTGCCCTGACCGCCGAGACCTCGAGGCCATGGGTGAACGCGACATATGGGACACCGAATCGCTTGGTGATCCCTGGTCCGAGAAACCCCAGAGGAAATGCCGCTCCAAAGATGACCACCTGGGGGTCATAGCGCTCGACCAGACGATGCACTCGGGAACGAACCAACGGCGTGGGCAGCAACACGCTGGTGCGCTCCCGTATGACACGGAACGGTGCGTTTGAGTCCCACGCAGCGTCACCTTCGTAGGACGAACCGTAGATGGTGACGTCATCGCCAGCGGCCGCCAATCCACGACAGAGCTGATCGACGTAGTACTGAATCCCCCCGATCCGAGGAGGAAGGTCATTTGTTACGACCAGAACCCGCATTCGAATGACCCTACGCCGAGACCGTCTGCGGGGCATGTTCGCCGTGCCTCCCGCTGCGTGTGGGGGGGCGTCACCGAGGGACGAATCCCGTGCCATAGAGCACAAGTTCGGCTCTGGCCGCCCGGCCGCGCTACCTTCTGATCCGTGGCAACCGTGTCTCCAGATGTGATGATCCAGCCCGTTGGTCGTGAGGCGCTGCGGGTGGTCGACCAGGTTTCGATGTTCCACCTGCTGTTGGTGGTACTCGACCCTTACACCTACGAGAGCTCGTGGGTGCTCGAGACCGCAGGACGCATCCTCGAGGAGTTCCGTGAGGCGGACTGCCGAGCAGCGTTCCTGGTGACTGCCGATGAGGACGACGCCAATACATTCCTTGGCCCCTGGGCCGAGCGTCAACTGGTCTGCATCGACCCCGACCGCAGCACGGTCAAGGGACTCGGGATCGAGCGCGTTCCGGCGCTAATCCACATCGGCAACGACGGCAGCGTGATCGGCAAGGCCGAGGACTGGGATCCCGATGGGTGGCGTGAGATCACCGACAACCTTTCGTCGATGATGTCCTGGAGCCGACCGGTGTTCCCGATCACGGGCGACCCGGTTCCCTTCGTTGGCTCACCGGCAGCTGGCTGACGCAGTTCAACTGTCTGACGCGACTCGCCACGCGACAGACACCGCTTTGGTGACAGATCCCAGGCTTCGGGTTACTACTTGACGACGACGACCTTGGTTCCGACGTTCGCCCAGAGGTACAGCAACGCCGCGTCCGAGTTGCGCTGACGCACACATCCAGCCGAACGGTATTGACCCAGTTCAGCCTCGCTCTGGAGGGGACGTCCTCGTCGGTCCACAGGGATCGAGTGGAAGCCAATGGCCGCTCCCCGCCCATGTGCGAATCTCACCATGTGGTTCATACGGGCCTTGCCGTTGACCGATGTCGTGGTGACGCTCTTGGAGAAGACCGAGTAGTGGCCGGGCTTTGGGGTGCCCGCCTTGCCAGAGACCGGGTAGACGTTGCTCACCAGCCCGTTCGCCTCGACCCACCAGACCCGCTGCTGACCCACTGAGTAAACGACCCTGCGGCCCTCACCCGACCCTGCGGGAAGTCCACGCATGTCGATCACGGGCGGAGGCGGCGTGGTTGGGGGAACCGTCGGTGGCACGGTAGTCGGCGGAACGGTCGTGGGTGGAACGGTCGTGGGCGGCACGGTCGTGGGCGGAACAGTCGTCGAGGTAGTGGTGGTTGTCGACGTCGTGGTTGTCGTGGTGGTTTCGTCCGCACCCACTGGACCGACGCCGAGGACGACCATCGACCCAACGAGAGCAAGCGCCCCGATCACACGGGCAATCGACCGTCGCTGACCACGACGGCGCGACGATTCAGTTACCAATGGCTGGGCAGGGACCTTCAGATCTTCCATGTCACTCTTCCTCCACCTACGGGGAGCGCCGATCGGATCGATCCCCGTTCACCTGATAAGAGACTCAGAGACTACATGTCATGAGCGCAGAAGTAGCTTGATCGCGTCCATCGCCTCGGAAATCTTCGCATCACCCTCGCCGCCGCCCTGCTCGATTGATGATGCGACACAGTGGTGGAGGTGCTCGTCCATGAGCCCGACAGCGACCCCCTGAAGCGCTCTGGTGACAGCCGAGACCTGAGTCAGGACATCGATGCAGTACCGATCGGATTCGATCATGCCCGCGATTCCACGCACCTGACCTTCGATCCGCTTGAGCCGCTTGAGGTACAGGTCCTTGTCGCTGTGGTATCCGGTCATGACCAAACTATACCCCGGGGAGGTATCAAACGAGAGAGAGAGAGAGAGAGAGAGTCGTCCCTCCGGGCATGTCGGCTCTCAGGCCTCGACGATTCGGTCGAGAGCGTGGGTGGTGACCCATGCGTGCATGGCGATCCCCGATGCGACGCCAGCGTTGATGGACCGGGTGGATCCGAACATGGCTATGGAACAGACCGCATCACAGGCCTGGTGTGCCGCGCTTGACAGCCCGGGACCCTCCTGACCGAAAAGCAGCACACATCTCTCGGGAAGAGAATAGGTCTCAAGTGGTACCGAGCCATCGAGATTGTCGATCCCGACGAGGGGCACGCCCTCAGATCCACACCAGTTCAAAAGATCCTCGATGGAGGGGTGATGAACAACGTGCTGATAGCGATCCGTCACCATTGCGCCTCGTCGGTTCCACCGGCGCTTGCCAACGATGTGGACCGCCGATGCCCCAAACGCGTTCGCGTTGCGGACAACAGTGCCGATGTTCAGATCGTGTTCCCAGTTCTCGATCGCCACATGAAACGGGAAACGACTCGTGTCCAGATCGTCACGGATCGCTTCGACACTCCAATACCTGTACCTGTCGACAACGTTGCGGCGGTCGCCCTCGGCGAGCAGTTCGGGGTCCAGACGCGGGTCATGTGGCCACGGTTCGGGGAGTGGCCCCACGCCCACGAGGTCTGTTGATCCGGTGGAGTCCGGTGTCTCGGTGGAGTCCAGGTTCTGGCTCAGATACCGATTCTCTGAGCAAGCAACTCACGGTGATAGGTCGGATCACCGAAGAGCAGTTCGGAGGACTTCGCACGCTTGAAGTACAGATGTGCTGGGTGTTCCCATGTGAAGCCGATCCCGCCGTGGATCTGGATGTTCTCGGCCGTTGCGTGGAAGTACGCCTCTGAGCAGTACGCCTTGGCGAGCGACGCGACGCTTGGAAGCTCGTCGTTGATTTCCGATGCGCACCAACCGGCATAGTAGGCAGCCGACTTGGCCGACTCGACCTCGAGGAGCATGTCTGCGCACTTGTGCTTGATGGCCTGGAAGGACCCGATGGGCCGTCCGAACTGCACGCGGTCCTTGGCGTACTGGACTGCCATCTCAAGGACTTCCTGTCCACCACCGACCTGCTCGGCAGCGAGCGCCACTGCAGCAAGATCAAGAACGATCGAGATCGTGTCCCAGCCGGCACCGTCTGTACCAATGAGTTCACCTGCGACACCGTCGAATTCCAACTTGGACTGCTTGCGCGTCTGATCCATTGTCGAAAGCGCTGTACGGGTCAGGCCTGCGGCGTCACCGGCGACGGCAAAGAGACTGATGCCGGCGTCGGTACGAGCAGCGGTGATGATCAGGTCTGCGACATGGCCGTCGAGGACATACATCTTGGTTCCGCTGATGGACCAGCCGTCTCCGGACTTGGTGGCGGTTGCAGTGACCGCTGAGTCGTCCCACTTACCGTTGGGCTCGGTGTAGGCGAGGGTCGCCACGGTCTCACCGGATGCGATTCCCGGCAGGTACTTGGCCTTGGCGGCATCGTCACCTGAGTGGAGCAGCGTCTGGGCGCCGAGGACGACCGTGGAGAAATACGGGGCGCACAGGAGGCGGCGGCCCATTTCCTCGAGAACGACGATGAGCTCTACGAATGAGTAGCCAGACCCACCGAACTCCTCGGGAATGACCAGGCCCTGCAGACCCATCTGCTCTGCCATCTGGGTCCACACGGCGGTGTCGTAGCCGCCCTCCGTCTCCATCAGTTCACGGACCGTGGCCTCGTCGGACTTGGCGTTTAGGAAGTCCTTGACGACCTTACGTAGAGCTTCCTGGTCCTCACTGAAGGCGAAATTCATGCTGTCCCCCTGAAATAGAGATCGATTTGGTGTCACCGTCGTACGGGACTCGCCAGTTCTATCAAATCCACGATGTCGGCGCGGGACATGATGCGTACACATGTGGACACAAGCAGCCTAGATTCTGAACGTGGAAACAATCGGAGTCCGTGAGTTGCGAGGCAATCTCGCAACATTTCTCAGGGCGGCGGGCAGCGGCCGTCGAATCATCGTGACCGTGGACGGCAAGCCCATTGCCCAACTGAGTGCGATCGAGTCCGACGATCTCGACCTCAGTTTCAGGGCCCTGGCCGAACGTGGCGAGATCACCCTCGCCACCGACCCGTCTCGGTCGGATCCCGGTACGCCGGTGCCACTGTGGCCGGGCGCTCGCCTCGACCGACTGGTCCGTGAGGTCCGGGGACGATGAGCATCTGCCTGGACACCACAGCGCTCCTCGCCCGTCACATCGATGACGACCATCGAATGCTGATCCTCGATGCCATGTCTATGGACCACAACTGGTGTGCGTCCGCTATGGCGCTCACCGAGGCGATGATGCTTGTCGACCGGCTCGACCTCGATCACGATCACCGAGAGCGCCTCGGCCGCCAGCTAAGGAGCGATTGGGACCGATTACACCGAGTGCCTGTTGATGAGGAATGCCTCTCACTCGCCACCCGACTAGGACGCGACCAACCCCTGCGAATCACCGACGCTATCCATCTGGCGGCCGCGCAGCGTCTGCCGGGGCCGGTAAGTTTCGCCACCTTCGACCCGAACCAGATCGGACCGGCCCTGGCACTCGGTTTCGAGGTGATTAGCCCGATGTCACTTTGATCGGGTCCGCCGACCGTCCGAGCTAGGTCACCGTCCAGCCCGAGCACACTGCGCCCACCCGGTCGAGCACGACGTGAGATGATGGACCAATGACCAGCGCTGCGGGCACTCTCCACCACGCCGACACCGGACTGGAGGTGCACAAGGTTGTTGTCGGCCCAATGGACAACAACGTCTTCGTCATTCGTTGCACCGAGACCGGTGACTCGGTGCTCATCGACGCTGCCAACGAACACGACCGTCTCCTTGAACTCGCAAAGAGCCTGGGGGTGCGACGCGTGCTCGAGACGCATGGCCACTGGGACCACATCCAGGCTGTTCCCGAGATGCGTGACGCGGGATACTCGGTGGCGGTGACCTCGGGCGACTCGGCCATGCTCGACACCTATGACGAGATCCTCGAGGACGATTCCGTCATACCGGTCGGCCGCCTGCGACTGCATACGATCCTCACACCCGGCCACACTCCCGGATCGATGTGCTTTGCCATCGAGGGGTTCCCGATCCTCTTCAGTGGGGACACGCTGTTCCCCGGTGGCCCGGGTGCAACCCAGTTCGAGGGGGGAGACTTCAACTCGATCATCGAATCGATCGAACGTCGTCTCTTCGCTCGGTTCTCCGGCGACACGCTCGTACTGCCGGGCCACGGCGATGACACGACCATTGGAGCCGAGTCCCCGCACCTCGATGAGTGGGTCCAACGCGGCTGGTGACCGCGACTCCACGCGAATTCGCCGGGCACCACGCGTATCGGTGGGACTTTCGTGGCCTCGACGGGTATTTACCCTATGGGCATAGGAGAAATAGAATGTTGCGGCCCCGATGACGGGGCGGAAGGATTCAACAATGTCACCGACCGAGACGGATCAGATGATCGACACCCTCGACGTCGCCCGCATCAAGGCGGACTTCCCGATCCTCAAACAGGACATGAACGGCAAGCCGTTGGTGTTCCTCGACTCTGCGGCCTCATCTCAACGTCCTGAGTCAGTCATCCAGGCGATGGACCTGTATTACGAGACGACGCACGCGAACGTCCATCGCGCGGCCTACACCCTTGCGGAGCACGCTACCGACGCCATGGAGAAGGCCCGAGCCAAGGTCGCTCGATTCATCGGCGCCAACAACGCCGATGAGATCATCTTCACCAAGAACGCCACCGAGTCGCTCAACCTGATCGCCCGCTCCTGGGGTGCCGCCAACCTGGGGCCTGAAGATGCCGTGGTGCTCACCGAACTCGAGCACCACGCAAACATCGTCCCGTGGCAACAACTGGCCGCCGAGAAGGGCTTCGAGATCCGGTGGATTCCCGTCGGCGACGATGGCCATCTCGACCTGTCGAACCTCGACCGGCTGCTCGATGGGTCGAAGATGCTCGCAGTGAGCGCCATGTCGAACGTGATCGGCACACTCACGCCCATCAGGGCTCTGGCGGATGCCGCTCATTCGCACGGGGCCCTTATAGCAGTGGACGGCTGTCAATACGTACCTCATCTCGCGACCGATGTCGCTGCCTTCGATGCTGACTTCCTTGCCTTCTCCGCCCACAAGATGCTCGGCCCGACCGGTGTTGGGGTGCTGTGGGGGAGGATGGAACTCCTCGACGAGATGCCACCGTTCCTTGGTGGCGGCGGGATGATCCTCGACGTCAAACGTGAGGGCTTCACGCCGGCGGCGGTCCCCCACAAGTTCGAGGCGGGAACCCCGCCAATCGCTGAGATCGTCGGACTCGCTGCTGCGATCGACTACCTGAACGACCTTGGGATGGACGCAGTCCGCGAACACGAAATCGCCCTGAATGCCTATGCACTGCGGACGCTCAATGACCGTTTCGGGGATCGCATGGCTATCTACGGACCCACCGTCGCGTCCGAACGCGGCGGCGTGATGAGCTTCGCGTTCGAAACGATCCACCCCCATGACCTCTCACAGATCCTCAACGACAACGGCGTGTGCGTCCGCCCCGGACATCACTGCGCAAAACCCCTGATGCGGGTTCTGGGCGTCGGAGCCACCGCCCGCGCGTCGTGGTATGTCTACAACGACGAGTCCGACATCGATGCGCTCGCGGACTCGCTCGACGCAGCCGGTGACTTCTTTGCGTTCTAATCCCCTTCCCCCTGCAACATCCGCCCCGATCTACATCGACAGGACCGGTCCTGTTGAGTCACGATATTGGGCATCGGCCGAGTGGTCACTGGAGGCCAACTGAATGTCAGATCTTGAAGAGCTCTACCGCGAGATCATCCTGGACCACTATCGGAGTCCACGGAATAGGGGCGAGCTGGAGACACCCCCGGCACACCGCACAGAGGGTTTCAATCCCCTCTGCGGAGACGAGGTGATCGTCTATCTGCAACTCGATGACCCATCCAAGGGTGATGACGCCGTAATCACCGAGATCCGCATGGGCGGCCAGGGATGCTCTATCTCACAATCGTCCGGGTCGATGATGTCGGCCGCCGTGAGCGGAAAGACCGTTGGCGAGGTCCGCGAGCTGACCAAGGCGTTCAAGTCGATGATGTCCATTCACGAGGAGTCCCTCGATGACGGCGAGAAGGTTGTCACCGCGTCACTCGACGATGACGACACCGACGACCCTGAATTGAACCTAGGCGAACTGGCCGCGCT
>CAUJEC010000236.1 GCA_963169245.1 Actinomycetota bacterium
GATTGGTTGTGGCGTGAAACGTCCTGACTGTCTGAGCGATCTCAGCGAGGTATCTGGCGTTCGTCGAGGGGATTATCTCGCCCTTCAGAGTCGAGGTCCTGGTCGTCACCGTCGAAAGAATCGTCGCCGATACCTTCAGCCCGTGCCCCTCCAGCTCGGATCGGAGGAACTGATAGAGCGCCGTCACCCCGTCGTCGTTGAATCGGGATGCAACGGTCCCGAACACGGGCATGTCCTCTGGCGACATGCCGAACGCCTCCCTGTTGCGGACCAGTTGCCGTGCCACATCGCGCAATGCGTCCCGCGCGCCGCGACGTTCGAACTTGTTGATCGCAACAGCGTCAGCGAAGTCCAACATGTCGATCTTCTCGAGTTGCGAGGCAGCCCCGAACTCGGGAGTCATCACATAGGCGGAGACGTCCGCATACGGGACGATGGCTGCATCACCCTGCCCGATACCGGGCGTCTCGATGATCACCAATTCCGCCCCCCACACCCTCGCAGCGCAGATCACGTCATCAAGAATCTGAGGAACTTCGGTCTGATTCGAGCGTGTCGCCAGCGATCGGAAGAAAATCGAGTCGGTCTCGATCGAGTTCATCCGGATCCGGTCACCGAGCAAAGCCCCACCTCCGCGGCGGCGAGTCGGATCGATCGCAATGACCGCTATGCGAAGGTCATCTGAGGAATCCATCCTGAAGCGGTGAACCAGTTCGTCGGTGAGCGACGACTTTCCAGCGCCCCCGGTGCCGGTGATACCCAGCACCGGCGCTCCGCTCTCGGACCCGAGCCGTCTGAGTTTGCTCAACGTCGACTCATCGATACTCGCGTTCTCGATGCAGGTGATCGTTCGTGCCAGATCGCGATGACTGCCGCTGCCGAGACCTTGGATGTCCGGCGGGGCAGCGCCAGGGTCAAAGTCGCATTCGTCGACTATCGAGGCGATCATCCCCACCAGACCCAGTCGCTGACCGTCGTCGGGTGAGAAGATCTGCACCCCGATGTCAGCGAGTTGGGTGATCTCGGAGTCGATGATCACTCCTCCCCCGCCGCCGAATACCTTGACCTGGCCGGCTCCCTCCTGTGCCAACCGCTCCACCAGGTAGGTGAAGTACTCGACGTGGCCGCCCTGATATGAACTCAGCGCGATCCCCTGGACGTCCTCGGCGACTGCCGCGCGCACAACCTCATCCACCGACCGGTTGTGACCGAGGTGAATCACCTCAACGCCCTGCGACTGGAGGATGCGCCGCATGATGTTGATCGAGGCATCGTGACCGTCGAAGAGACTCGCCGCTGTGATGAAACGGACATGATGTTTCAGATTCGTCTCAGTCTCACTCATCGTCCTTGTCTGACTCATTTTCTTTGTAGGCCCATCGAATCTGTCCGCTCCATCGAAATCGCACTCCTCGCCGGCCGCTCCAGTGCCATCAAGACGCCAACCGCACGGCCCACAATGCCCCTGATGGCCATGGTATAGCCGAGCCGATCGGGACCGCCTCCGCCCCCGGCATTAGAATGGTCAGTCCGGTCGTTGTCAGCGCGGAACCTCGCGGCGACATCACCGTCCCGCCTTCGTAGCTCAGGGGATAGAGCAACCGCCTCCTAAGCGGTAGGTCGCTGGTTCGAATCCAGCCGAGGGCACCAAAGAGGGGACCACGAAAGTGTGGTCGCGGGGCCCGATGGGTTCATGTTGAGTGGCGCGTCGTCGGGGGCCGCCTTGCTCTTCAGCTTGAGTTGGCAGCGGACCAACCGGGCAACGGCTGGTCGTTCGTAGCGTCCGAAGCGTTTGCCAGTGCTGCGCCGCAAAATCGCCACGGTTCAGGCCCTCTACTTGAGGGGCCGATTCGAGCAGCGGCGCCAATGGCTCCTTGGGCTCATGTGTATCTGCGGCATCGAGTTGCTCGCCGGTAACGCATCCGAGTGCAGAGAACGGCTCGTTCAGACGTTCGACGAGTTCGTCGATACAGAGAGTTCCTTGACAAATCCCAACCACGGCCACACAGTAGTTGGTATGGTTGCGAATCCATCCCAAGGGTTGCAGATGGTGGACTGGCCCGCTGATCCCGGTTACCAGTGGACATCGGAGAAGGTCAGGGTTGTCGATGTCTTGGACCGAGTGCGCGCAGAACATCCTGAGGACACGATCGACTCCGAGTCTGCAGAGATGCTCGTGTCGCTGGCCGAGGGAGTGATCCAAGGGGCGCGAACACGTGGACGTTCCCGGTGGGCTGGGGTGCTCGGCCCGGTCGTGAAGCCGGGCGTGGCTTCAGCGCTCCTCGGCATCTCCACCACTGCGCTCGACAAGCGGCGGGATACCGGAGCAGTGCTCGGCGTACAGACCGAGAACAGGCGCTGGGTCTACCCGCTCGCCCAGTTCCGCGCCAACCGCCACGGTGGAGTGGAGGTGCTACCCGGGCTCCGTGACGTACTCACCGAACTGCTCTCCTCGGGCGACGGTCTGGCCGCGGCCCGCTGGCTCGCAACACCGAACCGGCGTCTTGACGCCGCCACGCCGTGGGAGGTGCTCTCCAAACAGAGCCGCCAGCCAAGTGTTGTAGATGCTGCACGATCCCAGGCAACCGCTTGGGCCGGCTCGTGACACTTGGCCACCCCTTCGTTGACCTTGGCACATTTCCAACACACACCTGCGGTAAGGGAACGGTCCGCTGGAGGATCACTGGATCGAGTCATGCAGCGACCCCTTGGTGGTTCTCCAACTCCGGCGACGGTCGTTTCGACCTAAACCGCCACTCGGGACACGGCACCTGCTATCTGGCGGACTCGCCGCTGGGTTGCCTCCTCGAGACCATCTGGCGCGACGCAGTGCCCACCGGCGATCCGAACTTGTTCCCGCCTATCGCCCCGTCGGAGGTCGCTGCCCTGCGTGCGGTACAGGTTGAGGTCCCCTCCGATCACCGCTGCGCTGACGTGACTGGTGAGGGAACCACTCAGTTGCACACCTCGTTTGGAATCACCGACGCGGTCGGCACCTGCGACAGTTACCTGATACCTCAGGAGTGGGCAGGCGCATGGCACGCGCAGCACTTCGGCGGTGTTGCCTACCGCTTATCCCATGGCACCGGGCTGGTTGGATGGGCTCTCTTCGGCGAAGAAGGTGGCCGCGGCCTCCCAGCCGTGACAATCCATCTGATTGACGATGAACTCCTTACTCACGACGGGATTCGCATCGAGATGGCCCCGTCAATGGCCGAACTCGCAGTCGTCGACGACCAAGCCGCGGCGCTACGAATCCTCACTACAGAGGCCAAACCATCGCCCCGTTTGGATCACTGAAAGAGCGAACCCGGCGCCCCCGAACGACCAGTATACTAATCGGTATGTCTGAAATGACTACCATCAAGGTCACCAAGGAGACCAGGGACGCCTTGCGTGAGTTGGCACAGCGAGAGGGCCTCACACTCGAACAGCAACTGGTTCAACTCCTGTCTGCGCACCGGCGACGTTCGATCGGAGCACAGCTAGCCAGTGAGCCACTCAGTTCCGACGAACAGCAACTACTCGACGCTTCCGCAGCGGATGTGGCTGATGCGAGCAGGTGACATCGTCCTTTGTGATTTTGGTGTCCCCCCACGGGGCGAGGCTGGATTTGTGAGGCCGGCAGTTGTGATCACCTCGGACGATGTCCTGGAGTTCCAACAGCACGCCATTGTTGTTGTTCCGTGTACCTCCAACAGACGAGGTTGGATAACAGAGGTCGATCTAGGAGATCTTGGCGTCGCACAGGCACACCTCCCCACCACGATCAGTTTGGACCGGGTGGTCAACCAGGATGCTTCCGACCGTCGGCCACCCAACGCGGGGCAACTTGGATCAGGGCGGTCCAATGTGGGTGCCGTGGCGCTACGCCAGATCAGAGAGTTGATAGCAGACGTCCTCGGCATCTGATCCCACCGAGAGGTTGATCTCCGCACAATCGACTAGTTCGTCGGCCGGTATTCGACACCGAACTCGCCACCGGGCATGCCCACGGGTTCTCAAGACCCCAATAGACTGACCGATGTTCAGAAGGTGAACCCAATGCTGCCGGACTCACTCACAGAACAAGAGTCCGAACCATCTGAACCCCGCGACTATCTCGAACTGCTGAGCGCCGTCGCCGTAATCGCCAACCTCGCACAGGACACCGAGTCGGCTCTGGCGATGGCGACACAACAGATCTGTCTGCACACGGGATGGGAGATCGGCCACGCTTACGCAATCGATTCGGACGGTGATCTCGAATCCACCGGCGTGTGGCATGACGAGACGGATCTCGATCTTTGCATCTTCGGCGACTACACGATCACTGCCGACTTCTCGCATGGCCAGGGACTGCCTGGACGGGTGGTTGTGAGTGGACGGCCAGCGCTCATCCCGGACATCGAAACCGACACCAACTTTTCTCGACGCGAGGTCGCGCTCATCAGCGGCCTTGTCAGCGCGTTCGCCTTCCCGGTACTTGCCGGCCCCGACGTTGTGGCAGTGCTCGAGTTCTTCTCGACCGAACCGTCCTCTCCACAGCCGGGGCTCATGGAGGTCATGGCACAGGTGGGCGTCCAGCTTGGCCGGGTGTTCGAGCGCGAGGTTGCCGAGGACGAACTCCGGTCCAGCGAGCAGCGGGCGCTGCAGATACTCAACAGCGCTGCTGACGCATACGTGGCGATGGATGCCTCGGGACGCATCACCGAATGGAACCAGGCCGCCGAGAATGTTTTCGGGTGGAACCGAG
Organism: Actinomycetota bacterium; assembly: GCA_963169245.1. GTDB lineage: Bacteria > Actinomycetota > Acidimicrobiia > Acidimicrobiales > Microtrichaceae > JAGQSZ01. The sequence goes on from CAUJEC010000236.1 coordinate 4,736, forward strand.
CCGAAGTCATCGGGCTGACCGTCGCTCAGGTCATCGTTCCTCCCGATATGCGCGAGGCACACAACAGGGGTATTGAACGGTTCTTGTTGACACAGCAGGCCACCGTTCTCGGACAGACCCTGGAACTCCGATCGTGTCACCGAAGCGGACACGAGTTTCCCATTGAGATCACCATGTGGTCCCTCCAGAGCGACGACGAATGGACCTTCTACGCATTCATCCGTGACATCACCCAACGCAAGCGCGCAGAGAGGGAACTCGAATACGAGTCGATGCACGATGACCTGACAGGCCTGCCGAACCGGACCCTGCTGTTAGGCAGGCTCGGTGAGGCCCTCGGCAGGGTCAGACAGGGCGGAACGGCGCAGGGCGGATCGGGACAGGCCACCCGGCTTGCCGTGTTCTTCGTGGACATCGACCGGTTCAAACTGATCAACGACAGCCTCGGCCATGACGTGGGAGACGAAGTCCTGATCAAGGTGGCCAACCGTCTGCTGGGCACGGTGCGGCCAACCGACATCGTTGCGAGACTCGGTAGCGATGAGTTCGTCATCGCATGCGAGTACACGGGCGAATTCGATCCAGCGGCCACTGCGAGACGGCTTCACGAGGCACTTGCCGAACCGGTGCGCTCCGGTGGGGACAGCATCTACGTGTCGGTGAGCATCGGTATCGCGCTGGCCGATGCGACGAACCGAAACGACGCCGAGACCCACAACATCATCGCTGCGGCCAGCGCCGCTATGAACAATGCAAAGAGCCGGGGCAGAGGCAACTCCGAGATCTTCGACGAACCCATGCGGGATCGGATGTCGAACAGGTTCCACATGGAAGGAGAGCTTCGTCGAGCGCTGACGCGACGGGAGTTCACCCTCCACTATCAACCGCTGCTCTCTCTTCACACCGGTCAGGCCTCTGGGGCAGAGGCGCTGATCCGTTGGAATCATCCCGAACGTGGATTCCTTCCCCCATTCGATTTCATTCCTATCGCCGAGGAGACGGGCCTGATCGTTCCCCTCGGAACATGGGTGATCGAGGAGGCCTGCCGCCAGGCGCTGCGCTGGTCCACCGAAGCCAGAACCGGTCCTCCGTTGAAGCTCGCTGTAAACCTCTCGGCACGACAGCTCGCCCAGTCGGACCTTGTGAGCAATGTCCGCGCCATCCTGGAGAAGGCCCAACTCAACCCAGAGGCCGTTCAGATCTGTTTCGAGGTGACAGAGAGCCTGTTGATGGTCGATCCCGACGCGGCCGAACGGACTCTCAACGAGATCCGTGCCCTTGGTGTGACGCTGGCCATCGACGACTTTGGGACCGGCTATTCATCACTGTCGTATCTGAAGCGCTTCCCCGTTCAGATCGTCAAGATCGACAGATCGTTCGTCACGACCATCAATGACGACCCCGCGGACAGGGCAATAGTCGAGTCGATAATTGACCTCGCCCACGCACTTGGGATGTCGGTCGTGGCAGAAGGGGTGGAGACCGTCGAGCAGCTTGAGTGTCTCAAGGACATTGGCGCTGATGTGATCCAGGGCTATCTGTTCTCAAAGCCGAAGGCACCCGATGAGATACATCACATCATGTTCTCCGACGCCACCGAGCACAGCCCCATAATCAGGGCCTGTGCCACGTGAGCTTGCTCAGGCTGTGAGCGATTTGATCTTGAGCCCAAGGCCAATCTGAGCGATTCCCACGAACAGAAGCCGAACGCCGAGTAGCACTGCAAGAACGAAGACCGTGATCGCTGGCCACGATGCGGCCATGAACCCGGCAATGATGCCCATCGCTCCCATGAAGGCGAGGACGAGCCAGTGCTCGATCTCGTTGCGGCCGACAAACGCGACCACCATCTCGCCGATCCCAGTGAGAATCATCGTGAAGCCGACCAAGAGCGCCAGGAAGTTGAGAGCAGCCGTGGGGCCACTAGGCCGCAGGAACACCATGAGGCCGGCGACCACGAAGACCACCCCGATGATGTAGTTGACCACCGGATACCTGCTCTGTGCTGCGGTGGCGATCTCACCGATTCCGTTGAAGATAAGTCCGATCGCCACAAGGATCGCGAGCGTCGCAATGGCAACCTTGGGACTCAACAGAAGCCAGAAGCCGACTACGGAGCTGACCGCACCGGCGACGACCCAGATCAGCCATGCGAACTTGGGGAGCCCTCGGACCTCCACGTTCACCTGCTTGATGTCCATCTGGTCACTCATGGCTGATCTCCGATCATTGACGACAGAAACACTACTTGTGGCTCATCGCTGGGCCGAGTAATCGAACGGTGCGCTCCGCCGTCAGCTCTCGGGCTTCCCAGAGTCTGTAGCCCTGTGAGCCCTAGCGCCGTCCGCGGAAAGCTTGGAGACCTTAACAAACGCGGCCACTGCCAGCGCGAGTCCGATCAGTGCGATCACCAGGGCAGCAATCGACACAGCGTTGGTTGTGCCCATGTCTTGGTCCGTCGTGCCCGTGACAGTCCCCGCGTCATGGTCGCTGGAGTCAACCGCAGTCGTGGAAGAAGCTGTGCCACCGTGCTCGCTGTGATCCGCAGTCGCCGCACCGAGAGTGATCATCCCCGCTGGGAACTCGGGCTCGGGTTCGCCCTCTTTGGTGATTCCCAGCCATTCCTGAGTCGTGGACCCACAACTCTGAACGAAAGGGAAATAGAGGCGATCTCCGGGACTTCCCTCTGGAAGTCGCATTGACATTCCAAACTGGGCTGTCTCCCCAGATGGCAAGGGGCCACCTTCGAAGGTCACTGTGTCGACGGTCTCGGAGACTTCCTTACCGTCGATCTCAAGGGGCGGATCCACTGGCCGGGTTGTGGTTGAGATCGTCCAGCCCTCCATCTCCTTGGGGACCACGCCAGTGACCCCCTCGGGGATCTTGATCTCGACTTTGGTAGTTGGCTTGTCGCCACAACCGTGTCCGATCTGGAAGGCGGTACTGAACTCACCCCCGGCCGGGCCTTCGGGTTCGGTGGGGGTCAGGTGAGCACCAGCAGTGCCGGTCATCAGGAAAAGGCCAGCCAGAACGAGGCCGACGCCGGCTCCCGCTCTACGAGAGGCGGACGATCTAGTAGGTCTGATCATGTCATCTCCATGGGATTGATTGGTGGGGAAGAAATCTGCATTCGGCAAAGGGGTTTCTCAGCGGGTTGCTCAGCCGCCGATTGGCACGTCGAAGCTCGCCTGTAGCTCATCGAATCGGTTGAGTGTTCCCGTGGCAGTGACCTTCCAGTCACCGCCGAATGGAATGCGGGCAAAGGTGTACGAGTGGCCGGCGGTGATTACCTGCAGTGTCGGTTCAAGAGGTCCGAAGTCCTTCTCAGGTAAGGAGAACGAAAGCTTCAGATTCTCGATACCACTCATCAGACGACCGTCCTTGTCGAGCGCCGTCACATGAATCTCGTTGACCCCACGCTTGCCCGGGTCCAGCGTCAGCTCGACCTTACCTGTCCCGAAGGGAACTTTCGCGCTGAAGTAGCCGCCCGCCGCCTCGTCGAGTCCGGGTGGAGGCGTCTGCGCCAAGAACACGCCGGCCACCAAGGCAATTGCGACAACAACCATCTCCACCTTGAGTGACGCCTTGAAACGCCTGGCATCGATGGCGTCG
>CAUJEC010000237.1 GCA_963169245.1 Actinomycetota bacterium
CTACCGCCCCCGGTCATTCCTGGACCACAGGACCCCCGGCCGTTTCGATTCGATCGTCCGTGCGATCGAATCGAATCACCTGATCGCCGACGAGTCCTTCGTCGAGTCCGATCCTGGGGCGTATGTCTCATCGGGCGGCACCGCGCTTTCGTTGGTACTTGTTGATGCCTCCGCAGGGGATTTGAGGGCTCATCCGTTCTGTCTTACCCAAGACATCGCGTTCATTCAGTTTACTTCAGGCACGACGGCGCTGGCCAAGGGGGCCGTAGTCCGTTCTGAAGCGGCTATGGCGAACGTGAGTTCCATCTCAAAAGCGTTCGAGATGATAGAGGGATCGGTCAGCGTTACTTGGCTTCCCCTCTTTCACGATATGGGCCTGGTCGGCGGCCTACTTGCCCCGCTTGCGACAGGCGGGACGGCAGTACTGCTTCCCACGTCGGAGTTCATTCGATCTCCCGGATCATGGCTGCGCGCCATCTCCGAGTTCGAAGGCGAGATTGGCGCAGCACCTGACTTTGCCTACGAGAGATGCGTGCAGCGAGTGGATCCTGACACCCATCTAGATGTCGCTCTCGATTCCTGGAGGGTGGCGGTGAACGGATCTGAGCCAGTTCGTAACTCAACCATCGACCGGTTCTCCGAGAAGTTCGCTAGGTTAGGGTTCAAGCGGGGTTCGTTCCGCCCGTCTTACGGGATGGCGGAAGCTACACTCCTGTTGACAGCAGCCGATGGTCCGCCAGAGGCGCGGCAGCCAGCCGAGGCAACCGTTCCATGTGGAAGTCCGGTAGACGGCGTCGAGATTGAGATACGGCATGTCAATGGCTCGCCGAGCGAGATGCCTGTGGGAGAGGTGTGGGTCCGGTCTGATGGCATGGCGAGCAGCTACATCTCGGATAGCCCGCTCGCCCCAGATGTTTCGGAGCCAAGAGGACCCGACTCGTGGTTCCGGACCGGTGATCTGGGTTATTTTGAGAATGGCCAACTCCACATCACAGGCCGTATCGATAGCCTTCTCGTAGTCAGGGGCCGCAACATTCAGGCCGAGCTCATCGAGTCGGTGGTTTGTGAGGCCGCTCCCCCTATGAGCGTGTGTCGTCTTTCGGGCGACGATGCCGACGGACTGGTACTGACGTATGAGACAGACAGTCCTAAGCCTGAGGAGGTGCGGACGCGAATTGCCGGAGTCGTGGCCGCGGCAACGGGCATTAGTAGCGTCCAAGTCAACGAGGTTACACCCGGCTCAATGCCAAGAACCTCAAGTGGCAAGGTTATCCGTCCGAGAGTTACAACAGGAGGTAATCATGCAGATATTTAGTCCCATACGAAACTGGGCGGCCGCTTTGGCGAGCCTCAGTTTGGTGAGCGGTGTCGCTGGAGTCGTATTGCTTGTGTATCCTGGGCCTGGAATCACCTTGATTGTTCTCGCAATTTTCTTGGGCCTAGCCGCGTGGCTAGTACACCACAGGCATTTCGGTGAGGATTAACCCCTCCCCAGAGGGTGAGGGCCCTTTAGCGGCGACGGGGCTCGGTGGGCCCATCTGCCCATGAACGTGCCAGGAGCTTCGGACTCCAGGGATGAGATCGTTCTAGCTGGAATTCTCGTGAGCTTCGCCTCACGTGGCGCGCCGAAGGACTGCTCGCGACCGATGGCCGTCCACTCCTCGCTGACGAGGAGCTGGACTCCGGCGGGTGGGCCTTAATCGGTGTCGAGCCCGATGGGGCAAGAGACCCCGGTACCCCCAAGACCGCAGTAGCCACCTACTACTTTTGCCAAGTACTGCTGGTGGTAGTCCTCCGCGTAGAAGAAGTGCCCATCGAGTGATCCAAGTGGCCTCACTTCGGTCGTGATCACGCTCCGGCCCGCATTTGCCAGAGCTCCCTCGTAGAGTTCCCTGCTGGCAAGGGCCAAGCGGAGTTGTTCATCGTCGAGGGTATAGATCGCTGATCGGTACTGAGTCCCGATGTCGTTGCCCTGGCGCATCCCCTGGGTCGGGTCATGGGACTCCCAGAACACTCGGAGCAGATCGGAGTAGCTGACCACCTCGGGATCGAAGACCACGAGTACCGCCTCGGTATGCGCTGTGCGTCCCGAGCAGACCTCTTCGTAGGTGGGATTGGGGGTGTGTCCACCCGCATACCCGACAGCGGTGGTGATGACTCCGGGGACCTGCCAGAAGATCCTCTCCACTCCCCAGAAACAGCCCTCGCCGAACACGGCGATCTTGGCGCCGGTGGGAAATGGGCCTTTGAGCGGAGTGCCGTTCACGTGGTGGGACTCTGCGGTTGGAATTGCGTCAACCCTGCCGACAAGTGCCTCGTCTGGGTCCACCAGCTTTGGGGTTCGACCGAAGAACATGGCTCGATCCTAGATCCGGTGGCCCGGAAGGCGGCTTCGGGCCAGGCGGATCGCGAAGGTCATTGGCTCCCGCTCGGCAGGTGAGTGTTGAACCACGTTTTGACGCTTCCGATCCAACGTCTCATATCCGGAATGTGTCCTTGGAAGTCGATGGGTCCGTTGCTGACGACTATCAGTTTGAACCGCTCACCGATACCGGCGCCGTTGTAGGCGTGCTGGACGAGTTCACCCTGACTCGGCGCAGCGAACGGGTCACGCTTTCCATGGATCGCCATGATGGGGGCGGATTCGGAGTCAACGTGGGTCTGCACCGATGCAGCGTCCAGCTTGTCGTCGCAGACGTTCTCACATCCCAGATACTCGGCGACCACCTTGGTGAACATCACGGTGTCCCTGAACTGTCTCATGTCGGACACCGCAGCTAGTGAGACCACAGAGGTGATCGACGAATCGACGGCCAACAACTCAAGAGGCAGGTCCGGGTCCTCGAAGAAGGGGTCATCTGCTGTGGTCGCAAGCATTCCGACGAGGTTTCCTCCAGCGGAGTGGCCCATCGCCGCCACGGCGTCGGGGTTCCAACCCTGCGTTGTGGCATTGGCCTTCACCCAACGAACCGCCCGTTTGACGTCACGGATCGCGGTCGGAAACTGGTTTCGACCGTTCTGGGTCAGGCGGTAATTGATCGCGACCATGTCCCACCCATCGTCGAGGAGAGCCTGGAAGTACTTCGACATCGACCCGGTCTTGTCGCCGGCGACGAACCCTCCGCCGTGGACCCACACAACCAC
>CAUJEC010000238.1 GCA_963169245.1 Actinomycetota bacterium
GCCGTCGGGTCCGGGGACAAACGGATCGTTGTGGCTGCGACCAGTCATTCGAGTGGCGGCGAAACCGCTTCCGATCTCAAAACCCTTCGCTGCTGGTAGAGAGATAGCGGCCTTTGCGAGATCGGCGTCGAGCTTGTCGAATACGGGCTCGCCTAGACCGGCTGGGACGCCACGCGCCACACAGGTGACAACCCCTCCGAGTGAATCGCCGTCTCGACGGGCTGCCTCAATGGCGTTGGTGATCGCCCCGGCAGCGATTAGGTCAGGGCATCTGGTCGGGCCGGCCTCGACCTGCTCGAGGGTGACTGATGACATGTCTACATCGGCCTCTATATCCGAAACGGAGGAGACCCAACCGAGTACTTCCACACCGTGTTCGGCCAGTATTTTTCTGGCGATCGCCGCTGCAGCCACTCGGCCTATGGTCTCGCGAGCAGAAGCCCGACCTCCTCCTGCCACGGCTCGGATTCCGTACTTGGCCTCGGTGCTGTAGTCGGCGTGCGATGGTCGGAACAGGTCCTTCTCCCGCTCATAGGCTCCGGAACGCTGATCGGAGTTCCGAACCATCATCGCGATCGGCGAACCGATTGTCCGGCCGTCGTAGACGCCAGAGAGGATCTCGACGCGGTCCGCCTCGTCACGTTGGGTCACGAGTCGGCTCTGCCCCGGGCGGCGTCGATCAAGATTGGGTTGGATGTCGGACTCGCTCAGCTCCAGCAATGGAGGGCATCCATCGACGATTACGCCAACTCCACCGCCATGCGATTCTCCGAAGGTTGTCACTCTGAAGAGCTGGCCGGTGGTCGAACCCATCGGACAAGTATGTCAGCGGTGGAGCCACACGCCGGACCTCGGGGGAGCCAGATCGCCCTCAGCTTCCCGTCGAATGAATACGTAGAACATGTGTTCGTTGAAGTAGGATTGGGGCGATGTCGAGTTCAGAGGCCGCTGCCAAAGCTCCAGCGAAGAATTCCGCCAAGTCGCCCGGAAAATCTACGGCGAAAGCCGGTTCTGTTGCCGCCGAAGTCCCGAAGCCGCCAGCGAAGGCCAAGCGTGCAACGGCAAAGCGTGCAACTGCCACGTCAACGTCGGCACGGTCTCTTGACCAGATCACCATTCGCGGTGCGCGCGAGCACAACCTGAAGGACGTCTCGCTCGACCTGCCCCGCGACCAACTGATCGTATTCACCGGATTGTCCGGTTCGGGAAAGAGTTCGCTCGCATTCGACACGATCTACGCCGAGGGTCAGCGACGATATGTCGAATCTCTGTCGTCATATGCCCGGCAGTTCCTCGGTCAGATGGACAAGCCGGATGTCGACGTCATAGAGGGACTGTCGCCAGCCATCTCCATCGATCAGAAGTCGGCGTCGCGTAACCCGCGCTCAACGGTCGGAACTGTCACTGAGGTCTACGACTATCTCCGTCTGCTCTTCGCAAGGGTCGGGATTCCCCATGACCCCGAGACCGGTGAACAACTGGCCCGACAGACCCCACAGCAGATCGTCGATCGCATCCTTCGGCTGCCCGAAGGAACCCGTTTCCAAGTTCTCGCTCCGGTGGTCCGTGGGCGCAAGGGAACCTACGAGCAGCTTTTCGAGGACCTGCTGGCCGACGGTTTTCAGCGCGTTCGTGTCGATGGTGAAACCTTCGTGCTGCCGGAGAAGATCGAACTCGCTCGATACGAGATGCACGATATCGAAGTCGTGGTCGACCGCCTGGTCCTGCGCGACGGGATCGAGCGACGTCTGACGGACTCGATGGAGACTGCACTCAATCTCGCTGAGGGCGTAGCCCAGATCGAGATCGTTCCCCGTGGGACTGACTCGGTCGACTCCGGTGTCGACTCCGATGTCGCCACTGGCGTAGCAGAGATCATGACGTTCTCCGAGAAGCTCGCCCGCCCGTCGGACGGCAAGAGTTTCGAGGAACTCGCGCCCCGCAACTTCTCGTTCAACACGCCTTATGGGGCGTGTCCGTCCTGTGACGGTTTGGGGTCCATATTCGAGGTTGATCCCGAACTGGTGATCCCGGACCCAGATCTGTCAGTTGGCCAGGGTGCCATCGCGCCGTGGGCATCAGGTCACAACAAGTACTTCCACAACCTGCTCTCGGCGCTGTGTGAGGAATACGGGATCGATCCCGAAACCCCGTTCTCGAAGTTGTCCTCCAAGGAACAGAAACTGCTCCTCTATGGCATTGGCGATTCAAAACGAATCGAGGTCCGTTTCAAGAACCGTTACGGTCGGACGCGCAGCTACTCGGCCAAGTACGAGGGCGCCATCCCGTATCTCAAACGACGTCACGCCGAGTCCGAGTCAGATGCTGCTCGTGACGCCATCGAGGGCTACATGCGTCTCGTTCCCTGCGATGCCTGCTCTGGCGCTCGTCTTAACCCGTACGCGCTCGCGGTCACCGTTGACGGGCTCAACATAAGCGAACTGTGTGCACTGTCGATCTCGGACGCGACCGAGAAGCTCAAGCACCTGCGCCTCGATGATCGTGACGTCATGATCGCCGAACGTGTACTCAAGGAGATCAACGTTCGACTGAAGTTCCTCTGTGACGTCGGCCTCGACTACCTGTCGCTCTCGCGCTCCGCGGCGACACTCTCGGGTGGCGAGGCGCAGCGTATCCGGCTGGCGTCGCAGATCGGCTCGGGTCTTGTCGGCGTCCTCTACGTGCTTGATGAGCCATCCATCGGTCTTCATCAGCGTGACAATCATCGCCTCATTGAGACGCTCATTCATCTGCGCGATCTCGGCAACACAGTTGTGGTGGTCGAACACGACGAGGACACCATCCGCATAGCCGACCACGTCGTCGACGTCGGACCCGGTGCTGGGGAGCACGGAGGGCACATCGTTCATTCCGGCTCCTACGACAAGCTCATCAAGAACAAGGACTCGATCACCGGTCAGTACCTGGCCGGCAAAAGGTCGATCCCGACGCCAGCGCTGCGGCGCGACCCCGGAGATCAGTGGATCCATGTCAGGGGAGCCCGAGAGCACAACCTTCGCAACATTGACGTGGACATCCCTCTTGGCGTCTTCGTCGCGGTCACCGGGGTGTCGGGGTCCGGCAAGTCGAGCCTCGTGAACGACATCCTCATGCGCTCACTCATGCAGAAGATCTACCACTCGAAGGTGCCGCCGGGGCTGCATCGCAGGGTGGAGGGGATCGAGCATCTCGACAAGGTGATCAACATCGATCAGTCGCCTATTGGTCGGACTCCACGGTCCAATCCAGCGACCTACACCGGTGTTTTCGATCACATTCGGAAGCTCTTCGCGCAGACCTCTGAGGCCAAGGTTCGCGGCTACATGCCCGGACGTTTCAGTTTCAACGTCAAGGGAGGTCGCTGTGAGGCATGTTCGGGCGACGGCACCATCAAGATCGAGATGCACTTCCTTCCTGATGTCTATGTGCCGTGTGAGATCTGCAACGGTGCCAGATACAACCGCGACACGCTCGAGGTGACCTTCAAAGGCCTCAACATCGCAGAAGTTCTCAACCTGTCGTGTGAGGAGGCGCTCGAGTTCTTCACGAATCAACCCACGATCGCCCGACACATGCAGACCCTCGTCGACGTTGGGCTGGGCTATGTCCGCCTGGGTCAACCGGCTACGACGCTCTCTGGTGGCGAGGCGCAGCGGGTCAAACTCGCTTCCGAACTAGCCAAACGGTCGACAGGTCACACGATCTACCTACTTGATGAGCCCACGACCGGGCTCCACTTCGAGGACATCCGCAAACTGCTGACAGTGCTGACACGGTTGGTGGACCAGGGCAACACGGTTCTTGTGATCGAGCACAATCTTGATGTGATCAAGACGGCCGACTGGATCATCGACATGGGCCCCGAAGGCGGTTCCGGTGGTGGAACCGTCGTGGCCGAGGGCCCGCCCGAGAAGATCGCAGCCAACCCCGACAGCTATACCGGGAAGTTCCTCGCGACGATGCTTGGTGCCTCCTGAGCCTGACCTTTGCGCCCGCTCGGGTTCGATTTGGCCAGCTTTGGCTTGGATTTGGGTCTCGAATCGGCCCAAATCGACTCGAATCGGTCCCGCCGCGGCTAGTTGGTTGTTGTAATCGCGGAGCGGTCGCGATTACAACAACCAACTATCGCCGTGACCGCCGAAAAGGGCGATGGGGCGCGCGAACTAGCGCCGTGACCGCCGGAATATTGCCGAGAACCTTCACTTCAGGTGATGTCGAGCATCCTCTGAAGTGAGACCCGTGCCCAGTGAGCGACGTCGTCGTCCACAACGATCTGGTTCCGAACCTCTCCGGCAACAAGACCGTCCATGATCCACGCCAGATGCGGCGCGTCTATACGGAACATCGTGGAGCACGGACACAGGAGCGGATCGAGCGAGACGATTGTCTTATCAGGGGTCTCGTTCTTGATTCGGTTGACCAGATGGATCTCGGTTCCGATGCCTATGACCGAACCGGCAGGGGCCTTCTCGACCTCATCGATGATGAAGCTGGTCGAACCAACCTTGTCGGCTCTTGAGCAGACCTCATATGAACACTCCGGGTGGGCGATAATGAGTCCATCGGGGTGCTCTGAACGGAAGTCCTCAACGTTCTTGACGCTGAAACGCTGGTGAACAGAGCAGTGCCCCTTCCAGAGCAGGAAGGTTTTCTCCTTGATCTCGTGTTCCTCTAGGCCGCCCATGTCCTTGCGGTAGTTCCAGATGGCCATGTCGGACTCGTCATATCCCATCTGATGGCCGGTATTACGTCCCAGATGCTGGTCGGGGAAGAACAGAACCTGTCGACCCTGTGGCCCATCAGGGCTGACCAGAGCCCAATCAAGAACCGCTCTGGCGTTGGTCGAGGTGCAGACAGCGCCACCGTGCTGGCCCACGAATGCCTTGAGCGCTGCAGAGGAGTTCATGTAGGTGATCGGAACCACCCGCTCTATATCGGTGATGTCCTCGAGGGTCTCCCATGCCTCTTCGACCGAGTCGATGTCGGCCATGTCGGCCATCGAACAACCTGCGTTGAGATCCGGAAGCACGACTTTCTGGTGAGCGCCGGTGAGGATGTCAGCCGCCTCTGCCATGAAGTGCACGCCACAGAACACGATGTATTCGGCTTCGGGACGGTTCTGAGCCAGAACCGAGAGTCCGTATGAATCACCCCTGGCGTCCGCCCACTGCATGACCTCGTCACGCTGGTAGTGGTGACCCAGGACGAACAGCCTGTCGCCCAATGTTTGCTTCGCTGCGCCGATCCGATCGGCAAGCTCTTCCTTGGACGCAGTCGTATATTCCTCGGGTAGAGGGGACTGAAGTCTCAGCATTTGAGAGGTGACCTCCTGCTGTCCGGCCACAGGGACCGAAGATATGTGGGTCCTTCTGAGATAGCAGCCGGTGGGGACAGCCTGGTCGCCACGCCACGGGGATGTCGGCACTCAGTAGGTTTGAAATCTTGCTGGATACCAGGCCAGTGATTCCACGATACACCACCTCGCCGTCGTCACGATATGTTCGGGGTCGATGCTGGAACGGCCGCCGAGCGGAACTATCCCCGACACCCCTGGTAGCTATCAGTTCAGGGATGCCGAAGGTCGGGTGATCTATGTCGGCAAGGCCAAGTCGCTGCGTTCGCGTCTGTCGAACTATTTCGCGGACCCGCGAACACTCCACCCCCGCACCGCTCAGATGGTGGCGGCGGCAGCGTCGGTCGAGTGGATCCAGGTCCGCAACGAGGTCGAGGCACTGATGCTCGAGTACTCGCTCATCAAGCGGTACAAGCCCAGATTCAATGTGCGCCTCATCGATGACAAGAGTTACCCGTTCCTTGCAGTGACTCTTGATGACGAGTGGCCCCGGGCAACAGTCATGCGTGGCAGGCGCAAGAAGGGCACCCGCTATTTCGGTCCCTATGCCCACGCGTATGCCATCAGAGAGACCCTCGATGAACTCCTTCGGACCTTTCCGATCCGGACATGTTCCGATTCCAAGCTTTTGCGACATCAGCGACTGGGCAAGCCGTGTCTGTTGTTTCACATCGAGAAATGTTCGGCACCGTGTGTGGGCGAGATCACCAAGGCCGACTACGACGAACTGGTCGCCGAGTTCATGCGGTTCCTCGAGGGCGAGTCTGAGCCGGTTCTCGACGCGCTCGAGACGCAGATGCGTGAGGCGGCGTCGAATCAGGAGTTCGAACAGGCGGCTCGTCTGCGTGACCGGATCGTGACAGTCAAACGGGCGATCGAGCGGCAACAGATGGTTGGTGACCGCAGCGAGGACGTCGACATCATCGGGATTCACGAGGACGAGATCGAGGCGTCGGCCCAGGTGTTCTTCGTTCGCCGGGGACGTGTCGTGGGACGTCAGGGGATGATCATCGACAAGGTGATGGAGATGTCGCCGGGCGAAACCGCTGCGATCGTCCTCGAACAGGTCTACGGCGACGAACCGGCAGTCGGATACCCCAAGTCGGTGCTGGTGCCGGTCATCCCCGATGACGTCGGGGTCTACGAAGAGTGGCTGAGTGAACAGCGGGGGAGTCGTGTAGGTGTGCGAATCCCCCAGCGGGGTGCCAAGCGTGAACTCGCCGAGACGGTCACCCAGAACGCGAAGGAGGCGTTCACTCGTCACCGCCTGCGCCGGGCATCGGATCACAACACTCGGGCCAAGGCTCTCAACGAGTTGCAGGAGGCCCTTGGGCTTCCCGAGGCGCCGCTTCGTATCGAGTGCTACGACATGAGTCACCTGCAGGGGACCGACTATGTGGGTTCGATGGTCGTCATGGAGGACGGGCTGCCCCGCAAGTCCGAGTACCGACGATTCAAGGTGAACGTCCCCCAGAACGATGACTTCGCTGCGATGGAAGAGGTGCTCACACGTCGTTTCACCGCATATCTGGCTGAGCGGGAGCGGCCGATCGAAGAGCGCGGGAAGTTCTCCTATCCGCCCGAGTTGCTTCTGGTGGACGGGGGAAAGGGGCAACTCGGAGTAGCCGTGCGAGTCCTACAGGACCTGGGACTCGACGACGAGATCCCGGTTGCCTCGCTCGCCAAACAGTTCGAGGAGGTGTACCTGCCGGAAAGGTCTGACCCCGTGATCATCGCCAGGAACTCGGAGGCGATGTTCATGTTGCAACGGATTCGCGACGAATCGCATCGCTTCGCAATCACATTCCATCGGGAGCGGCGCGGAAAGCGGATGACCCAGTCCGCGCTCGACGACATCCCGGGACTCGGACCCAAGCGACGGGCCAAGTTGCTAAAGGAACTGGGGACCGTGAAGGCGATCAAGGCAGCCAGCCGGGAAGAACTGCGCGCCGTCAAGTGGCTACCGGAGGCCGTGGCTGATTCGATCTATGACAAGTTCCACGAGCCCGAGCCAGAACCAGCGCCCGATACCGAGAGCCGATGACTGACTACACCCCCAAGAACCCAGACCCGTGGGAGGACCACGCCGGTTGGTGGCAGGAACAGTTCACCGATGGTGCCGACCCCGAGTACGTCGAGCAGATCCTCCCGCTGATACGAGACAACCTGCTCGGCTCGGGCACCGTCGTCGACATCGGCTGTGGTGAGGGCCAGGTGGCACGGTTGGCTGCGGACGCCGGGCTGGGCGTCATCGGGATAGATCCCGCCCACACGCAGGTTGCCGAGGCTTTCAGACGCGGGGGAAGTCCTCGTTACATTCAAGGCTCGGCAGTTGATTTGCCGATTGCAACCGCGTCAGCCGATATGGCCGTCGCGTGTCTGGTCTTCGAACACATCCCCGACGTAGATGCGGCGCTGGATGAGGTCGCACGGATACTGCGGCCCGGTGGTCGGTTCCTGTTCCTGTTGAACCATCCACTCCTTCAGACCCCCGACAGCGGATGGATCGACGATCAGATGATCGATCCGCCCGAACTCTATTGGCGGGTGGGGCCCTACCTCGATGAATGCGACACCGTCGAGGAGGTGGAGAAGGGCGTTTTCATCCGCTTCTACCACCGCCCCCTCGGCCGCTATCTGAACTCCGCGATCCGGGCTGGTCTGCAACTCGAGTTGATGATCGAGCCGGCACCGCCTCCGGGTTTCCTGGGAAGAACTCCTGAGTACTCACAGGTCGAGGCGATACCCAGACTGTTGTTCCTGAGCTTCCGACGGGCCTGAGTCCTGCGGGCGCGCGTGGCGTGGTCTTGGCGCGCGTACCCTTAGGGCATGGTCGACTTCGTCATAGTCACCGGACTCTCCGGCGCCGGTAGAACCCAGGTCGGCAACACCCTCGAGGACCTCGGATGGTTTGTTGTCGACAACCTGCCGAGCGAACTGATTCCGAAGGTCACAGAACTTGCCAGGTTCAAGGACGGCGGCGTGACTCCGGTTGCTCTCGTTGTGGGCGCAAAGAAGTCTGCTGATGAGGTCGCCCTGCCCATCGCTGAGCTCAAGGCCTCTGGCGCCCGGGTGCGCACCATCTTCATGGACGCATCGACCGGCAACCTGATTCGCCGATATGGGGAGTCCAAACGCCGTCACCCCCTGCTTGGAGACTTCGGCACGGTTGAGGAGTCGATCGACGAGGAGCGGCTCAGGCTTGCCCCGTTACGCGCAGCGGCCGACATGGTCATCGACACGACCGACATGAACGTTCATGAACTCCGTCGTCGTGTGGTCGAACTGTTCGGCGATATCGACCGCGATAACACCACGCACGTGACGATCATGTCCTTCGGGTTCAAATACGGAATGCCGACCGATGCCGACATGGTCATCGACTGCCGCTTCCTGCCCAATCCCCACTGGATCGATGAACTGCGGCCGATGACTGGGCTCGATGCACCGATCCGCGAATATCTGGACTCATTTGATCTTACAAAGCTTGCGATAGAGAGGATTGAGAGTCTTCTCGAACTCCTGCTCCCCGCATATGTCGACGAGGGAAAGTCCGTGTTCACAGTGGCCTTCGGCTGTACGGGGGGTCGTCACCGTTCAGTGGCGATCGCCGAGCAGGTCTCGGAGTGGATGCGTGTCGAGGGCTATGAGCCGAGGGTCCGCCATCGGGACGTCGAGAAGTAGGACGTCGTCGAGTGAGTCAATCTGTTGAACATCAACCACATCTCCATGTAGTCGGCGAGGAACTCGGGCCGCGTGTCGTCGCGATCGGCGGTGGACATGGCCTGGCCGCCACGCTTCGCGCCGCTCGGACCTACTCCGGGGACGTGACTGCGGTCGTCTCGGTCGCGGATGACGGTGGATCGACCGGTCGGCTTCGTGAGGCTGGCGAGACTCTCGCTCCCGGCGATCTTCGTAAGTGTCTCGTTGCGTTGGCGGAGCCGGATTCGCTGCTGGCCCGGGCGATGGAGTTCCGATTCGACTCGGGTGAACTTGCTGGACACGCGGTTGGGAACCTGATGCTGGTGGCCCTCAAGCACGCTTCCGGTGATCTTGTGGCTGCTCTCGACGAAGTTGGCCGACTTCTCGGCTCAGAAGGCAGAGTGCTTCCCACCACCAAGGAACTGATCACTCTGCGCGCGAGTCGATCATGTGGCGAGACAGTGATGGGCCAGGTGGCAGTCAACGCTTGCGACGACCTGGAACTGGTGGCGGTCGATCCGGTCGACGTGCCGGTTTGCACCGAGGCCGAACTGGCGATTCTTGGTGCGGATCAGATCGTGTTGGGACCGGGTTCGCTCTACACGAGCGTGCTGGCGGCCACGGCCGTGGTTGGTATCCGGGAAGCGATCAAGGCGTCGGAGGCGTCGTTCGTCTACGTCTGCAATCTGAATCCGCAGGTCCCCGAAACGTCGGGATACGACGTAGCCGCTCACGTAACGGCTCTCGGTCGGCATGGCCTCGTACCGGACGTCGTGCTCTATGACCCATCGAGGATGGATGGTGCGGAGGGTGTGCCACAGGCCGTTGGCGCCAGGCTGACCTCGGGGTCCGGCAGGGCTCATGATGTCGAGCTTCTGGGCAGGGCACTGGCGGATCTGGTCGACCTTGGCGGCGCCACCGCGTGAGTTAGCGGATCGGCGGTCGTCGGTGCCAGCGCTTTTACCTTGGCATGACCACTCTGTGCGATCATGAGGGGAACCCATCATCAACCGGGAGTGATATGAGTATTCGAGTTGGCATCAATGGTTTCGGACGTATCGGCCGGAACTTCCTCCGTGCAGCCAAGCAGCAGGGCGCGGACATTGATTTCGTAGCCGTGAACGATCTCGGCAACGTCGACACCCTTGCCCACCTGCTCGCCTACGACTCGGTCTTCGGCCGCTACGACGGAACCCTCAAGGTTGTCGACGGTGGTATCGAGGTCGACGGCGACCTGATGAAGGTCACATCCGAGCGTGATCCCCGCAACATCCCTTGGGGTGAGTTCGGAGTCGACGTCGTCGTCGAGTCGACCGGTTTCTTCACCACGCGTGACAAGGCTCAGGCGCACATCGACGCCGGCGCTCCGCGTGTTGTGATCTCGGCGCCCGGCACAGATGTCGATGCCACCTTCGTCGTCGGCGTCAATGACGACACCTTCGATCCGGCTGCGCACACGATCGTCTCCAACGCGTCGTGCACGACCAACTGTTTCGTGCCCCTCATCAAGGTTCTCGATGACGCGTTCGGCGTCGAGAAGGGTCTGATGAACACGATCCACGCCTACACCGGTGACCAGATGCTCGTCGACGGACCACACAGCGACCTCCGCCGTGCCCGTGCCGCCGCCATCAACATCGTCCCCACATCGACCGGCGCGGCCCGAGCAACGGGCCTCGTGCTTCAGGCGATGCAGGGCAAGCTCGATGGCACCTCATTGCGAGTCCCTGTCCCGACCGGCTCAATCACCGACTTCACAGGCATCCTCAAGCAGGAAGTCACTGTCGAGCAGGTCAACGCAGCGTTCAAGGCCGCCGCAACCGAGGGTCGTCTCGCTGGTGTGCTCGCCTACAGCGAGGATCCGCTCGTGAGCTCCGACATCGTCGGCTCGCCCTACAGCTCGATCTTCGACTCTGGTCTCACGATGGCCAACGGAAGCCTGGTCAAGGTCCTGTCGTGGTACGACAACGAGACCGGTTATTCCAACCGACTGGTCGACCTGACCAAGATCGTGGGCGCTGCAAACAAGTAATTGACGGTCATTCCGTCAAAAGCGGTGCCGGGCTTCCAACGGGTCGCCCGGCACCGCTTTTGATCGATACCTGTGCGTGACATACGCGGGCTGGTCCTACACGGAGAAGAAGCGAAATGAAGTTTGGAGTTCCGGAACTCGAGGATCTCGGTGACGTGAACGGGAAGTCGGTGCTGTTGCGGGCCGACTTCAACGTGCCACTCGACGGCGCTCGTATCACCGATGACCTGCGTATCAGGGCCGCCCTGCCGACGATCAAGTGGCTCCAAGACAACGGTGCGTCGGTCACGGCGTGTACCCACCTGGGACGCCCAAAGGGCACACCTGACCCCAAGTACTCCGTCGAGCCGGTCCGTGAACGTCTGGCCGAGCTCGCGCCCGGAGTCGAACTTCTCGACAATTTACGTTTCGACCCGGGGGAGACCGCCAACGACGCGGCTTTCGTCGACCGGCTTGTCGAGGGACACGATCTTTATGTCAATGACGCGTTCGGGGCGTCGCACCGCTCACACGCCTCCGTCGTCGGTCCCCCCTCGCGGCTGCCATCTGCAGCTGGGCGGCTACTTGCCCGCGAGGTCGAGGTCATCCTCGGTATCCGACAGGACCCGGCGCACCCCTTCGTGGCCATAACCGGTGGCTCCAAGGTCTCCGACAAACTCGGTGTCATCAAGGCTCTACTCGAGACGGCAGACTCGATCATCGTGGGCGGCGGAATGTGCTTCACGTTCTTCGCGGCGATGGGCCACTCAATCGGCAACTCGCTATGCGAACCCGACATGATCGCGACCTGTAAGGAACTGCTGGAAACCTTCGGTGACCGACTCCACCTGCCATCTGATGTCGTTGGGCTGGGCCCCGGAGGCAAGATCGGTGACCCGTCAGCCGGGGGAGAGGTGCGTAACTTCGGCCGCTCGCTCCCAGAGGGCTGGATGGGACTCGACATCGGGCCGGGTAGCGCAGCCGAGTTCGGCGATGTCATCGCTGAGGCCAGGACCATGCTGTGGAACGGGCCGATGGGTGTCTTTGAGGATCCACGTTTCGAAGCAGGCACCCGGGCGGTTGCCCTGTCGGTGGCCGAGAGCAACGGTTTCTCCGTGATCGGTGGCGGCGACTCGGCGGCTGCGATCGCCCAGTTCGGCTTGGCGGATGAGGTCTCACACATCTCCACTGGTGGTGGAGCGTCGCTTGAACTCATTGAGAACGGGGACCTGCCCGGACTGGCCGCGTTGCGGGGAGCATCTAACGTGAGCTGATCTGCCCAAGCGCCTTGGGTCCCAGTGACGGCGCAACCTTCTCCGGCAGCGCATAAGTCCGTGGTCCCGGTAGACCGAGTGCCTTGTGCCGAGGCAGGTCCTTATTGGTCAGAGAACCTAGATTCATTACGGTGTAACCGAGTTGCACTTAATTCTTGAAGATTGGAAGATTCACATGGCAAATGCCCGTAAGCCCTTCATCAGCGGCAACTGGAAGATGAATCACAACCACCTCGACGCGGTTCAGTTCATCCAGAAGCTGTACTACCGGCTCGAGAAGGACGACTACGAGGCGGTCGAGATTTCGATCCATTCGCCGTTCACCGACATTCGTTCGCTCCAGACGATCATCGAGTCGGACAAGATGAAGTTCCACATCGGTGCACAGAACTGTCACTACGAGCCGAGTGGCGCATTCACCGGCGAGGTGTCTGCACCCATGCTCGCCAAGCTCTCTGTGAGCCACGTGATCATCGGGCACTCCGAACGACGTGAGTACTTCGGCGAGACCGACGAGATCGTCAACAAGAAGCTCAAGGCAGTCCTCGGCAATGGAATGACACCCATTCTGTGTTGTGGTGAGACCCTCGAGGAGCGTGAGTCAGGGGAGGCCAACTCCAAAGTTGAGGGGCAGATCCGTGCAGGTCTAGCGGGCATCACCAAGGAACACGTTGCCTCGATGGTCATTGCGTATGAGCCGATCTGGGCGATCGGGACCGGTGCAACGGCAACCTCAGCCGATGCCGAGGAGATGTGCCTGCACATACGTGGTGTCGTGGCGGGAGTTGCGGGCAACGATGCAGCCGAGTCCGTCCGCATCCAGTACGGGGGCTCGGTCAAGCCCGGCAACATCGCCGAACTTATGGCCCAGCCGAATATCGACGGCGCTCTCGTCGGGGGAGCGTCACTAGAAGCGGACGAGTTCGCCGCGCTGATCCAGTACCGCAACCACGGCCGCTGATCCGGCCGCGGGCCTGATTCCGTGGGCCTGATTCCTCGTCTAGTTGGTTGCTCTGATCGCAGACAGGTCGCGGTCAGAGCAACCAACTAGCGGAATGGCGACTCAGAACAGCGTCGTCTCGGTGGCGCCTGTCCACGCGGAGATGCTCGCGCCCTGGGAACCAAGTTCGCCCAACTTTCCAAGGAACGCAGACATGTGAGGCGAGGCGTTGTGCGAGTCGACGGCGTCCTGCGATGCCCACTTCTCAGTGACATGGAACCGGCCCTGGTCCTCCAGATCGGCGGAGAACGTGTAGGAGACGTTGCCGTCCTCGGCACGGGTTGCCGTCATCATCTCCTTGAGAGCTTCGATTACGTCGTCGCGTCCGGCGGGGTCGAAGTCGAGTGTTCCGGTTACGAGGATCAAGTCAGTCATGGATGTGGTCTAACACATCGGTGGTCCCCGGGTATGGAAGTCCCGGTCGTGGGGTCAGGCATCCTGACATTCGGCGGCGAGACCCTCGATGAGCACGTCCATGGTTCGTTGGGCCTCGTCGTGATTGGCGCCCATCGGCACGGCGCTGAAGTCGGTGGCACCAGCCTCGGCAATCTCGCCGAGCGCATCTCGAACGTATTCCTCGCTACCCACTATCGACAGATCGCCGAGTCCGGCAGCACCCTCCCTGTCGAGCATGGCCCGGTAGCTGGGGATAGTTGCGTACTCGGCGAGGACCAGATCAAGGAACTGGCGGGCCATCGGCGGGTCATCGGTGACCCACACCGGAAGTGAGCAGACGATGGCCGGCTCGTCGCGGTCGGCCGCAGCCGCAGCATCGTTGATGATCGGGGCGATGTGGGTGCGGATGGTCTTGGGTCCGACGCACCACAGGATCGTGCCATCGGTGCGGCGCCCCGCAACGTCGAGCATCTGTGGACCCATCGCTGCGAGCATGACCTTCGGGGGCATGTCGGTCGGGCGAACGTTCTCGTCCTCGAATGACCAGATCTGCCCCCGGAACGAGGAGCGGCCCGTGTAGAGCAGGTCATCGAGAATCGACAGGTACTCGTTGATATGGCGGATTGGGCGGTCCCAGTCCATGTGGAGCCGGTCCTCGACGACTGGCCGGTGGTTCAAACCGATGCCGAGCACGAGTCGTTCATCGACTAGGGACTGCACGGTGAGCGCCTGTCCGGCGAGCATCCGTGGATGACGCTCCCACGTGGAGATGACAGCGGTTCCGAGTTCCATGGGAGATCCGGTGATTCCGTGAGAGCCGAAGATGCTCAGCACATCGGTCAGGCCGATCTGGCCGAGCCAGTAGCTGTCGAACCCGGCTGCCTCTGCGTGGGCGATGCTGTCGAGGACTCCTTCGATCCCCTGGATAAGCATTCGAGCCGAGCCGTTGATCCCGTAGCGCATTGGCCAAGACTAAGACCGGGCGTCCGCTCCGTGTCGCCGCAAACGGTTTGCACTTGGGAGTTCCCGCTTTGAGCTCACAGTCCGGTAGAGTCTTGGCCGTGAAAGCGGTAGAGATCATTCTCTGGATCCTCCAGTTCGTCCTCGGCATCGGTGTTACAGGGCTTGTCCTGATCCACAGTGGCAAGGGTGGCGGCCTGTCCGACATGTTCGGTGGGGGTCTCGGCGCCTCCGCGGCGGGGTCGACAGTCATGGAGAAGAACCTCGACCGGATGACGGTGATCGCCGGCCTGCTGCTTGCGTTCAACACGCTCATCATGGCGTTGGTGCTCGACGTCTAAGCCGTCTTGGGGCTAGGCCCAAGGGGTGCTACAGTCATCCCTCGCTTCGCTTCGGCGGGGTAACAAATAGTCCTCAGAGATGAGGGTACGTCGGAGTGGCGGAATTGGTAGACGCGCTAGCTTGAGGGGCTAGTGCCCGTTAGGGCGTGGGGGTTCAAGTCCCCCCTCCGACACACACCCTGAGTACACGGGGAGCGCCTGCGGCGACGTGTACCGCGTTCTGGTCGGGGTGGTAGGTGAGAGTGACGCCGAGTTCCTCGTATGCCGCTCGCTTGTCATCTGGTGAGGCTGCTGCCAGGACGCTGGCGATATCCCGCAGTTCGTTGACCATCGCTTTGATTTCGGCGCTTGTGAACGATCGAGTGCTGGGCCGATCGTTGAGTAGCCGCTGGAGGCGGCGACGGTCACGTTCCACTTCTGCGATCCATGCGCCAACGATCGTGATGTCGGGTTGTTGTTCCAACAGCGTTCGGTACTTGGCCAGTTTCGAGTCACATTCGTTGAGTTGGGCCCGAAGCACCGAGTCCCTGCCCGATTGTTCGGACTCGTCGACTTCACTTGCCTGGGCGAGCGCCTTACATGTGGCGTCGAGGTTGTCGGCGTCGAAGAGTTGGGCGATCCAGTTGTCCAGGCTGGGAATGACATCTTCTTCTCGCAGGTACACCGTCTTTGGATGTTTGTCTTCGGTGATGGCGTACTCGGCGGGGAACTTGCAGCGGTAATACGCTCGGCCGTGATTCCAAGATCCCTGCATCCTGCGGCCACAGATGCCGCAGTGCATCATGCCGGTCAGGGCATAGGGATGTCGTGTGCGGCTCTTGCGGGTGGCGCTACGTTGAGCGGAGCTGAAGATAGCCCGGACCGCTTCGTAGTCCTCGATGCTGACGATGTCTGGGTGCGTTGTCTCTTGTGACCAGACCCATTGATCTTCATCGTTCCAGCGCATCTTGGTCTCGTGTCCGAGGGCTACATCTTCGACATCGAGGAGGACCTCATCGCGTCTCTGCCGGTTCCAGACCTGTCTTCCGGTGTAGCGGGGGTTCTGGAGGATGGCCCGCACCGCGTACTTCGACCATGCCCCTCCGCTGCCGGATCGATGTCGGTTACGGGCGGGATCGTGTGCCGATGGCGAGAGAATCCCTTCAGCAGTGAGCTGTTCAGCTATCGAGTAGATACCAGTGCCTGCGAGGTAATCGCTGAATATTCGGCGGACCACAGGGGCCGCAGCCACGTCGAGCTCGAGAACGTGCAGTCGTTGACCGATCGCTGCCTTTCCCGGGTTGGGGTGAGGGCCAGCGTCGGCGAGAACGTAGCCGTAGGGAGGTCGGCCACCGAGGAACCGTCCTTCGATCGCTGCTTGAGCCGCCATAGCGGTGCGTACCCGGGTCTTGATCCGGTTGCGTTCTCCTTTGGACATGCCGCCATAGAGCGACATCACCAAATCGTGGGCGTCAGAGCCAGGGTCGACACGTCCTCCGACTTCAGGCACCCACAGTTCGACGCCATAGTGAACGAAAACTGGGAACGTCAGACTGAATTGGTTGCCGTAGAAAGCACGTTGGGGCTCGCCGATGACGACTGCATCAAAATCCCGCATTGGAGATCTGAACGCTTCGAGCAGTCGAGTGGCCTCGGGTCGCCGCTTCCAAGGTAAAGAACGGGATTGACCGATGTCGAAGAACTCACTGACAATCTCGCCGTTGATGGGCTCGATGATCTGGCGGGAGCGGGCGAGTTGCCAGTTCCGAGAAGACTTCGGATCCTGCTGATCTTCGGTCGATACCCTGCCGTAGAACGCGAACCGCATATCAAGACGTTACGCCTTGAGGCAGACACTCGGGAACCACATTGCCTCGGTCAGGAGTCTTCGCCGCTACTGAACTGATGAGCCGTACCAGTGCCGTAGCGAGACCGTCAGTCAGGACAGGCGGGACCGATGGTGTGAGCACCTGAACAGTTGTGGCAGGGCCATGAAGTTCTGTTCTATCAACGTCCCCCAGCGGGTTGCTCTCGCACTTCACATTCTTCCTAAGTGCGCATTGCCTGACCGGGGGTGGCCCAAAAACGAAAACCTTCGGAGTGCACCCAGGTCATTGAGTTGACTCTGCACGGTCAAGTCGTAGCGTCCGAGGAACGACGAGCAGACACTTGCCTCCGCCCTTTCGACACAGACGGAGCACCCGCACGTGCAGATCTGGACCGGCGTCCTCGACGTGGCGCTTCGTGGGCGGACCGAACCGTGCACACGCCTTCGCTAATGTTGAACGCATCAATCGACTCCTAGACCTGACGGTCTGCACGGCGACGGTCTGTTCACCCCGTCGCGAACCCCGAGCGCGGGGAACGATCCCTCGAGCAAGCGCACGCGTCGTTGCGGGACCAGTAGTTCGTCCGGGACATCGCCCGATCCAAGGGGCCTACCATGGCCGCCGCTCCGGATGCCCTCAAGCGGCACCGTGCGAGGTGACCTATAAAGTGGGATCTTGCAGACTTGTCTCGATCGAATCGGTGAGCTGAGGAATGCAGTCCATCAACATCGGAGTAATCCAAGCCTTGAGCTGAATCTGATCTGTTCGCAGATCCGACAGGCTCTTGATGACTGAACGGCTCTCTAGTTTCCTGACGTCGTAGGTCGGCCCTTCCGTGGCAGCGTCTGAGGCAACGTTCGCTGCAATCAACC
>CAUJEC010000239.1 GCA_963169245.1 Actinomycetota bacterium
CGGCGAGCTACGTTGTTGTATCGCTCCCTTCCGGACCAGGTGGTCGAGGTCGACGGATATCCGATGGCCTACTTCGCGGATCGACGCACACCCGACCTGCAGTTCGACCATGTCGTGTTCGCGTCAGAACGGACCGCCACGCCACGCAGTGAGGTCGGACTGACCGACGCCGCTGCAGAGTCCGGAAGAGTCTGGTTCATCGGCTCCGAGGATGAGTTGGTGGAGGGCGCGACCACGACTACGGGTTGGCAGATCGGATACGAGGTGGCGAAGGCCTTCCCTCAGATCGACGCCGGCGAACCTCCATCTGCCGCAAAGCGTCGCCGTCGCTTCCAGGGTGCCATCGACGAACTACGCGAGGAGCACTACAACGCGACCATCACCTACTTCGAGCCGACGCACTCGGATCTGTGGGTTCTGCGGGTCAAACCGGACTTCGGTGACATCACCCACCTGCCCGGCCAGTACGCGTCCCTTGGACTCGGCTACTGGGAGGACCGGGTGGATGACGCCGAGGACCCCAAGATCGACGAACAGTGGGAGAAACTGGTCCGACGTTCGTATTCGATCTCCTCGAAGATGTTTGACGAGCACGGCTATCTGATCGGTGAGGAGTCCGTCGACGAACTCGAGTTCTACATCGTGTTGGTCCCGCCGACCCCGGACAACGTGCCGGGTCTGACCCCACGCCTTGCGCTCAAGAAGCCGGGTGACCGTATCTACCTAGGCCCCAAGGTTGCCGGACGCTACACGCTCGGACCTGTTACCGATCCCAAGGCCACGGTGTTGTTCTTCTCCACGGGTACAGGCGAGGCGCCGCACAACGCCATGGTTGTCGAGTTGCTCCGCAAGGGCCACACCGGCCCCATTCTCTCTGCGGTGTCTGTACGCCAGTGGGCCGACCTGGGCTACACCGAGAAGCACCGTGAACTCGAGTCGCGCTACGCCAACTACACCTATTTTCCAATGCCGACCCGTGAGCCCGATGTGCCGAAGCGCTACATCCAGAACCTGATCTCAGATGGGGTCATAGAGGGCGAACTGGGCCTGACGCTCGATCCCGAGAACACGCACGTGTTCCTCTGTGGCAATCCTTCGATGATCGGTTTGCCCGAGGACGTTGACGGCGAGACCGTGTTCCCCGAAACAACGGGTGTTGTTGAACTACTCTCCGCGAGGGGCTTTACCTTGGATCACCGCAAGCAGCGGGGGAACATCCACTATGAGGAGTACTGGTAGATCAAGATGCTTGCAGTTCGGTGTGTCGCTCAATCCAAGGATGATCCACTCAGCGGACTGCACGTCGGAGACATTCCAGAGCCGGAGGTTCCGGACGGCTGGTTGAGTGTGGAGCTGCGCTCCGCAGCGCTCAACCACCACGACCTGTGGTCGCTCAAGGGTGTCGGACTGCGACCGGACCAGTTGCCCATGACGCTCGGCACAGACGCTGCCGGGGTTCTCGCGGATGGGACCGAGGTCATCATCTATCCAGTGGTTGCGGATCAGGCAGCCGGCCGAGGCGATGAGACACTCGATCCGGGACGGACGATGTTCTCGGAGAAGCATCAGGGGACCTTCTCCGAGAAGGTCATCATTCCCGCAAGGAACGCTGTTCCCAAGCCTAAGGGGCTGTCGTGGGAGGCGGCCGCGTGTCTCCCAACCGCCTGGCTCACCGCGTACCGGATGCTTACGAGCCGCTCTGGCCTGACTGGGCCGGGAACTGTGTTGGTTCAAGGCGCCGGGGGTGGCGTCGCCACAGCGGCCATCGTCCTGGCTAAGGCTCTTGGTCACACGGTGTTGTGCACCTCTCGCGATTCGGGCCGTGGGGCCAAGGCCAAAGAGTTGGGGGCTGACGGTTGCTTTGTGACCGGGGAGCGACTGCCAGAGAAGGTCGACGTTGTCATCGAGACCGTCGGTGCCGCTACATGGGATCATTCGCTACGGGCGCTGCGACCCGGCGGGAGAATTGTCGTGAGCGGTGCCACGACCGGCCCCAACCCTCCAGCTGATCTGAACCGTGTCTTCTTCCTTCAGCTCTCGGTCGTGGGGTCGACCATGGGGACCCGCGACGAACTCGACGAGATGTTGAAGCTGGTCGCAGCAAAGGGCATCGTCCCCGAAATCGACAGCGTGGTTCCCATGTCGCGGGCCCATGAGCAGTTCGCGAAGATGGACACCGGTGAGGTGTTCGGAAAGCTCGTGCTCACGGCCTGAGCACCTGCCTAGGCGCGAGCCAGCTCACTCGCCGATGCTCGCGGCTGTACTGCCTCCGAGGGGGATCGGGTCCATCCCCAGCTTGCGGTGATCCCATGAGCGGACCCGATCTGTCCTCAGACGCGCAGCGACCCGATTGTGCAACATGAACTCGACCAGTGGCCTGAGATCCTCTGTGTACGATCCGTTGTAGCGCTCCCACACGCTCACTCCGACCTTCCATAACAGCTCAGGATCGTCGGTCATTTCGACCGTGCCTTCGATCGACACCCCACGCAGCGTGTCATATGTGTTTCCGGCCTCAACCAGAAAAGTCGCTCGCTGGTCTCGTCTGAGATTCACGGCCTTCTGAGATTTGGCTTTGGTCTCGAACCAGATCTCGCCATCGACTATCGCGTACCACATGGCCACCAGATGTGGAGCGCCGGTGGAGCCGATCGTCGCCAGCGTCGCGCTTCGCTGTTGAACTAGAAATGCCTGCACCTCGTCATCGGTCATCGTTATCTGCGATCGCTGGTTCTGACCCACAGTCGGCCTCCTTGTGCCTTGAGAATTCTGTGCATTGGCGAGAAGTCTGACAGATGCCGGTTCATGCAGTGAGTACTGCTGTGCACATCGCGGTCAGATTCGTCACATAGTCGGAGTGGGATAGCTCATGTGCTTCGTCGCCTGACTCCTCATCGAGTCGACGTGCCCTCTCCCCCGTCGACGATGTCATCAACATGATCATGGAGACGACTCGTTCCGCTCTCATCGCGGTCGACAGCTTGGGAATCCCCTCGATCTCTTCGAGTATCGCGAGCATGTTCCGCGCACTCGAAGCATCGGACTCACCTCGCCAGTACGCGAACTTCCCACGGAGTTGAGCAACGATTCGTATGTAGGACCTGCCCTCTGGGCTGTGGAGGAGATCGGTGAGAGGGATCACCAGACACTCGATCAGTTCCTTGATCGTCGGCGAATCCATTATCTCCGAGCGCAGGCGCCCCCGTTCGGCATCGACGATGAAACCCCGTCGCGCGAGTAGTGCGCTCAGCAAGCCCTCACGTGATCCGAAGTAGTAGCTGATCGAGGACACATTGCGTTGACCGGCTCGTTCCACAATCTCGCGCGTCGTGACCGCAGCGATACTGCTGCGGGCAAAGAGAAACTCCGCCGTATCGAGCAAACGATCGCTCGTCGCGGTGGCGGAGGTGGAACGCGGATCGTTGGTTGACATAGGGACTGATTCCTCGGGGGATTCGCCATCAACGACAGTGGGCGGCCCAGAGATCGGACCGCCCACTGTCGTTCATGTATTGCGCTCGGGCTAGGAGACCATCAGCCGCCGAGAGGGATGATGGCGTTCGTCGGAATGACGGAGACGTCAAGACCCTCAGGAAGCGGATTAGCAAAGTCGGGGTACTTGCGCTTGGCGCTCTCACGGAAGCGGGTTGTCGAGTGCACCGGGTCCTTGTCGTAGTTCGGGATGACCTTAGAGCCGAATAGTTCGATCATCTCAAGCACTTCCTCGTGCTCGGGGCCATCGGCCGGTACGCCGAAGACGAGTTGGTCACAACCGACGTCCTGGTACTTCGCTACCTGCTCGTTGACCTCCTCCGGGTTGCCACAGAGCATCCAGCCACCCTCGATGAGCATGTCGAGCGTCGCCTCGTCGGGAATGCGGTGCGGCGCTCCGGGCCAGACCACAGCATTCTTCATGGGGGGCATGGTGCTGTGGTACAGACTGACCATCGTGTTGAGGTAACCACGCCCGCTTGACATGGCGATCTCTCGGGCTCGGTCGCGGTCCTCCAGACAAATGACGGCGTTGGTCATCATCACGTTGTCGTTGACGTATTGGCCGAGCGGCTCGGTGCAGTCCTTGATCCCTTCCTTGTACGCCTCGATGCGGCCACGCAGGTTGTAGATGGGCTCGAAGTTGAATGCAATGGCACCGATGCCGAGATTGCCGGCCTTGGTGAACGTCGCAGGGTTGCCACAGCCCACCCACAGCGGCGGGTGTCCCTTGCCGTAGGGCTTGGGCAGGATGTTGTGAGGCGTCTCGATCTTGAAGAACTCACCCTCAAAGGTGTAATCACGCTGTTCCCACATGCGCAGGATCTCGGGCGCGGCCTCGTCCCACATCTCCTTGGTCTCGGATGTGAGCAGGTCGAAGGTCGCCATCTCGTGGGCTCCAGCGCCACGGCCGGTCCCCCACTCGTAGCGACCCTCGGTGATGTGGTCGAGAAGGGCGACCCGCTCAGCATTTCGAACCGGGTGGTTGACCTTGCGGGACAGGTTCATGATCCCCGAACCGACATGTATCTGCGAGGTCTTGGCGGCGACGTATCCGAAGACGACCTCGGGGGCCGACATATGGGAGTACTCGGTCAAGGCGTGATGCTCCCCGAACCATGCGTACTTCCAGTTGAACCCATCAGCATGGATGGCATAGGCCACCTCGCGCATGATCATCTCGTGCTCGGCCGCAGGATTGTGGGCTGCCGGGCCGGGCAGATAGCCGTTCAGGAAGAGACCGAACTCCATGGATTCACCTTCGTTTCCAAATTCTGGGGACTAGAACGCGTTCTAATGTATGTCATTAGAACGGATGGGTCAACGACCCAGATGTCACAGTTCCACCCACATGTAACAGTTCCGACGTCCCTGCGGGCCGTTGATCCCCTAGCATCTGTCGCCGAGGATCATCATGGGATCACCCGGACTGAAGCTCGGCCGTGTTCACGGCATCGATGTCGATCTCGATGTCGGTGTCCTCCCCCTGCTCGGCATCCTGAGCGTGGCCCTTGCGACAGGAATCCTTCCCGAGGCCGTCCCAGGTCATGTGTCGCTCACTTACTGGAGCGTCGCGATCGTGGTGGCGGTCCTCTTCGTGGTGTCTCTTCTCCTACACGAACTCGCCCACTCACTTGTTGCTGACCGGCTCGGGATCGGTGTGCGTAGCGTTCGACTCTGGTTCCTCGGCGGAGTCTCCGAACTCGATTCCGAGCCCAGGACTCCAGAGGCCCAGTTCGCGATCGCGATTGCCGGACCGCTAGCCAGCCTCCTATTCGGAGTCGGAGCGCTGGCCGGTTCGTGGCTGATCACCGACCTTGGCGGACCGAGTGTCTACGTGACGGCTCTCAAGTGGCTCGGCATCGTCAACATCATCCTGGGCGTGTTCAATCTGTTGCCCGGAGTGCCACTCGACGGAGGCCACATACTTGCGGCCATCATCTGGAAGCTGCGTGCAGACAGGTGCGCCGGAGCAATCGGTGCCTCAGTTGTCGGCCGCATACTTGGAATGGGGGTCGCAGCATTTGGTCTCTACGAACTATCAGTTCATGGGACATGGGTTGGCGTCTGGAACGTCATGATCGGTGTGATGCTCCACCAGTCCGCTCTGCAACACGAGCGATTCCTGCGTCTGGAACGAGCGCTTGGCGAGACCACGGTCCT